>CAYNDK010000098.1:0-10531 GCA_964395965.1 uncultured Flavobacterium sp.
GCATAACGAATGATTTTTTCACAACCTGGGCGACTGATTAATTTAAGACATTGCACCACTTCGTCCGTTTGTTGATGCTCAATTCCTGCATACAAATCTTCTTCATTCTCCCGAATAATTACCACATCCATAGCAGGATGTTTGGTAGCAACATACGGACTTAAAGCAAGACAAGGACGAACATTAGAATACAATCCTAAAAATTTACGGGTGGTGACATTCAAACTTTTGTAACCACCCCCTTGAGGTGTTGTAATGGGTGCTTTTAAAAACACTTTATTCTGACGAATCGTGTCCCATGAAGCGGAAGCAATTCCTGAAGTGTTCCCTGAAAGATAGACTTTCTCCCCAACTTCAATTTCGTCATACATCAAGGCTGCACCGGCAGCGTTTAAAATGGATAAAGTAGCGTCCATGATTTCTGGACCGATTCCATCCCCTTTTGCAATTGTAATTCTTGTCATCGTTTTCTGATTTAACGATGCAAAGTTGAAAAAGTTAATTCATATATTTTTATTTATGTTTTAAATAATACATATAAACAATTATTTATGCTATTCGATAATCCAAAGTAAAACGGGACGTGAAGTCGTTTGCAATTGTTGATCCAAAATCCGCATAAAAGCATCCGAAACCGCGGGACAGCCCCAACTCAGCGGACTCACACGCGGATAAATTTCTTTGTTGGAAACGGCGCTCCATGAATGCAAAACCACGACTCGATCTACGGCAGATTTATTTTGTTCCTCCAGTCCGTGCAACCAATATTTGACTTTTATACCCCACGAACTGTAATCCCGTTTCCCGATTTTGAATTTGCCTTTCATACTACAATGGCTATTTTGACGGGGGTCAAATTTTGCTTTTTCCCATTGATCAGGATTTTCTTCAAAGACATCACAACTGCCATGAGTCACGATATTTTTATGCGTAATGGAATCTTTTTTAAAGTC
Organism: uncultured Flavobacterium sp.; assembly: GCA_964395965.1. Taxonomy (GTDB): domain Bacteria; phylum Bacteroidota; class Bacteroidia; order Flavobacteriales; family Flavobacteriaceae; genus Flavobacterium. Next base: position 954 of record CAYNDK010000098.1, read on the forward strand.
ATAAACAAAAAATCGAAACTTTCCGGGATGTACACTTAAGTCCACTAAATAATAAAAGTCGGTACTAAAGCCGTTCTTTTTACAATAGGCACGAGCCTCTTGGTGATTTTTAGCATAGGATTTTGCGGGTGGCGTAGGTGGGATATTTTTCTTGGAATTACCATGATTACAACAAATTAAAAGTAAAACAAAAGCTATAAGTGTATTTTTCATGGTTAATTGGCTGGTTCTAAATGATAACTCTATTTTTCAAAAATTATTTAAACCTTCTGTGTTAAATTTTGTCCTATTAAAAAAACACTATCATGGAACTCCCTAATCTCTGGTCGCTACGTCTTGGCTTTTCAAATCGTCAAGCTCACTCAATTCAATCAATGGGAATCGAGAATTTTGTCCGTGCGGCTTTTAAGGCTCCATTTTCACAAACTGAACCCGCCTGTTTGAAAGACGATCCAAAGTCGTTGCTAGAACTTCGGGAGAAACGCCAACAATTTAAAAATGGGCAATCCGAAGAAGCTAAAAAATTAATCAAAGAGCAAATTCAAAAAGGGGTCGAACTCAAGCAATGGTGGCTTCAGGAGTTACTTCAGGCTGAATTTCCTTTACGAGAAAAAATGGTGTTGTTTTGGCACAATCATTTTGTGGCAACCAGTCAGAAAGTAAAAGTGAATTGGTGGATTTACCAACACAACCAACTCCTACGGGAAATGGCCTTTGGTAATTTTAAAACCTTGACCAAAGCCGTCATACAAACCAACGCCATGGTGCGATACTTGGACAATGTAGACAACAAACGTGGTGAAATCAATGAAAATTTAAGTCGGGAACTGCTCGAACTATTCACGTTAGGCATCGGGAATTATACAGAAGAAGATATTAAAAATGGTGCCAAAGCTTTGGCTGGCTTGAATCTTGGCGAAACCAAAGCGCAATACCGTCCGCGTATCGAGGATAATGATACGATTACCTATTTGGGAAAAACAGGGCATTTCAAGGCCGATGATTTGGTCGATCAAATTTTTGAACAACCCAAAATTCCTTATTTAATCACTCGTAAAATCCTAAAATGGTTCATTTATGATACCCCCGACGAAAAATTGGTGACCTATTATGGGGATTATTTTCGAAAAGTCAATTTTGAAATCCAACCGTTGTTACTCAAAATTTTCACGGAAGAATATGCCAAGCCTTCTGCAGGGAGCAAGATTAAAAATCCGTTGGAATTTATCGTGCAACTCCATGACGAACTTCAAATAAAAGAACCGAATATTCCCGTTTTGGTTTTCTTTTTACGGCAACAAGGTATGGATTTATTCAACCAACCCAATGTCAAAGGCTGGGATGGCGGTACGAGTTGGCTCACCTCTCAAATCTATTTGCAACGTCAAAATAGCGGGGATTTACTCTGTAGTGGCCGACTCTTAAACCGAAGGATTTTTAAAGATGCTCCTGAAAATGGGGATGTTCCAAAAATGAAAAATGAAAATTTAAACATTTCCATCGCTTTTTCACCTACAGATTCCAATGTGGAAATCATTCAAAAACTGAGCAACCGTTTGCTTTTTCAGGTAAGTCCCGAACTCCAAAAAGATATGGAATCGGTTTTAAAATATGATTTTGATGGCCAAAGTGCCAATGCCCAACAAGCCGTTATTCGGTTATTCAATTACATTATAAAAACACCAGAATTTCAATTGATTTAAGATGCATCGCAGAAACTTTTTAAGCTTAACAGGAACTTTTACGAGTGGACTTTTGGTTGTCCCCGACTTTTTACACGCGATGGGATCGCATCGAACTAGTGTGGTTGGCGACTCGTGCGTTGTTTTTATACAATTGAATGGCGGCAATGACGGACTCAATACCTTCATCCCTTTTGATGACCCGTTGTATTATGAATACCGTAAAAATGTGGGGATTCCCAAAAGTGAAATTGTTGGAAAAAACGCTGGAATGGGTTGGCACCCGGCTTTAAAAAACTGGGCAACAATCCAACAAAATGGCGATTTGTGTGTGGTGCAAAATGTAGGTTACCCCGAACCCAATCGTTCGCATTTTCGCAGTCAAGAAATTTGGCAAACAGCTTCAGGATCGCAACAATATTTGAATGAAGGTTGGCTGGGACGCTATTTGGACATGCATTACAAAGAACATCATCCCACGGGAGCAGTCAACTTGGACAGCATTGATAATTTGGCACTCAAAGGTAAAGAACCCAATGCCATTACATTGAAAGACCCGGAGCGTTTTCGCAGCAAAAATGAAAGTGACAGCACCAAATTATCCGACAATCCCCAATTGGATTTTGTACGAAAAATTGCCCGCTCCGTCACGGAAGGCGCCGATGACATTCGCAATGCCATAGCCCAATCCACTACTGAAGTGAGCTATCCCAAAAGTCAGTTGGGCAAAAATCTAGAATGGATTGCCCGATTGATAAAAGGGAATTTGCATTCCAAAGTGTATTATACCAGTCATGGTGGTTTTGACACCCACGATAATCAACTGGCAGTGCATAAAAACAAATTGGGCGAACTGGATGAGGCGGTTTTTGCGTTTTACCAAGAAATGAAAAAAGCGGGTTTATTGCCACAAGTTACCTTGGTTGTTTTCTCTGAATTTGGCCGACGGGTGAAAGACAACGGCAACGGAACCGACCACGGCACAGCGGCGCCCATGTTTATTATTGGCGGCAATACTTCAGGAAAAGTCTTGGGAAAAAATCCAAATTTAAGTCAGTTAACCCAAGGCGATTTGCAACACGAGACCGATTTTAGAAGTGTTTATGCCCGGATATTAGAACAAAAACTAGCCTTTGACCCGAAAAAAATTGGCATTCAACAAGCGGGACTGTCTGGTATTTTTTAAAGAAAACCAACTTGGTTCTTGTCAATTTGAAAAGTAAAGACGTATCTTTGCCGGCTTTTTAAAATTTAAAAAATGTCAGGATCCAACGTATTCAAAGGAGTAGTTTTAGTAGGCTTAGGCGCGTCCAGTTACGGTATGTTAGCCACTTTTGTCAAATTAGCCTATGGCGAAAATTATACTACCGCTGAAGTCACCGTTTCTCAATTCATCTATGGAATTTTAGGGATGCTTTTAATTAATGCATTCAATAAATACAAAGCAAAAGGTGCGGTTGAAAAAGCAACTCCAAAAAACATTTTCAACCTAATGTTAGCGGGCACTTCACTGGGAATGACAAGTGTTTTCTATTATCTATGTGTTCGTTACATCAACGTTTCTATTGCTATTGTTTTGTTAATGCAAACCGTTTGGATGGGAGTGTTATTGGAATGGATTCTTGAGAAAAAGGCGCCATCAGTACAAAAAATCATCGCGGTACTTATCGTGTTGACGGGGACTGTTTTGGCGACCAATATTTTAAACAGTAAGATAGCGTTAGATTGGCATGGAATCTTTTGGGGATTAATGGCTGCTGCTTCTTTTACGACTACCATGTTTACTGCAAATCGAGTAGCTGTTGGGATTTCATCCGCGCAACGAAGTTTGTATATGCTTTTGGGAGGCGCAATTATCGTTTTCGGATTTGCAGTAGCGACACAAAACACCCCTTTTAATTTCTCAATCTTTTTAAAATGGGGCCTTTTCCTAGCGTTGTTCGGAACCATTATCCCCCCTATTCTTATGAATGCAGGTTTTCCAATCACGGGTATCGGATTGGGCAGTATTGTTTCTGCTTTAGAGTTGCCTGTATCAGTAATGATGGCTTTTATGATTTTGAAAGAAGTGGTTGTTCTTTCACAATGGGCAGGTATTGTTTTGATTTTATTGGCCATTGTTTTAATGAATTTAAATTTCAATAAAAAAGAGTAAATTCCTGTTAGTGAAACTTTTGTACGAAATTTTTTAAATAAAATGTTAAATTTTTACTACTTTCGCTTTGAAAATCGAACGAAACATGGACAAACCTTGGCATCTGTATGTCATGGCACTGCTTTATATCATTGCCGGCATCAATCATTTCCGAAAACCCCAACTCTACTACAAAATTATTCCTCCATTTTTTTCGAATAAAAAATTCATTAATGAAATGACTGGCTTTTTGGAAATCCTATTAGGAATATGTGTTTGTATTTCGGGATTTACCAATATCGCCGCATTATCAATTATTGTCTTATTAATCGTCATTTTTCCTGCCAATATTTATATGGCTATTTACAAGGAAGCGCGACTTGGTTTGCCCGTTTGGTTGCTTTATTTGCGTTTGCCTTTGCAATTTGTATTGATGATATGGGCGTATTATTACATTGATTTTTCACAGCCCTTGCTTTAAGTTGAAAACCAAAAAAAAGTGTTTTATCTTTGAGCATGTCACTTTTTGATTTTCAAGAACCCATCCTCTTTGACGTGCCTGATGCGTCCATTGAGTTGTATCCCAACTTTATTTCAACAGAAGACTGCCATAGCTTCTTTCAAAAATTAGTAGAGGAAACACCTTGGCAACAAGATCCAATTACGGTTTTTGGAAAAACACATTTACAACCGCGTTTGACAGCTTTATTTGGCAACGAGGGGAAACCTTATTCCTATTCCAATATTGTGATGCAACCACATCCATGGACTCCACTCCTAACTTTTTTAAAAGAAAAAGTAGAAGTCGTAAGTCAAGAACGTTTTACCACCGTACTTCTTAATTTATATCGAAACGGTCAGGACAGTAATGGCTGGCATGCTGATAATGAAAAGGAATTGGGCCGAAATCCGGTGATTGCCTCACTGAGTTTTGGTGCTGAACGAATGTTTCATTTGCAACACAATACATGTAAGGATGCTAAGCTTAAAATTAATTTAACAGCAGGCAGTTTGCTCATCATGAAAGGGACTACACAACACTATTGGAAACATCAAATTCCAAAAACCGCAAAACCAGTGGGACCACGCATCAACCTGACCTTTCGCATGTTAAAATAATTTGTATTTTTGAGAAAACCCAAAGCGATGAATGAACTAATTTCCTATTTTGAGACCATACCTTCAGCGCACCGTGCAGGCCTTTTAGCAGGAGGAATTGCTTTTTTTTGGCTACTCGAAAGCGCAGTTCCCTTCTTTAAGTTTAGCTATAACAAATGGCAACATGCGGGCATAAATATTTTCTTTACCCTAACAACCATACTTATCAATTTTCTTTTGGCCTTTATTTTAGTAACAGCAGCCGATTGGGTTACTGTTCATCATTTTGGTCTTTTAAACTGGATGCCCACAATGCCTTCGTTCTTATATGCCATTTCTGGACTCCTTCTTTTGGATTTAATTGGTGCCTATGCAGCCCATTATTTTGAACACCGATGGTATGTTTTATGGCGTTTTCATTTAATACATCATACCGATACATTCATTGATACCACCTCTGGAAATCGTCATCATCCAGGAGAAAGTGTCATTCGATTTATCTTTACTACTTTAGGCGTTCTGATCGTTGGAGCTCCAATGTGGATGGTTTTTTTATACCAAAGTTTATCGGTCATTTTTACTCAATTCAACCATGCCAATATTTGTATTCCTCGAAAATTAGATTTGTGGTTAAGTTATTTCATCGTATCACCTGATATGCATAAAATACATCACCATTATAAACTTCCTTATACTGATAGTAACTATGGAAATATTTTCTCTATTTGGGACCGTATTTTTGGCACGTATTCATATATGGATCGTGATCAATTGGTCTACGGAATTGACACTCATATGGATCCTAAAGAGAATAATACCCTAGGAAACTTGTTGAAAATCCCCTTTCAACCTATTCGAAAACCTGAATAAAATCGGGTAAATAGAAATGATTTTTGTCTATTTTTAAAATAGTTAATCAACCTAAGTTAAACGTTTACCTATACTTTTCGACTTATGAAAAAAAGGAAAAGAGTAGAACTAAATCCCGAACAAATACAACGAATTGTCACTTTGGCTCAGGAAGAACGCAAACCTTTTGAAGTTTTAAAAACCGAATTTGGATTATCCGAAGGAGAAATTACCGAAATCATGCGGTCACAATTATCAAAAGACCATTTTGAGTTATGGAAAAAAAAAGCTGCTTCGAGTAAACCCAAACCCAAACCGATGGTAAAGGATTTAGATGACGATTTAGAGAGTAAATACTATTTTCGTAACAAACTTTAACGCTTGTTCAGCCTTTGTTTTTTCAATTCCTTTCGATTTTTGTAGCGATGAAAGCAATAGAACTTACAATCGAACAAATTGATCGGATCATTGAAATGGCTTGGGAAGACCGAACACCATTTGAAGCGATTACCTATCAATTTGGACTCACTGAGCAGGACACCATTCAGTTAATGCGTCGTGAAATGAAGCCTTCTAGTTTTAGAATGTGGCGTGCACGTGTACAAGGTAGAGCTACTAAACACGCCCAAAAACGCGTTGCAGGAATTGATCGTTTCAAATGTACCCTACAGCGTCAAATCACAGGAAATAAAATCTCCAAACGGTAGTTTACGCAAATAAAATTCATACTTTCGTTAGGTAAAATCTTACCTATGAAAACTTTATTGAATTCCTTTTTCCTTATTCTCACTACTTTTGTTTGGAGTCAAACCAGTTACACAACACAAGAACTGGAAATTAATTCTTTACTGAAAGGGAACCTGATGGTGCCCAACACTACTCCAAAAACTCTGGCTATATTAATTGCAGGATCGGGTCCAACAAATCGCAATGGCAATCAACCTGGAGCCCCGACCAATTGCTATAAATTCTTGGGCCAAGAGTTAGCCAAAAACGGCATCGCTTTCTTTAGTTATGACAAACGCATCATCGCACAAATGATCAACAAAACCATGGATGAAAGCAAATTACGCTTTGACGATATGGTTACCGATGCTGTTAGTGTAATTACGTATTTTAAAAACCAAAACACCTACAACAAAATTATTATTATAGGTCATAGTGAAGGTTCATTAATTGGAATGCTTGCGGCTCAAACAGGTGTTCAGGGTTATGTATCTTTAGCGGGTCCAGGGCGTCCTGCCGATGAAATTTTAGCCGAACAATTGACCCGTGAAAAACCTGAATTAAATGGTGCATTACTCCAATGCATTGAATTGATGAAAACTACGGGGAAATGGAACTGTGACACACCTATTGAAAACACTGCCGCTTTATTTCGTCCATCAGTTATCCCCTATTTGATTTCTTGGTTTCACTATAATCCAGCTCTTGAAATTCAAAAACTAAAAATCCCTATCCTAATCATCAACGGTGACCATGACCTCCAAGTGCCTGTAAAAGATGCCGAACTGCTTAAAAAAGCAGCACCAGAAGCAATGTATGTGATCATTCCAAACATGAATCATGTATTAAAAAACACTCCCACTGATGAGGAAAATAAAAACGCGTATTCGGATGGAAATAAACCTATCGAACCCACATTACCTTTAAAAATCATTGAATTTTGTAATAGTTTGTAACGAAATCCTTTAAACGAGTACCTATAGACCATAATTTAATTTGGCATGAAAAAAATAATAGTTTCTATTGCAACTGCTGCGCTTATGATGGCTTGTGGAGCCGCTCCTAAAACAGTAGAATTGCGCAAAAATGTTTCCGTTTCATTAGATTTAGTTGATGTTAAAGAAGACAAAGTAAAAGTAACCGTTACTGCTCCATCCCTTTCAGAAACTGAAATTGTATACCATATTCCAAAAATTATTCCGGGTACTTATTCATCAGATGATTATGGGAAAATGGTTGAACAATTCAAAGCTTTTGATGAAAAAGGTAATGAACTTCAAGTAGTCGTAATAGATAAAAATTCGTGGCAAATCAAAGAAGCTAATCGATTAAAAACGATCACTTACCTGGTAAATGACACGTACGATACTGAAAAAAGTATGCGTTTTGGAGACGGAATTTTTTCACCAGCAGGTTCGAATATTGCAGCAGGTAAAAACTTTATGATCAACCAACATGCTTTTGTAGGTTATTTTGAAAATAAAAAAGATATAAACTATTTGTTAGCAATCTCCCATCCTGAAAATCTATTTGGAGCGACCGCATTGGTGGATACAGATGAAAGTAAAACCAAAGATGTATATATCGCCAATCGATATAATGAGCTCGTAGATAATCCAATCATGTATGCAAAACCTGATTATACAACGTTCACAGTAGATGGGATGGATATATTGTTCAGTATTTACTCACCATCAGGCAAACATACTGCTGCTGCATTATCTCCTGATATTGAGAAAATGATTCGAGCACAAAAGAAATTTTTAGGTCCGATCAATAACAATAAAAAGTATGCAATTCTGCTGTATTTATCCGATATGGAAGCAGCTGATGCGAAAGGTTTTGGTGCATTAGAACACAATGCTTCTACAACAGTGGTGTTTCCTGAATTAATGGGTAAAGAAATGCTCGGAAAACAACTAATCGATGTTGTTTCACACGAATTTTTTCACATTGTTACCCCTTTAGGTGTTCATTCCAAAGAAATTCATGATTTTGATTTCAATACGCCAAAAATGTCACAACACCTTTGGATGTATGAAGGAATTACAGAGTATTTTGCCAATCTTTTCCAAGTCAATCAAGGCTTGATTACAGAAGAAGCATTTTACAACCGCATGCGTGAGAAAATCCGTAATGCTAAACGCTACAACGACACGCTTTCATTTACAGAAATGAGTCAAAATGTATTAAACGCACCTTATAAAGAACAATATACAAATGTCTATGAAAAAGGAGCTTTAATTGGAATGTGTATTGATATTATCATTCGAGAGAAAAGTAATGGTGAGCGTGGTGTTTTGGACTTGATGCAAAAATTAACCGCTGAATTTGGTCCTTCCCGCCCCTTTAATGATGCCGAACTTTTTGACCGTGTGGTAGCACTTACCTACCCTGAAGTTGGTGACTTTTTAAGAAATCATGTTTCAGGAAATACACCCATTGACTACAATTTATATTTTGCAAAAATGGGAGTTGGAAAAGGAATGATTAAAAAATTAGACAATCCGTTGTTTACAAAATACACGCCTTGTATTACTGCTAATGCCGAAAAACAATTGGTTGTTCGCTCAGGAATAGAATTATCAGCGTTCATGAAATCTATAGGATTGAAAGAAGATGACATCATCCTTAGTATAAATTCGAAAGAATATACTATGGACGCAATCAGCGAGGTAATGGATACCGTTCAGAAATGGAAAGAAAACGAACCCGTAACTTTAACAATAAAAAGAAACGGTAAAGAGTTGATATTAAACGGAAAAGCCGTACTTTCGTATTCAGAGTCAGAAGGTTTCACTACCACTGACGCTTCAAAATCTCGATTAAAAGCATCCTGGTTGAAAGGATAAACTTGAATAGACCCGTTTGTTGAAAGTCCTCAATTTGTGAATCAGATTGAGGATTTTTTTTCATATTTGCCAAAATTTAAAATCATGCGTAAAATTATATTAAGTGTATTTGCTGGAAGTTTACTTGTAGCTTGTGGAAAAGAAGAGACAAAACCTGCTTCTGGACTGGATATATCTGGAACCATAAAGGTTTTAAAAAAGGTACCTTGTACATTCAACGAATTAAGAATGATTCAG
>CAYNDK010000099.1:0-10390 GCA_964395965.1 uncultured Flavobacterium sp.
TCAACATCCTCGCACCGGTCATTCGGGCGCGTAAAGGACATTATGCCGAACTGTTCCAACAAATCGCCAAACAAGGCTTTGTCAAGGTTCGCGTCAACGGGGAAATCAAAGACATCACCCCCGGGATGAAACTCGACCGTTACAAAACCCACGATATCGAAATCGTCATTGACCGTATGGTGCCCGCCAACGACGACGACACCCACAAACGCCTCGCCGAAAGCATCAAAACCGCTATGTACCATGGCGAAGACGTAATGATGGTTATCGAGCAAGACGAAAACGAAGTGCGCTTTTTTAGCCGCACCCTCATGTGTCCCACCACAGGCATCTCCTACCAAAACCCCGAACCCAATCTCTTTTCGTTCAATTCGCCCAAAGGCGCTTGTCCACATTGCAACGGACTCGGGACGGTCAACGAAATCAACCTCAAAAAAATCATCCCCGATGCGCGACTATCGATCGCCAAAGGCGGTTTAGCACCACTAGGCGAATACAAATCGTCGTGGATGTTCAAACAACTAGAAGCCATCGGTGAAAAATTTGGTTTCAAACTTACCGACCCCATTGAAAAGATTTCCGAAGAAGCCATGGACATGATCCTCAATGGCGGCAACGAACGGTTTACCGTGAATGCCAAAGCAGCGGGTGTCTCCAAAGAATACAAAATCGAGTTTGAAGGCATCGCAGCATTCATCAAAAACCAACACGATGATGCACAATCCACCTCGCTCAAGCGTTGGGCCAAAGACTTCATGGACGAAATTTCCTGTCCAGAATGTCAAGGGGCGCGTTTGAAAAAAGAAGCGCTGTATTTCAAAATCAACGAGAAAAATATCGCCGACCTATCCACCATGGATGTCGCTGACCTCACTACTTGGTTTCTGGATTTACCGGAAACCCTTTCGAACAAACAAAAAACCATCGCCACCGAAATCCTGAAAGAAATCAACGATCGTTTGAAGTTCTTAATGGACGTCGGACTCAATTACTTGTCCCTGCACCGCAGTTCGAAATCGCTCTCCGGCGGTGAAGCGCAACGCATTCGCTTGGCGACACAAATCGGTTCGCAATTGGTGGGTGTGTTGTATATCTTGGACGAACCCAGTATTGGGCTCCACCAACGCGATAACGAACGTTTGATCAATTCGTTAAAAAACTTACGCGATATCGGGAATTCCGTTTTGGTAGTTGAGCACGACAAAGACATGATTGAAGAAGCCGATTATGTAATCGACATCGGACCCAAAGCCGGACGTTTTGGGGGACAAATCATCAGTAAGGGAACGCCCAACGAATTGTTGAAGGAAACCACCATCACCGCACAGTACTTAAACGGTAAAATGGCCATCGAAGTGCCCAAAGTGCGTCGGGAAGGCAGTGGTAAAACGATTAAATTGGTAGGTGCCTCGGGTAACAATTTGAAAAACGTGACCGCTGAATTTCCGTTAGGGAAACTAATTTGCGTGACCGGAGTTTCAGGCAGTGGAAAATCAACTTTGATCAACGAAACGCTCTATCCTATTCTCAATGCCCACATTTACGATGGCGTGAAGCGTCCAATGCCCTACAAAAAAATTGAAGGGCTCGAACATGTAGACAAAGTCATCGACATTGACCAAAGTCCGATAGGCCGCACCCCACGCTCCAATCCAGCCACCTATACAGACGTGTTTTCTGAAATACGTTCCCTATTCACCCAAACCCCCGAAGCCATGATTCGCGGCTACAAAGCAGGCCGTTTCAGTTTCAACGTATCGGGCGGTCGTTGTGAAACCTGTGAAGGTTCGGGTGTTCGCACGATTGAAATGAGTTTCCTACCCGATGTCTATGTCGAATGCGAAACCTGCCAAGGCAAACGCTTTAATCGGGAAACATTGGAAATTCGCTACAAAGGAAAATCCATTTCCGATGTATTGAACATGACCGTAGATGAAGCGGTGGATTTCTTTGAAAACATCCCTAAAATCTACCGAAAAATCAAAACGATTCAAGACGTGGGATTGGGGTACATCACTTTAGGACAACAAAGCACAACCCTTTCGGGTGGCGAAGCCCAACGTATCAAATTAGCAACCGAATTATCCAAAAAAGATACGGGCAATACGTTCTATATCATGGACGAACCCACCACAGGCTTGCACTTTGAAGACATTCGTGTATTGATGGAAGTCATTCAGAAGTTGGTTGACAAAGGCAACACCGTGTTGATTATCGAACACAATTTAGATGTCATCAAATTAGCCGATCACATCATCGACGTCGGACCCGAAGGCGGGAAAAGCGGCGGTCAAATTTTGTGTGTCGGTACTCCTGAAGAAGTTAGTAAAAACAAAAAAAGTCATACCGCACGCTTTTTAGCAAAAGAACTAAAATAACAAACCGATGAAAAAACTATTCCTGTTATGCTTATTCGTAAGTGCCTTGGGGAGTGCACAAACGGCTGAACAAATCGTTCAAAAACAAGTCGAAGCCTACAACAAAAAGGACCTCAACGCTTTTATGGATTGTTACAGTGAGGACGTAAAGTTGTACACCTACCCCAATACCTTGGACGTGGAAGGTAAAGCCAAAATGCGGGAACAATTCGCCCAGTTTTTCAACAGCGCCCAAACCTTGCATTGCACTATCGTAAAACGCATCGTTAAAGGCAACCGCATTATTGATGAAGAATCCGTGCAATACAACACCACAACCTTTAGCGGCGTTGCCATTTATGAAGTCAAAGACGGGAAAATTATTTCCGTTACTTTTTTAAATTAGTAGGTTCACATAATTCATAACTCATAATTCATAACTTGCTCAACTACCGTTTCCACTCCCCCTTCCCCAACCGTCCCACGCTCGTGTTTTTGCACGATTCGTTGGGATGTGTCGAATTGTGGCGGGATTTTCCAGAGCGATTAGCGGCGGCGACCCAATGCAATTATTTGGTGTACGACCGATTGGGCTATGGGAAATCGGGACCGTTTGCCAATCCAGTGCGGGACAAACAGTATTTAGAACCCGAAGCGGCGGTAGTAAACGACCTATTAATCCAACACAACATTGAGAAAGCGATACTCTTTGGACACAGTGATGGGGGTTCTATTGCTTTACTAACAGCAGCCTTATTTCCCGAACGCATACAAGCCATCGTGACCGAAGGGGCGCATGTGTTTGTTGAAGAAGTTACCTTAGCCGGCATTCGGGCTGCAAAAGAAGCCTATAGCACTACCGAATTGCCCCAGCGCTTGGCCAAATACCACGGAATAAATACCGATGCCATGGTAAAAGCGTGGACCGAAACCTGGTTAGCACCTACCTTTCGGGATTGGGACATCACCGACTTTTTACCCCAAATCACCTGTCCCGCACTCATTATTCAAGGCGAAGACGATGAATTTGGCACTCCAAAACAAGTCGAAACGATTGTCACTCGCTGTACGGGACCTGCCCAAGCGTGGCTGATTCCGGGGGTGCAACACAATCCGCATAAAGAAGTGCCGGAGGAAGTGATTGAACGTGTTTTTTCTTTTATAACTACTTTACCCTAATCCTTTTTGTGTATTTTTGAATGAACGGGAATCCAAAATGCTTACACGAAAAGAAAAAAACAAGAAACAGTCACGAAATCTGCCGAAAACAAAACTCACCTTTCATAAGTTAGATAAGTTAGAATGGTTTTCTGTTGGTATAGGATTATGGTTTTTATTGATTGCCAATCCGTACAAAATTCTTTTTGTGGTACTTATGGCGCTACCCATAATCGGTTTAATTGCTAATGGTTTATACGGTAGACCCAGCATTACCAGTCTTATTGAAATTACAAAAGATGATGGAGAAGATAAGTACGATGTGGCTGATTTTATTGACTTTCCTGCATTAGCCATCTTTATCCGAATGTTACGTGACTTTGAATTTGAAAGCCTATACAGTTTAATCATTCCGGGAACCATTACTTTTATAGCGATGTGTGTACTTTTATGGATTACCCATGAAGTCATCATTAAATCAACCAAAAATAAAAGCTGGATCTACTTTTCATTAGTGGGCAACTTATTTCTTTACAGTTATGCAGGAACCTATGGCGTTAATTGTTTGTTTGATGATTCCGAAACCAAATATTACCCGGCAAAAGTCTTGGATAAAACGATTAGCCGTTCTAGAAAAAGTAGAACCTATTATGTAAAAGTGGCCGCATGGGGCCATCATCATGACCCTGAAAAAATCTCCGTAGCACGTTCACAATATGAAACTATACAAATTGGTCAAACGGTAACCATCGATTATCATGAAGGTTTATTGGGAATTCCGTGGTATGAAATAGAATAATAAATGAAAAAAACGAGATACACATTGGTGCTCCTGCTACTCACAGTGAGCCTTTATGCACAAACACTTTATACCAAAGCCTTTGGCAATCCACAAGATACACCATTGTTGTTTTTACATGGCGGTCCCGGGTATAACAGTGCGAGTTTTGAATTTACTACCGCCCAACGTTTAGCCGACCAGGGGTTTTATGTGATTGTCTATGACCGTCGGGGTGAAGGGCGGAGTACCGATCCCAATGCCGAGTATTCGCTGGCAGAAGCGGGTGCCGACATTCAAACGATCATGGAGCAATACAAGGTATCGAAAGTCCATTTACTCGGGCATAGTTTTGGGGGAATTCTTGCCGTCAAATTTGCGCGTATCCATCCCGAATTGGTGCATTCGGTGGTATTAATTGGAGCACCTGTTTCTTTGCAAGAATCGTTTACCCAAATCATAGCGCGTTGCAAAACCATTTATGAAACCAAAAATGATCTATCCAATTTGAAGTATTTGGGGCTTTTGCAAGAAATGGACAAAACCTCCATGATGTATGCCTCCTACTGTTTCATGCACGCCATGAGGAACGGATTCTACAGTCCGAAACACCCCACCGACGAAGCAAAGGCGCTGTATGCCAACATGAAAACGCAACCCGAATTGGTGAAATGGGGCGGACAAATGACCCAAGAGGCGCCGATGGGATTTGCGAAAAATGATCAGTACACCACACTTGATTTAACCGAAAATATCAAGCAATTGATAGCGAAAAAAATGCCTGTTTACGGGCTATATGGCCAAGAAGATGGGCTATACTCAGCACAACAAATTCAAGCACTCGAACAATTGTTACCAAAAAACCATTTGTATTACTGGGAAAATTGCTCCCACAGTGTCTTTATTGATCAACAAACTCAATTTATAACCACCCTAAAAACACTGCTTAAAAATTAAGCTAAAAGCTCAAAAAACAGCGCTAAAAGTTCAAAAACAACCCTTACGTTTAAGATTCTAATCCGTAGAATTCCTCCATTCAAAAAAAGCTGTATTTTTGATTACTGAACTAAAAAGCCCTTCAAAGCGAGAACTGTAAGCCATGAAGTATTTTTACCATCAAACCTATCTTTTTTGGGTAATCACCAAATTTTTAATTGCCTTAGCAGGCATTGGAAGTTTTTTTAGTGTACTCACAATGGTGCCTGTGGGGGAAACATTTAGTTTTTTGGCAAATATTTCTATTTTTCTCTATGCGCTTTTATTAGCCTATAGTGCCTATGCAGATATTCGAAGTGTTAAACCCAATCGAGGCATTCGTATTATCACTGGAAGTTTCTCAATCATTCTTGGCTTTTCCATAATTGGATTGATTGGTTTGAGTATCACACGAAATCCTTTACTTGCCTTTCTACTTTCTTTGTGGATGCTATTGTTGGGAATTTATGAATGGATGCTAGTCGAACGTCTTTCCTAATTCTTCTATTTTTTTACAAATTACGCTTAGTTGGATTCCCAAATTGACACCTCCTTATTTTTTTTGAATCCAATTGAGTTTGAACGAAATAATTAGTACCTTCGTTTAGAATACTTTGTACACTAAATGCCTATGAAATTTACCTTCTTTTTTGTCTTTTTTGTTTTACTAAAGGTGCAAGCCCAAGAACAATGGTTACCCGACGGACATTACCGTATGACTTTATCCGATCAAGCAGAAGATAGCAATCCCTATTTAGAAATTGATATTTTGGGGGAACGCTGTTTGTTTTGGAATGGTACCGAAACATTAAATACAGTGGTAATCTGGATGCCCAATCAATGTTTTGCCATTCCAGGGTACACCTCTCCGCTTCCAAGTGAAAAAATTCCTGAAATAGTAGCTCATGAACCGAAACCTTTCATAAGGGTTCGTCCCCTTGATGCAAAACAATGGGAGTACCAAATTGAAATTCCCGGAGATCCCATTCCCATCACCAAAGGAAAACTCCTCAAAATGTAGTGTCTTTTTCAGATACTTCAAGCCAATTCTAAAACCCTCCTTACACCAATAAATATGGAAAATCAAACCCAAAACGAAATCGATCAAAGGGCGGCAGACCAAGCAACTCAAGTAAATGCAACCTCTACAGCGGTGGCTGAAAACCCATCCGTGGAGGTACCGATTGACAGAGAACAATTAGTAAAGGAACAGCACTATTTAAAAGGAACATTAGGGGCTTTGGCCGCAGCACTTCTTGGAGCCGTTGCATGGGCAGTAGTAACTATTGCAACCGGTTATCAAATTGGGTATATGGCCTTGGCGATCGGACTCCTTGTTGGGTTTGCCAATCGATTTTTTGGGAAAGGAATCGAGTTAAAATTTGGAATCACTGGAGCACTCCTTGCCTTGGTAGGTTGTTTACTTGGCAATGTGTTAAGTATAGTAGGATTTGCGGCCACTCAATTTGGAATGGGATATTTTGAAGCCCTTACCCAAATCGATTATAGTATGCTTCCAGTGGCCATGGAAGAAACATTCAGTCCTGTTGATTTATTATTTTATGGAATTGCCATGTATGAAGGTTTTAAATTTTCATTTCGAATTGACACTTCCCAAGAAACAAATGAATTATGATTACGGCTATTGTACCCAAACTCCCTATGCGTAACCGTCAAGTAACACTCGCGTTTTACACTCAATTTCTTGGTTTTCGTGAACTAGGTACGGTGCCGTATCCCTATTATTTGATGGTTGAACGCGATGGTTTAGAAGTTCATTTTTTTCTGCACGAAACCTTGGATCCTACAACGAATGATGGGCAACTCTATCTTCTCACAACGGCTATTGACCAACTTTACACTAGCTTGATTGCGCAAAATACACCCATCCATCCCCATGGACAATTAGAAAGTAAAGCATGGGGACAACGCGAATTTTCAGTACTTGATCCTGACCACAACCTGTTAACTTTTGGGATGAAACTATAAAGAAAATGATACCGTTATGAAAGAACTTGTATGTAGTATCTGTGCACTCTTTCTTTGGGGATGTGAATCCAAGTCGACCACTTCTTCTGTTGCTGAACAATCGAAAGACTCCGTTGAAAAACAATTTGTTTCCAAACCCGAAGATGCGGTGAAAAGTGAGTATACAATTGTAGAAAAAATAAAAGGAGACCTCAATCAAGATGGGCAAGCTGATTATGTATTCATCGTAAAGGGAACCCAAAAAGAATACATTACCACTGAAAATGGAACTACAGTTGATAATAACCGCAGGGGAATTTTGGTCGTACTTCAACGAAAAAATAAATGGGAAGTTTTGGTAAAAAATTACACTTGTTTACCTAGTTTAAAGGAAAAAGTTAGTGTTTACATGAATCCTGAAATCTCGTTTTCAATTGCACGAAACAATTTTTATGTTCACTATAGCCATGGACGTTATGGGTATTGGAAATATACGTTTCGGTATCGAAAAAATCAAATGGTATTGATTGGTTATGATGCGGTTGACAAAAATGGGGCTGTAATCCAGCAAGAAATCAGTATTAATTTCAACAACAAAAAGCGGTTAATTCGAACCAACCTCCGTGCGACTTCCTCCGTTGAAGAATCAGAATTTCGTGAACAATGGGATACTTTACCAAAAGTGCCAAATTATGTATTGGATAAAATCAGTGACTTTGATACGTTAGATCGCGAATTGGAGTAAAAACAACTATTTTAAAGAGGATTACGACGCTTCTGACATACCAAAAACGTCTTCTTCAGCAGGAAAAACAGCATCGAGTTCGGAGAAATCCAAGACTTCTGCTGTGGCTACACTACGAAGAATTTCGTCAATTCCCTTTTGAAGCAAGCGTTCGGTTGTAAATTTTCGACTAGTTGCCAAAACGAGTCCATCTTTGGACAAACGGAAGAAGAGCTTCCCACCACTCGCTTTACTCTTGGTAAAGGCAAACCAATCGGTATTTTCTTTGATACCGGCAATGATACGTTCACAATCGGACTTTTGTTTGCAGGCTATACTTGTAAAAACCGTTTTACCTCTGCGTGAGGCAAATATGAATTTATAATCTCCGTTTAGTCGTTTACTGATGACAAAAGCACCCATGTTTGGCAGGTTAGTTATTGGTTGGTTACAAAAATAGAAGTCCCCTCGTTTGTTTAATGCTTTGCCTTTAAAAGTTATTAAGATTTTTTATCAACAGCTTATTTTCTTTTTACATAGTAGCAAAACCAATGATTTACAGATTTTTAGGGTTTTTCCTATTCACAACATAGGAATAAACATTTGTTAAAATAGGGAAAATACGTAGAATTTCGTATTACAAGATTGTAGAACTTTTCTTATGTTTGTTGTACTAAGCCCCAATTTAGAAACTATGACGTACAAGGATTTTGAAATTAACCACAATTTCATTGTTAAGGCCCAGGATTTCCTGGAGAAAATGGACCCCGTGCACTACACGCCTTTTCCCGAAATGAACGTACATTTGTACAACATGTTTAGTCAACATCGGGAAAAAATTAAAACAACCTATTTCAAAGCGTTGTTACATGATTTGAAACAGGGCCAATACAAAAATCTAAACAGTTATGTTTTGTTTATTGTTTTGGATCCTTTTGAAGAAAGTGATGCAGTGCATTTTTTAGACATCTTTCATGCCATCTCAGCTGCGATGGAGCAACACGGAAGCAATCAATTGTTACTTGAATTTTTATGGTGGCAATTGGATTTTACCTTCAACGAAGGATTGTATCTTAACAATTTGGATCAGTACAAAGAAGTCTTTCAAACGATACAACGTCAAGTAGCGCAGGTGGACGAGATGGATGAATACCAAATCCGAAAGAAGATTTATGAAATTTTAATGAATTCATAATTAAAGAAGAGAACCGGTTGAAAGACCGGTTTTTTTATGTGCATTTTTTGAGTGTCACCAATTAAAATAAAGTCGTATCTTAGCACGCTTTTTTTTAGCCCGGGTTGAGCCATTGTTGGAGCTCGCCCGTAGGGAAGCGACTGGCGAAGACCGGAAATAGCTCCAAAAAATAAATTAAAAAAACCATTCAGAAATATGGCATTTGACGATTACAAAAACGAAGATGAACGCATCCAGGATAAGCTGAAACAAAAAACCTGGAATGAAATTCGCACCAACGACTCTTGGGCGATTTTCAAAATTATGTCCGAATTTGTTAATGGATATGAAACCATGGCCCGTATTGGTCCTTGTGTTTCTATTTTTGGTTCTGCACGAACAAAACCTGACCACAAGTATTATTTGCTAGCTGAGCGCATTGCCTACAAAATCAGTAAAGCGGGCTATGGTGTAATTACGGGAGGTGGTCCTGGAATTATGGAAGCCGGAAATAAAGGAGCTCACAGCGGTGGTGGAACCTCGGTAGGTTTGAACATCGAATTACCGTTTGAGCAACATTTCAATCCTTACATTGATAAAGATAAAAACTTGAATTTTGATTACTTCTTTGTACGCAAAGTAATGTTTGTCAAATATTCACAAGGATTTGTAGTAATGCCGGGAGGCTTTGGAACATTGGACGAATTGTTTGAGGCGATTACATTGATTCAAACGAAGAAAATTGGAAAGTTCCCTATTATTTTGGTAGGTACAGAATTTTGGTCCGGACTTTTGGACTGGATTAAGTCGGTGATTATTGAAAAATACCACAATGCCAACCCTGAGGATATGAACTTGATTAAAGTGGTTGATACGGAAGATGAAGTAGTCGAAGCTTTAGATAATTTCTATAAGAAATACAATTTGAGTCCTAATTTCTAGGCCCTACAATAAACGTTTAAAATCCAATAGCACAGCTGATGGATTTTTTTTTAGGTAGGTTTGGCAAACACAACAAATACCGTACTTTTGCAAGCGGTTTCAGTATTCAGTATTAATTATTCAGTAATCAGTATTCAGTCGTAGACGAGGGTGGCGTTTCATCGGTGAGTTTGTTTTTAATTAATTAGAGAGATGGAAGAAAAGAAGTCAGCTTCGTTGCCGTACGCGAAGAGTTTTAAGGAACTCTTCGTGGCCCAGGAAGTTGGGCGAATGCTTGGCGAAATGATCGAAAAACACGAATCGTTCTGCGTGAC
>CAYNDK010000100.1:0-10213 GCA_964395965.1 uncultured Flavobacterium sp.
TGTGCGGTAGAGGTTAAGGTAGTCTTGGATAAAAAGACCACTTTTATGGAGCTCTCACTCAAACATAAAGGTACTGTTTTGGTGCCGTGCGATGTGACGGGGGAGCTGTTTGATTTACCAATCAAAGGAGGAATCAAAGTATTGGTTAAGTTTGGAGATGTTTTCAATAATGAAAATGAAGAGTTATTGATTTTGCCTCATGGTGAGCATCAAATTGATATTACCCAATATTTATATGAGTTAATCGTGCTCTCAGTGCCTCAAAAAAGAGTTCATCCTGGAGTAAAGGAAGGAACCCTGAAAAATGAAGCATTAGAGCGATTATCAGTGCATTCGGTTAACGAAGTGAAAGAAGAAATAAAAGAAGAAAATACAGATCCCCGTTGGGATAAATTAAAACAACTATTAACGGATAAATAATATAAAAAATGGCACATCCTAAGAGAAGACAGTCATCTACCAGAAGAGACAAGAGAAGAACTCACTACAAGGCAACTGTAGCTACTATCGCTACTTGTCCAGTTACAGGTGAAGCTCACTTGTACCACAGAGCTTACTGGCATGAAGGTAAAATGTATTACAGAGGTCAAGTAGTTATTGATAAATCAGTAGCTGAGGCTTAATATATACGGAAAAAATTCCATCAAACTCTCACCTTAGTGGGAGTTTTTTGTTTTTTCAGTAGATAAAGTATAACTCAATTATTTTTTGTAATTTCCACCCTTTGAAAATTTTATTTTTCAAAGATTATTAAAGTTAACTATGAGTACAATTACCGCCGCTATTACAGCCGTAGGCTCTTATGTTCCGGACTTCGTTTTGTCGAATGCCGTTTTGGAACAAATGGTTGATACCAATGATGAATGGATTACCACTCGTACCGGAATTAAAGAAAGAAGATTGTTGAAAGAGCCTGGAAAAGGAACTTCCTATTTGGCGATTAAAGCAGCTCAAAATCTTATTGAAAAAAACAATATCGATCCGTTAGAGATTGATTTAATTATTATGGCAACGGCTACACCTGATATGCCAGTTGCTTCAACTGGAGTATATGTGGCTTCTCAAATTGGTGCTGTTAATGCATTTGCTTTTGATTTGTCAGCTGCTTGTTCGAGTTTCTTATATGGAATGTCAACAGCAGCAGCCTATATTCAGTCTGGCCGTTACAAAAAAGTATTGCTTATAGGTGCAGATAAAATGTCGTCTATTATTGATTACACAGATCGTGCAACATGTATTATTTTTGGTGATGGTGGAGGAGCTGTTTTGTTTGAACCTAATTCAGAAGGATTAGGATTGCAAGATGAGTTTTTACGATCAGATGGAATTGGACGGGAATATTTAAAAATTGATGCAGGAGGTTCTATTCTTCCCGCTTCAAAAGATACTGTAGAAAACGGACAACATTTTGTATTCCAAGATGGAAAAACAGTATTTAAATATGCAGTTTCGGGTATGGCAGATGTGAGTGAGAAAATTATGCAACGTAATAATTTATCACATGACGACATTAATTGGTTAGTTGCGCATCAAGCAAACCGTCGTATTATTGATGCTACTGCACAACGCATGGGGTTGGATGAGTCAAAAGTCTTGATCAATATTCAACGTTATGGAAATACAACTTCAGCAACTTTGCCGTTGTTGTTGGCTGACTATGAAAGTCAGTTAAAAAAAGGAGATAATCTGATTTTTGCTGCATTTGGAGGTGGTTTCACATGGGGAGCTATCTACTTAAAATGGGCATACAACAAACAATAAAACGATAACTAAAACGAAAGAACTATGGATTTAAAAGAGATTCAAAATCTGATCAAATTCGTATCCAACTCGGGTGTTGCTGAGGTTAAATTGGAAACAGGTGATGTGAAAATTACCATCCGTACCACCTTAGAGGGAAATACTCCTGATATTACTTATGTGCAACAAGCTCCTGCAGCGCCGGTTATGGCTCAAGTTGCAGCTCCAGCTCCAGCAGCAGCTCCAGCAGCTCCAGCGGCTCCAGCAGCACCTGCAGCTGATGATGCAAAATACATTACGATCAAGTCACCAATGATTGGTACTTTCTATCGTAAACCTGCTCCAGATAAACCTGCATTCGTAGAAGTAGGTACAGCAATTGGAAAAGGAGATGTATTGTGTGTTGTGGAGGCGATGAAATTATTCAACGAAATTGAATCAGAAGTTTCTGGTAAAATCGTTAAAATTTTGGTAGACGATATGTCTCCAGTAGAGTTTGATCAACCGCTATTCTTGGTAGATCCGTCTTAATTTGTTGCGATTTATGATGCGTACACAGGATTCGTCTGTCGTGTCTGAATCTAAGTTTAATTTAAATTGAAACAGGATGTTCAAGAAAATATTAATTGCCAATAGAGGCGAAATCGCTTTGCGCGTAATTCGTACGTGTCGTGAGATGGGTATTAAGACCGTTGCTGTTTATTCTACAGCTGATGCGGAAAGTTTACACGTAAAGTTTGCAGATGAAGCAGTTTGTATTGGTCCTGCACCTAGTAATTTGTCGTATTTAAAAATGGCAAATATTATTGCAGCTGCAGAAATTACTAACGCAGATGCTATTCACCCAGGATATGGTTTTCTATCTGAAAACGCTAAATTTTCTAAAATCTGTCAAGAGCACGGCATCAAATTTATTGGAGCTTCTCCTGAAATGATTGAGAAAATGGGAGATAAAGCAACAGCCAAAGCGACTATGAAAGCGGCTGGAGTGCCTTGTGTTCCGGGTTCTGATGGAATTTTAGAATCCCTCGAACAAGCTAAAGTAGTAGCTAAAGAAATTGGTTATCCAGTTATGATGAAAGCTACTGCCGGTGGTGGAGGTAAAGGTATGCGTGCCATTTGGAAAGAAGATGAGTTGGATAAAGCTTGGGAAAGTGCCCGATTAGAAGCTGCAGCGGCCTTCGGAAATGATGGTATGTATATGGAAAAGTTAATTGAAGAACCTCGTCACATTGAAATTCAAGTGGTAGGTGATTCTTATGGAAAAGCTTGTCACTTATCAGAGCGTGACTGTTCTGTTCAACGTCGTCACCAAAAACTTACTGAAGAAACACCTTCTCCATTTATGACAGATGATTTACGTCAACGAATGGGAGATGCGGCCGTTAAAGCAGCAGAGTTTATTCAATATGAAGGAGCTGGTACAGTAGAGTTCTTGGTGGATAAACACCGCAATTTCTACTTCATGGAGATGAATACGCGTATCCAAGTAGAGCACCCAATCACTGAGCAAGTTATTGATTATGACTTAATTCGTGAACAAATATTGGTGGCTGCAGGTGTGCCGATTTCAGGTAAGAATTATTTGCCACAATTGCATTCTATTGAGTGTCGTATTAATGCGGAAGATCCCTATAATGACTTCCGTCCTTCTCCAGGAAAAATCACCGTATTGCATGCGCCAGGTGGACACGGAGTTCGTTTAGATACGCACGTTTACGCTGGGTATACGATTCCGCCTAACTATGACTCTATGATTGCAAAGTTGATTACTACGGCACAAACCCGTGAAGAGGCCATCAACAAAATGAAACGCGCCTTGGATGAGTTCTATATTGAAGGAATTAAAACTACAATTCCTTTTCACCGTCAATTGATGGATGAACCGGATTATGTAGCGGGTAATTATACTACAAAATTCATGGAATCGTTCAAAATGAATGATCCTAACTAAAATAAAGCCACCTTTCGAGGTGGTTTTTTTTTGCCTTACTATTTTGGGAGATTTTAATTTACGAAGTTATTTTGATTACCGAAATAAAATACTATTGCATAAAAAAACCCGCTCCAAAGGAACGGGTTAATTTATGTTTTAATACGGAGTATTAAGCTTGAAATGGTTCAATAGATACAAATGATTTATTGTCCCCTTTTTTCTGGAATTTCACAATTCCATCAACCTTAGCGTGTAATGTATGGTCTTTCCCCATATATACATTTTCACCTGGGTTGTGTTTAGAACCACGTTGTCTAACGATAATGTTACCTGCGATAGCCGCTTGACCACCATAGATTTTTACACCAAGTCGTTTCGACTCTGATTCTCTACCGTTCTTAGAACTACCGACACCTTTCTTGTGAGCCATGATGTTTTGGTTTTATAAGTTATTACTCTTCTGTTTTTTTCGTTTTCTTTGGAGCTTTTGGAGCTGCATCATCTGCTTTTGGAGCTTTTGCTTTTTTTGGAGCTTCTTCAGTAGCTTCTACTGCTGGAGCGGCTTCTTTTTTAGCGGCTTTTTTAGCACCTGTTGCTGCAATACCTTCAATAACGATTTGCGTTAACGCTTGACGGTGACCGTTTTTCTTTTTGTAACCTTTTCTTCTTTTCTTTTTGAAAACGATTACTTTTTCACCTTTAAGGTGTTGTAAAACTTTCGCTTCTACTGAAGCACCTTCTATAGCTGGGGCGCCGATCGTAATTGTTCCGTTGTCATCTAATAAAAGAACTTTGTCAAAAGAAACTTTTGAACCTTCTTCGTTCGCTAAACGGTGAACAAAAACTTTCTGGTCTTTGCTTACTTTGAATTGTTGCCCTGCTATCTCTACGATTGCGTACATAACAATAATGTTTAGTTAAAAATTTTAAGGTTGCAAATATACAATTTAATTTTATTGATACAAGTCTTCTTTTAAAATAGTTTCCTTAAAAATCAATCAGTTAGAATATTTTATAGCTGACAAATCAAAATTACGTATCTAGTTGCGTAAAAAAAGTACATTTGTGTAACAGAATTCTCATTAGAACTACTAATGGACTATTCGATTTAACGCTGGGTTTCAACCCGAAAAACAAATAACTAATTCTTATGAAAAAATCTTTAATCGCTTTAAGTTCAGTGCTTATGCTTGGAGGTACAGTTCATGCTCAAAAAGTTGCATTTGAGGAGTATGACTTAGACAACGGAATGCATGTCATTCTGCACAATGACCCTTCGGCACCTGTAGTGATTACTTCGGTAATGTATCACGTAGGTTCCAAAGATGAAAAACCAGATCGTACGGGTTTTGCTCACTTTTTCGAACATTTATTGTTTGAAGGAACTCAAAATATCAAACGAGGAGAATGGTTTAAAATTGTAACAGGAAATGGCGGTACCAATAACGCCAATACTTCTGATGATCGCACCTATTATTTTGAAGTTTTTCCTTCAAATAACTTAGAGCTAGGCTTATGGATGGAATCAGAGCGATTAATGCATCCTGTAATCAACCAAATTGGAGTTGATACACAAAATGAAGTAGTTAAAGAAGAAAAACGTCTTCGTGTTGACAACCAACCTTATGGTCAGTTAATAGCTGAAGTGAAACGAAATATGTTTTTTAAACATCCTTATCGTTGGGCTACCATAGGTTCAATGGATCATTTGGATGCATCTACATTGGAAGAATTTCAAGCATTTAATAAAAAATATTATGCTCCTAATAATGCTGTTTTAGTTGTAGCAGGTCAGATTGATATTGCTAAAGCAAAAGAATGGATAGCTAAATATTTTGCTCCAATTCCACGCGGTGAGGAAATTAAACGTGAAAAGTTTGTAGAGGATCCAATTACCAAGGAAATGCACGCTACCTATGAAGATCCAAATATCCAAAAACCAATGGTAGTAGCTTCATACCGAACTCCTTCTATGAAGACGCGTGATGCACGTGTTTTAGATATGATCTCTTCGTATTTAAGTGACGGTAACAGTTCTAAGCTTTACAAAAAAATTGTAGACGACAAGAAAATGGCATTGCAAATTGGTGCTTTCAACTATTCGCAAGAAGATTATGGTTTGTATATCCTATATGGTATGCCTCAAGGAGATGCTACTTCACAAGATTTAATCAAGGAAATTGATGAGGAAATCGTGAAATTACAAACGGATTTAATTTCTGAAAAAGATTATCAAAAATTACAAAATCAATTTGAAAACAACTACGTAAATAGTAATTCAAGCGTAGAAGGTGTTGCTGAGAATTTAGCTTCTTACTACTTACTTTACGGCGATGTTAACTTGATCAATACAGAGATTGAAATGTACCGTTCGATCACTCGTGAAGAAATTCGTGAAGTTGCGAAGAAATATTTGAATTCTAATCAGCGTTTGATTTTGGACTATGTTCCAGCAAAAGACAAAGCTGAAACTAAATAATTGAATCATCATGAGAAAATCTATTATATTATTATCCAGCTTGTTTTTAACCTTAACAATGCAAGCACAAGATCGACCACAGCCAAAACCAGGGCCAGCTCCTGTAATTAAAATTAAAAAACCGGAAACCTTTTCGTTGCCAAACGGATTGAAAGTAATGGTAGTTGAAGATCACAAACTACCTCGAGTTTCTTTTAGTTTAACTACGGATAACGCTCCATTTGCAGAAGGAGATAAAAAAGGTGTTGACAATTTAACGAGTAGTTTGGTTGGGAATGGTTCAACCAAAACCAATAAAGATGCTTTTAATGAAGAAATTGACTTTTTAGGAGCAGATATTAGTTTCAGCGCAAGAGGAGCATATGCTAGCGGTTTGTCAAAATATGCTAAACGTATTTTAGAATTAATGGCTGAAGGTTCTTTGATGCCCAACTTCACGCAAGAGGAATTTGATAAAGAACGCGATAAATTAATCGAAGGATTAAAAACACAAGAAAAAAGCGTTCCAGCTGTAGCAGGACGTGTTGAAAATGTTTTGGTATACAGTAAAAATCATCCTGCAGGTGAGTATTTAACCGAAGAAACAATAAAGAATGTTACTTTAGAGGATGTTAAGAAAAATTATGCCACCTATTTCGTTCCTGAAAAAGCCTATTTAGTTGTAATTGGGGATGTAAAATTCAAGGAAGTAAAAAAATTAGTAACCAAATTATTTGAAAATTGGACTAAAGCAACTGCTCCTCAAGTTACTTACTCTGCACCAAGTAATGTTCAATACACCCAAATTAATTTTGTGGATATGCCCAATGCAGTTCAATCTGAAATTGCAGTGGTAAATTCAGTGAATTTGAAACTATCAGATCCAGACTATTTTGCAGTTTTAGTTGCAAATCAAGTTTTAGGAGGTGACTTTAATGGGTACTTAAATATGAATTTGCGTGAAGCTCACGGTTGGACCTATGGGGCTTACTCTAGCATTGGAAATAATAAGTACATGAACAGTAAATTCAAAGCCAATGCGCAAGTACGAAATTCTGTTACCGATAGTGCTGTTGTAGAAGTTTTGAAAGAAATTAAAAGAATTCGCACTGAGAAAGTAAGTGAAGATGCTTTAGCAAATGTAAAAGCAGGTTACATTGGACGTTTTGTGATGCAAGTTGAAAAACCACAAACCGTTGCACGTTATGCTTTAAACATTGAAACAGAAAGTCTACCTGCTGATTTTTATGAAAATTTCATTAAAAATATTCAATCCGTAACCGCTGACGATGTGATGCGAGTGATGAATAAATATGTTTTAGCAGATAATTTACGTATTATCGTGACGGGTAAAGGAAGTGAAGTAATTCCTGGTTTGGAAAAATTAAAAATTCCAATGTTCTATTTTGACAAATTTGGTAATCCAACCGAAAAACCAAAAATGAAAATGCCAGTTCCAGCAGGAGTTACTGTGAAAACTGTAATGGATAATTACATTAAAGCTATCGGCGGTGAAAAAGCTGTTGCTGGTGTAAAATCAATTTTCGTTTCAGGTACTTCAGAAATTGAAGGGGCACCGGCTCCTTTAGCTTATGTAACTAAACGCGACAACAAAGGCCGCACAATGATGAAGTTGGAATTGACCGGAATGATGGAATTGTCGAAACAAGTTATTGCTGATAAATCAGGATACAATTCAGGTCAAGGTCAGAAAAAAGAATTAACAGCTGAAGAGTTTGCTGAGAAAAAAGCACTTGCTGGGACATTTGAAGAATTAGCCCTTGCTAAAAAAGCTGATGTGGTTTTGGATGGAATCGAACCTTTTAATGGTGCTGATGCGTATGCAGTGAAAAACGGAAAAACGACCTATTACTATGATGTAAAAACTGGTTTACGCTTAGGTTCTTCAACTACACAAGAACGTAATGGACAGAAAGTAACTCAATCCATTTTGTATTCGGATTACAAAGATGTAAAAGGAATTAAAGTTCCTTATACTGTAGTTCTTTCTATGGCTGGAAGAGATATCGAAGTTAAAATCGCTGAAGTAAAAATCAACGAAGGAGTAACCGACGCTGATTTTCAGTAAGAATACTAAATAATTTGTATATAAAGACCGTCAATTATGGCGGTCTTTTTTATTTTTTACTTGAAAGATATACTCCAATGAGAATAATCAATGCACCAAATCCTTGCACAGCCGTTAGGGATTCTCCATCAAATAGTCCCCAACCAATTGCAACTACCGGAATTAAATACGTAACAGAGGTAGCAAATACTGGAGAGGAGATTTGAATCAATTTGTAAAATAAAATATTTGCGATTCCGGTGCCAATAATACCTAAAATCATAACAAAGAAAAGAGCGTGTTGAACTTTTGGTACTTCAAGCTGGTCACCGATTCCAGTGCTGTACAATAGAATAAGTGCAGGAAAGAGCATTACTAAAAAATTTCCCGTTGTGATACTTAGAGGTTTAACATCTGAAAGGTGTTTTTTAATAAGATTTACATTGGTAGCATAACACAATGAAGCCAGTAATACCAGCAACGTGTAAGTGTAATTTTGATTAGGATGGGATAGCGCACCATTAATGATTAGTACCAATGTTCCAGCTAATCCAATAACTACACCGAGAAGTTGTGCTCTTTTAAACGAAAGACCAAAGGCTATAATTCCTATAAGTAAAGTGTTTAAAGGAGTAAGTGAGTTTAATATTGAACTGATCGAACTACTAATTTGAGTTTGTGCAATGGCAAATAAAAAAGCAGGAATAAAAGTTCCAAACAATGAGGTCAAAGCAATATATTTCCATTGATTGTGCTGTATTTCACGCAAACTACCAAATCCTATAATCAATAAAAACAGTGCAGAAAAAGTGATGCGAGCCGCTCCTAATTGTATAGGTGTGAGTCCGAGCAACCCTTGTTTAATTAAAATAAATGAACTTCCCCAGATTAAGGCTAGTACAAAAAGGAAAAGCCATTTTACTTGTTGATTGGACATGATTAAAGGATTTGTGTTGCAAAATTGGCATTATTTTATGAATGTCTGTTTAAAAATTATTTTAATTTTGTTCTAGAAAATCAAACTCAACATCATGAAAGCACCAAAAATTGTAGCCGTTGTTGCAACCTCTTTATTGCTAATGACGTCTTGTAAACAAGAAACCGCCATGGCTCCTGGACAAGAGACCGCTCAAAATGAAAAAACTCCCGTTACAAAACCTGAAACTGCCTCTATGCATATCGAAGGTATGACTTGTGCAATTGGTTGTGCCAAAACGATTGAAGAAAAATTAGCCGAAACTCCAGGTGTACAAGAGGCTAAAGTTGATTTTGATAAAAAAGAAGCAACTGTGCACTTTGATGCCGATAAGCTATCAGAAAAAGATTTGACTAAATTAGTAGAGTCATGTGCAGACGGGAAAACCTACAAAGTATCTGATGTGAAAGTAGATAAAAAGGCTTAAAATAAAACGAATTAATTATAAAAAAGGACTATCATATTGATAGTCCTTTTTCTATTTCCATTGTAATGTTTCTATAAGATTCTGCATGTCATTTTTTATGTAATCAGCAGCTGGCATAATGGAGTCGAAGTTGGGTTTTGCATAAAAATACATTGAACCACTCAAAAAGTGACGCGTACTGTCGGTTACATAAAATTGAGCATTCGTAGCAGCATTACCACCTACTCGATAAAACATGCCATACACTTTGTGTTTCGGATTCATAAAGGGTTGCTCTACAATATTGTCAGCTTTAATAACATGTTTATAGGTTAGTTTTTGCGTATCCCGAAGCAGTTGTTCTAAATTGCCATTTACCGGTTTATAGGTAATAAAAAGGGTAGCCTTCATTTTTGGATACGTAATTGTATATCCGCAATCGCCTTTTTCTTTGATAATTGCTCCCGAATTAAGGGCAAATTCAAAGGGACAATGACTTTGAAATTTGGTGTATGAAGCCAAAGGGTATTCCAAACGTAAATGTCCAGGAGGCTTAGGTATAACATCGTCTTTGCAACTTGTTATTACGATTGAAATTGCGGTTAGTAGTCCCAAGTGATAGAAATGTT
>CAYNDK010000101.1:0-10203 GCA_964395965.1 uncultured Flavobacterium sp.
GCGCTCACTTTGCTCCTTTGCGGTTAAAAAAGAGTAAAGAAAAAAGAAGCAAGAAAAAAGAAATACATCTTATAATCACTTCATGTTCTAAACTCTTAAACCTATTACACTTCTAGACCCTCTGCTTACTGCGACTGCGACTGAAAACTGCGTCAGCACTTCCGGCGTACCACAACTTTAAACCTGAAACTTGAAACTTTTATAAGCTCCTGAGATTCTGAGATTCTGAGCTTCTGAGCCTCTCGCGTTTGTGCTACACTCTTACACCTTTTCAACCTTGCAATCAACTTGCAGGCTACCACAACTTTAAACCTGAAACCTTAAACTTGAAACCCTTTTATGGATTACTTCGTGATCCAGAGTTGGGGAAAGTTGCTCGAAGAAAACCGACCGCTTCGCAGTGGTTTTTTTGTTTGTATCCTTCGCTGCAAAGTGAACTTTGCGCTCAGTATACAAACAAAAAAACCGGACACTGTCCGGTTTTTCTTCGGTCGGGATGACTGGATTCGAACCAGCGACCCCTAGCACCCCATGCTAGTACGCTACCAGGCTGCGCTACATCCCGATTTTTGCGTTGCAAATATAGACTTATTTTTTGTTTTTAAAACACTAAATTTTACGTAATCGCTCGACCGCTTGTGCTAACGTGGTCTCCTCTTTCGCAAAACAAAATCGAATGCATTGATTCTGAGTGTTTTCTTTGTAAAAAGGGGAGAGGGGCACCGTCGCAACACCAAATTCAGTCACCAAACGTTTCGTGAATTCCAAATCGTTTTCCTTACTTATCGAACGGTAGGAAGCCAACTGGAAATAGGATCCCTCACAAGGCAATAATTCAAATCGCGTGTCGGCCATCAAAGTTCGAAAATAATCGCGCTTCTTTTGATAAAAAGTCCCCAATTCCTGCACTTCCACAAAGTCCATGTAGTCGTTTAACGCCGCTTGGGCCACCGAGTTCACGCTGAATACCAAGAACTGGTGTACCTTTTTAATCTCTTGCATCAAAGGAGCCGCCGCAATCACATAACCCACTTTCCAACCCGTAATATGAAAGGATTTTCCAAACGAAGAAACCGTAATCACCCGATCCCACAACCTTGGATAATGATGAATTGAAATATGCTTTTGTTCAAATGTAATGTATTCATATACCTCATCCGAAAGCACCAACAACTGCGGATGCAAATCCATAACCTGCTCCAACTGTTCAAAATCACTTTTTGACCATACCCGACCCGACGGATTGTGTGGGTTGTTGATGATTAACATTCTCGTCTTGGCCGTAATCGTATTGCCTATCCGTTCCCAGTCGGGGAGAAAGTCGGGTGTCATCGGTATCCGCACAGGAATCCCTTGACACAATACGATCGGGGTTTCATAACTGTCGTAACTAGGTTCCAAAATCACGACTTCTTCACCCGGATGCACCAAGGCTTGAATTGTAGCAAAAAGGCCCTCAGTAGCGCCAGCAGTAACAAGCACTTCAGTAGTGGCATCGACCGTGCGCCCATAGGAATCTTGAGTGAGTTGGGCCAGTCGTTCCAACAATGGTGGATAGCCACTCATCGGGGCATATTGGTGTTGATCGGCATGCGCCCAACGCGATAAACTGTCCCGTAAACGGGGATCTACCGGGAAATTGGGAAACCCTTGTGATAAATTAATGGCCTGGTGTTGTGTCGCCAATTGCGACATGACCGTAAATATACTGGTTCCTACGTGCGGAAGTTTAGAGAGCATGAGTTTGCTGTTTCCAACGAAGGTAACAAAATTTCATTCGGTGCACAAACCAATTAGTACAAGGCTTTGCGGTATACAATTGTCCCGTTATCCAATTTGATTTTCAATATCCAACCCGCATGTTGTGGCAGTAATCGGTGCAACACCACGGGTTCCATACCAGTATGCGAATACACATCCACCAATCGGCCTACCAAATCATATACCGTCACTTCGGCGATAGGTAATTGGGCGGAATGCACCGCCAATTGCTGTTGCGTCACCACCGATACTGTAGATTCCCATTCCCAGTTGGGTTGCTCCAACGCCTGTGTTTGGTACACAATAGAGAAACGGTCCAATTGCGCACCCGGGGAAGCCGTAAATTGGTAGGGATTGGCTTTCAAATCGTGGTATACCCCTAAAAGATTGTCTTTTAGGTAAATGGCTTGTTGGTTGAAATGGCCATCCGTTGCCGCGATACCAATACGATAAAGTCCTTGTTCTGGCAAATGAACACCAAGTGGCACTTCATCGTCGACTTGAAACGGTAATGCCCGACCCTGAATGTTGTATTTATCTTGGTCAATTTTGGAAAACAATTGAATCTGCGACATCACGGCAATGCGGTTGTCAAAGAAATGGTCCGCCTGCATGGTTGCATTTTGGACGTATCCAATTAAAGTGCGATCCGTCGCGCCCGTGGGTCCGATAATGTCCAACCAATACCGGTGGCGCTCCAATTGCGTTATCGTATTGGGTTGGGCCGCACGGTAAAAAGCGGTATTGTTCAACTGTGCATTGCGCATGGTATTGTTGAATTCGACGACATCACTACCTGCGGGTCCGTCCAACATTTGAACCATAAATCCTTGACCTGCACCAATCGATAAATCAGCTCCCGCCGCAGGACAACAGGAGGTTCCCGTAAAATTATAGGTAATATAATCGTTCGGGGTGTAATTATAGGCAAAGGTGCCGTAAAACGGACTGATCAATGAAGTAGGTAAAGTTTGGTGACTCCACAACGCAATACTTCCGTGAATCGTAAAGGCATTGGCAAACAAAAACTGACTACCACTTACTGCTGAAGGATAGGGGTTCCCTAATAAGTTCATGTTGTCGGTCATGTTGGTGATCTCAGTACCGTTAACACCCGCATGAAACAAGGCATTGGTGTCGGTACCACGTTGCACAGGAACGAGTAAGGTACCGTTATTGGGAACACCTGTAAATAAACCGGTAAACGGACTCGCGGCTGTATTGGTAAAACTATCGGGTCCGCGTACAATATAACCTTTACCAGCCGTCATCACATCAGTATCTGCTACTTGCCAGTTGCCTTGACCGCCGTTGGTATTGGCAATGGTCGTATTCCATTTGAACACTGGACCGTTAATCAGAGGTGCTGCCAATTGCGAAATATTAAAATTACTCACGGGTGCACTCCAATACACATAATCAAATTTGCGTATAGTGGTATCCCGATGGTATTGGATGGATCCGATATTCACTACATCATCAATCTGAATCAAACTGGAGGTATTTTCAATAGTAAAAGTTCCTGTAGGTTCAACAGTGACAAGGTTGGTAACGGTTAATACACTTTGTGGAAGCGTGGTCAATACGGCTCCATTTAATACCGTCAAAGTGCCCGCATAGCCCAAAGCACCAGTATTTAAAATCGGTTGGTTCGCCGTCATTGGAATCACCACACAATCCCCTGAATTGGGGACACCCACTGGTGTCCAGTTTGCTGCAATTTCCCAATTGGTATCTACCGAACCGTTCCATGTTTTGGTGCCGTTTACGGTTACCGTTGTTTCATCTATTTCAGTAAGCACCGAACCGTTACATAAGGCATAAGAAACTTCTGCGGTATAGGTGGTGGTCGAACTTGGACACACATTGATTGTGGGGGTCGTACCTACAATTGGACCACTTAACGGACCTTCATGCCATTTGATGGTTGTAATCGAAGTGCCACTTGGAACAAATCGCCAAGCTTCATTGAATGCGGTCCAATCCGGGTCTAAACCATTACGGTTGGGCGCAAATACGCCTTGTGTTCCAGTTGCATTTTGTAAACCAATAATGGCATTTCCGCCATTCCACGAACTACAAACGCGTTTTTCTTGAACATAGACTTCGATGACATTCGTATTTTCATACAACACAATCATTCCCGTATACAATAATGAAGAGCAGGAGTACATAGGCACATTTCGGAAAGAAGCAACCAAAGCTCGACAACCCGTATCCAAGGTGATTAACTCCCATCCAATTTGTCCACCCAATCCAGGGTGAATGTCTTGATAAACGCCAAAGATGGTGTTTTTGAAGAGGATCGTACTGGGAATACTGCTCGCAAATGACCACGATGAATAACCTCCAGGGACATTGGTTGAAATGTCAAAGGAGATAGCTCCGTTCGAACTGATAATACATTTGTTATAATTATTACCGTAAAAACAGAAGTTAAAAGGCAAATTAATGACAGGTGACCAAACGTCATCGATATTGATACTCACCGGATTTTGTAAACAACCGAATTGATAGGGAGGATTATACGGAATTGATTGAACTGTATAATTAGAGGTGTCACCCAACGGTAAGTAAGTAGCTTCTAATGTAGTACAACCCGATGTGCCACAGCCTCCAACTGGTAAAGGATCTTGTCCATTCAAATTTAAACCTCCAGAAACCACTGTAGGGCAACCGGCCGAACTTGTACCTTGACTATTGCCAGGTGTACACGCAGAGTATGAAATCGCAATTGGTCCAATCCATGCTCCCGATCCGTCGGCTATTGAGCAATTGGAACGAACCCAAAAATAATAGGTAAAGGAAGGGACGAGTCCGTTCAAGACTACACTAGTTTGTGAACTTACTGTAGAACCCGAAGGGAAGGTGGTGTATAACGGCGGATTGGCTGAAGTACTGTAGTAATATTGGTAACCATTGGTGGGAACGGGTGAAGCGGGGGTCCAACTCACGACGGCTGAATTAGGGCCTGAAAATAAGAAACTCACCTGACTTGGATTGGCACTACAAGCAAGAGGTAAAACTTCTATCGTGTAATCTTCCGTCTCGCCATTTATTAATGTCCCACAAGGGTTGGGATTGGGCGAGTTGATATCAGCTTTAATTCGCATACGGTGTTGGCCTAAAGCGGCATTACCCGGAATTAAAAAAGATCCCGTTGCGCTTGTTACTAAAGTACCAGAAGCATACACTTTTTCCCCAGCATCATTAAAATCCAAATCATCATTCCAGTCCACCCAAATATTAAATCCATAGGCATACGTGCCGTTGAAGAATTGCGCATTGAAACTCAAGGTTCCGTACAAACTTTTACTCACTAGCTGACTCGTAAAATCGCCGTAACCACCTGTAGAATAGCCGGATCCGACATTCGATATGTTTGTTGTTCCCCCCGTAGTTGCAAAGGAATCAATATAGCGTGTCGCAGAAGTTGAACCCGATAAACAATACCCTGTGAACGTAGAACCCGTAACATAGGCACTGCTACAACTTCCGGCCGTGGCTTTGATGCGGTAATAGTAGATTGTGTTGGGGTTTAATCCCGTTACATTGAGTAATGTAGTAGGGTTGTTGACTACAAATGGCGAACCCGCCACAAGAGC
This sequence comes from uncultured Flavobacterium sp., assembly GCA_964395965.1. Lineage (GTDB taxonomy): Bacteria > Bacteroidota > Bacteroidia > Flavobacteriales > Flavobacteriaceae > Flavobacterium. Next base: position 5,367 of record CAYNDK010000101.1, read on the forward strand.
TGTAAATGTGGCATTGGTTGAAATATCTATGGTGTAAATAATTGGATTGGCATTTCCTCCAATGGGTAAAAACCAATCCAAGGTGAAGCTGTTTAATGTGGTACTGGTTACTTCAACCGTATTGGGTACATCCACACAAGTTACGGCACTATTGCTAGTCGCTGCATCCAAGGCATATACCGGGCCTGCACAATCTGTGGCGTTGTAGTATGCATATACATAATAGTAGTAACGCGTGTTTCCAATAAGTCCCGTAACTGAAAAAGAGGTTGACGGACCCGCTTGAACAAAAGTAAGATTAGGACCTAATGTTGCAATAGTAGTCGCATCATAAACGATTCCCGGTTGAGGCGTACTGGGTGGAGTAGCAGTTGTCGATTGAATCACTAAGTAACCTGTAGCCCCAACGATTGGTACAAAAGATCCATTAACAGTAGTACTTCCGGTTGTGGTCAATACCAAATTTGAAGGCTGTCCTGTGGGAGGGTCACAAAAGGGTAGTGTTGTGGTACAAATGCCAAAATCACCACTGGCACCTCCGCCATTTTCCCACACACGGATGTAAATAAAAGTCCCGGGTGTGAGTCCGCTCACTGTAATAAACGGCATGTTAGCATTTGCACTGCTATTATCATCACAAGCAATTTCCACAAGACTAAAACAATCTCCCGTATATACTGCCATTCCTCCATTCGTCATTTGAATCGCTTGGGTATCGATATTGACTAGACCAGTAACAGGAACTTGGGTATAAAACCAAACATCGTTATTCACATAATTGCCACAACTGGGTGGGGTAATCCAGTAGGTGTTGCTGGCGTTGGTATTGGAAAAGGTATTGTAATTGCAAACGGAATCCAACGTATCTAATAAAAGTGCCCCACAGGGGTCGTCATTGGCAGGTGGAATTACGCCACAGGTAATCTGAAAATTAACAGCATCCCCCGAACTCACCAATGGGTCTAATAAGAAATAGTAATTAATACCCGCATCTAGATAAAAATAGGGAGAGGTTTCAGTACCAGTTAATTCGCCCGCACAACTCCAAAAGTTCATATCACAACCCCAGAATTCTTCTTTATATTGATAGCTAATGGTGCCTGTCGATGAATTTTGTTGAATGGTGTAGTATCCCGAATCAGTGGGAGTAAACATGTATATTGTTTCAATTCCATCGGTATAAGTACCGCAATAGGAAGCATAATAACTACCAATTCCAGAAGGAATAGTTAATGAAATAGGAGTGTCACACGCTGCAATTGGGATAATGGAATCACATGGATTAGGAGGTGTAGTCACACAAATGTTAAAACTCCCAAAACCAAAACCAAATTCTGAACTATAAACCCTTACGATATAATTGTCTCCAATTGTCAAACCTTGTAATAATCCAAATTCAATATCCTTATCAATTGTAGAGTCAAAACAACCTATGCTTTGTAAATCGGCACAATCGTCTAGAAAGACTTCAAAAGCCGCATTGACCATCGTATTGGGGGTGATGGTAACAATATGCGTATCGCTGGTGGCGGCAAATTGATACCACACATCATCATCGGTCGAACCCGAACAAGCAGGAGCCGATTCTTCTGCACCTACCGATGTACCATTCAATGAAGCTGCACATACTGCTGTTGGATTAACAGGCACATTGTCAGCATTATCACAATTGTCATTGGTGGGTGTAGCCACTCGGCAACCTATCGTAAAGTTTACAATTCCACCCACTACAACTTGCGGATCAAGCATAATGTAATAGGTCACTCCTCCTAATAAATCCATGTACGGACTCAAGGAATTGTTTGGGATAGAAGAGCTTAAGCAGTTCCAACTGTATTCATCACATCCCAACGAGGCATCTTTGTATTGAAAATCAACAGCAATCGTACTGCTGTTCATTTGTATATAATAGAAACCATTCTGCGGGGGTGTAAAAGCATAGATGTATTCAATTCCCGGTGTTTCAACACCACAGGCATACGTCAAATATCGGCCATTGCCAGCGACAACGGTTTGATTGATGGGAACACCACAGGTAGCCACTGTAGTAACCGATGAACACGGATTGGGTGGCGAACTGACACAAAATGTAAACGTACCTTGACCACTGGCACTGTTAAAACTGTGTATGCGAACGTAATAATACACACCGATGTTTAAACCAGTGATTGTTAGAGTTTCCGGACTTGAACTCGTTGTCAAATCTTGACAAGCGATAGAAGTGAGTCCGAAGTCGCACGACCCATCAAACACTTCAAAAACCGCGTTGTTCAATGTTCCAGGTGTAACCGTTAAAATATGCGTGGAAGAAGTCGCTTGAAAGGTGTACCATACATCATCATCAGCTGTTCCCGTACATTCAGGTTGGGAGTTGGTCGCACCAATTGTAGTACCACTTAAAGTGTAAGTACAGTTGTTTAAGGAATTGGCAAGGATTGTAGTCGCATTTAAACATTCATCATTGAATAATAAAGGGGTGCTACAAGTAATCATAAAGTTTACCGTATCACCAATATCGGTGTAAGTGTCAAGCATAAAATAATACGTTACACCACCAGTTAATACAAAGGAGTTACTGGTTGAAGCATCAAATAAATCACCAATACAAAGCCAGTTATTGCCATTACATCCGTTAGAGGCGGGTTTGAATTGGTAGTTGACAACATCTGTCGAACCCAATTGTTCGATACTATAATTTCCTGTAACAGAAGGTGTAAAGGATACTATTTTTTCTGGACCCGTTGTTCCATAACCACATGCAAAGGAATTGTACATGCCTGCACCAGCAGGAATTGTGACTGTAGTTGCTGTACCACACGATGTAATTGTGGTGATGCTGCTACAAGCATTGGGTGGTGCGGTTATACAAAGACTGTTTAGGGTCATCGAACTCCCACCGCCCACATTGACGACTTTTAAATAATAAATGCCATTAGGTAAGAGCTGATTGATGAACTCAGTTTGTGGTGTGTTGTTGTTAGTGTCGGCATTGGCACACGCAATCTGACTCAATCCTGTACATGAGGCTGTTGAGGAAATTAATTGTAAATATAGATTACGATCAGCCGATTGCGCTACTATCGTCACATTCAAAGGTCCGCCACTCACGGTAAACGTATACCATCGCTCATGGCGAAACGAAACGGTGCCACAGGACGCGTTGAGGTTAGGCGCGTTTTGAGTAGCGTCATTGACGGTTGATGTTGTGATGCACGGTCCGTTAATAGGGGCAGACAGTGCGGTAGCGCAGGTTGTTTGGGCCGGACTTAGGAATCCGAAGATTTGGAACAAAAATAAAATCCTAAGGGTTAGTGTGTTTAGTTTTCCCATGAAACAATGGATTTAACATTTGTTCAAGGGTTAAACAATTATTTTACTAAAGACCCTACTTCAATTCTATAAAAGGTAAAAAAAAGGATATTTTGTAGGAAATATAAGGGGTAAAAAAAAGCACCCATTGGGTGCTTCGTTTTATAGGGTGCTTAAGTATTCGGTGAGAAGTAATAAATCTTTTTCGTCACTGAATGAGATTTTCTTTTCTTTTACAAATTTCTCAACTTCACTTGCTTTTTCTGGAAATAATGCCAATAATTCTTTCTTTTTCTTTGGCATTTGAATTATCCCTAGAGAAGTTGACAAGAAATAAACGGGATCTTCTTTTGTTAAAGACGCGGGTTTGTCAGATTGGTAACTTGTGGTCGCCAATACCGGTTGGTTGTATTTGATTTTATCTTTACGAAACAACAAGTGTTTAGCTTGTAAATTGGTAGATAAAACCAATAAATAACCTTTTGTAGTTTCGTTGTTTTCTTGATAATACACATGACGGTAACGACGGGTGTCTATCGTAACATCACAGCTGTCTGTTTTAACGATATAATAGAGTTCGTTGTCTTTCTTAAATTCAATTTCATCTTTATAAGCATTGTAGCGCAATGGAGGAACATTGTCTTTTAAACACTCAATTTTTGCAGGTAAAAAGGCATCGATAAAATACATTGAACCTTGCACATCATTGGCGTCCAAATGGGGTGTTTTAAAATAATATCCGGTAGCTGTTCCATAGTTAGATGCCGAATAAGGCTGTGTGGTTTGTGCTTGAAGAGTACTTGCATAGGCAAATACAGAAAGGAATAGGGCAATAGATTTTTTCATTGATTTATGTGTTTTGGCAAATATACTAATCCGATTCCAACAATTTTGTTAAAGTTATAGAGGTTGGGTAATTAATTGAAACGAATGATTATTTCAGTCAATAGAATTAGATTTCACCATGATAGTACGGAAAAGTATCCAAAAAAAACACCCCGTCGAATAGGAACGGGGTGTCATTTTATATTGAGATTCGTTAGTCTTCTAAAAGGACTTCTAAGATGCTAATTGCAGCATCGCTAATTTTAGTTCCTGGACCAAAGACTGCTACCGCTCCGGCATCGAAAAGGAATTGGTAATCTTGTGCCGGAATTACTCCACCCACAATTACCATAATGTCTTCACGACCGTATTTTTGTAATTCTTCAATCACTTGAGGGACTAGTGTTTTGTGACCTGCAGCCAAAGAAGAAACCCCCAAAATATGCACATCGTTCTCAACGGCTTGTTTCGCGGCTTCTGCTGGCGTTTGGAATAAGGGTCCGATATCCACATCAAAACCAACATCGGCATAACCTGTAGCGACTACCTTCGCTCCACGGTCATGGCCGTCTTGTCCCATTTTTGCAATCATAATACGCGGACGACGCCCTTCTTTCTTCGCAAAAGCATCAGCTAGTTGTTGCGCTTTGGCAAAACTTTCATCGTTTTTAATTTCTTTACTATACACGCCGCTAAAACTTCT
>CAYNDK010000102.1:0-10194 GCA_964395965.1 uncultured Flavobacterium sp.
CTTTGGCCCAAAAACTCGCCACATTTTGACGGCCACGGTTGCTCATGAATCCTGTGGCCGCCAATTCTTTCATGTTCGCATTTACAAAAGGTTCGGGGGTTTTGCCTTGGGTCCATTTTTCAAATTTACGTGCGTTAAATTCCCATTCGTATTTTTGCTTGACAATGCCATCCAATTGAAAAATTTTGTTGCCGTGTTTTTGAGAGATGTACCGAAAATAATCCCGCCAAATTAATTCAAAAATCAACCAATAGGTATCTTCATTTTTGCAGACTTCAGCTTCATATTGTTGCACTTCCCAATTGATTTTTCGAGGGGAAATGCAACCGTGTGCGAGCCAAGGGGAGAACTTCGAACTGTAATCGGCGCCCATTAAACCATTGCGGGTTTGTTTGTATTGGGATAAATTTTCGGTAGTAAAAAAATAATCCTCCAAGCGCGCCAATGCTTTATTTTCGCCCCCTTTAAATGGAAAGGCTGTCCGCTTATCGGGTTGTAGCGGAGTAATGCCGCACGATTCCAAAGAAGGAATTTCGGGTGTTTCAAAATAGTTGGAATCCGGCATTGATTTGGGTTCGACCAGCGGTCTTATTTTCGAAAGCTTCTCACATTTTTTGCGAAACTCTGTGAAAATTTCGGGTACTTCTTTAGCTGAACCGTACGGAATATCGTCAGGATGAAACAAGAATCCGTCCTGGAGTTGCTGCAATTCGATGTGTGGACAAGTTTGCTGCAAGGCATTGGTAACTTTTACTTCTTCATCTGTCCATTCGTATTGGGAATAAACGGTTTTGATAAGGTAGGTATTGACCAATTCAGGCAAATACACTTCGGGATGCCCATAATGCACAAACAATGGAATATTCAACGCTTTCAAATTGCGTTTCAATTCGCGTAAGCTTTCCCATAGAAATTGCGCACGAAAGGCACCCGTTTTGGGGAATCCATACGAAGTAGGAGCAAATTGTCTTGGGTCTATGCAGTACACACCGATGACAAGTTCCGCTTGTTGTGTAGCCTTCCATAAAGCGTATTGATCTTCCGTGCGTAGGTCGTTTCGAAACCAAACCAAGTGTTTCATGTTATTTCTTGTTTTTGCGGCAGCGGTCACTGCAATATTTTACGGTTTCCCAATTCTTTTCCCATTTTTTACGCCAACTAAACGGCAAGCCACAAGTGACACAAGTTTTTTCAGGTAAAAAGGGTTTCTTATGACTCATGTTTTAAAAGTGATTTCAGCGAATTACTCGGTCGCGCATACGCATATCGGTTTTTCAGTTGGGGTTCGGCATAACCGTCCAATCCATTAATGGCGACAATATTTCCTTGGTCCAGCCGAATCCAGTAATCGTCTTCAAGAAGTGCCTCATTCACATAAATAGCCTCAATTGCAGCAATGACATGAATCGTATTGTTTTCAGTAATGGCATATTCATTCACATACTTACACAACAACTGCAACGGAGCACCTGAAACAAAAGGTACTTCAATTCCTTCTTTATATTCCGATTCCAATCCGGTCATTTCAAATTCAGAAACTCCATAATCATAAGCCGCTGAAGTTTGATGTGCTTGAGCAATGATGGCGCTAGTGATGGCGTTCACCGTAAAATAACCGGTCGTTTTAATATTGTTATACGTATGTCTAGGGACAGATGTTGGACGAACAATAAACCCCAACATGGCAGGATCACTGCCCAAATGGGTAATGCTGGAAAAAACGGCTACATTTTCAAAACCATCTATTGAACGAGTTCCAAGTAAATTAGCCGACTTATAGCCCATACAACTGTTAATCAAATTTAGTCGTGGGACTTTGGGCAGTTGGCTAAATTCTTCTCGTGTAATTGTTTTCATCGCTTTTTTTGTCAAAGATAACTTTGTTTAACTAAAAAAAGAAAAGATTAAACAAATTTTAAGTTTTGACGTAATTTTTGCCTTACAATTCGGTTACGTTCAGATAATATTGAGTATTTTTGTCTAACTTTTTTACAATTACAATGCAAACGCCACAAAGAATTGCTATTGTAGGCTCCGGATTAGTGGGCACATTATTAGCGATTTACCTCAAAAAACAAGGGCATACCGTACACGTTTACGACCGTAGTGCAGATATTCGTACTGTAGAGTTTTCAGGTCGTTCAATCAATTTAGTGATGTCAGATCGCGGTTGGAAAGCACTCGCAGATATTGGTTTGGATGAGGAAATAAGGCGCATTGGAATTCCGGTTGACAAACGCGCCATTCACATGAAAGACGGTTCTTTGACGTACCAAAATTATGGTAAAGAAGGCGAGGCTATTTTTTCGTTATCGCGCGGCGTTTTGAATCGGAAAATGATTGATTTGGCGGAAGCCGCTGGTGTAGAATTCTTCTTTGAATACCGTATTTGGGATGTGACGTTAGCCGAAGCAACGCTTCATATTGGGGAAACCGAAAAAGGGCCTTGGTCCGATTTAAAATACGATAAAGTTTTTGGTGCCGATGGGGCATTTTCACGAATTCGCCACCGTATGCAACGCCAAAGTATGTTTGATTATTCGCAGGAATTCATGAAGATTGGCTACAAGGAATTGCATATTCCCGCCAATCCTGATGGTTCCCATAAAATTGATAAAAATTCCTTACACATTTGGCCCCGCGGTAACTTTATGTTAATGGCGTTGGCCAATTTAGATGGCACGTTCACCTGTACGTTATTTATGCCGTTTGAAGGGGAAAACTCCTTTGAACAGTTAAACAATGAAACGGCTTTGGTGAATTTCTTTGCCGAATATTTCCCTGATACCGCAGCTGTGATTCCTGATTTGGTGCGCGATTTCTTCAAGAATCCGACGAGTTATTTGGCCATTATGAAATGCTATCCGTGGACTTTTGAAGATAAAGTCGCTTTAATTGGCGATTCGGCTCATGCCATTGTGCCGTTTTATGGCCACGGTATGAATGCCGGTTTTGAAGATATTACTGTTTTAAACCAGTTGATTGAAGAATATGGTGACGACTGGAAAGCAATCTTTCGCGCCTATGAAAAATCGCGTAAACCCAATGCCGACGCCATTGCTGAGTTGTCCCGACGCAACTTTGTAGAAATGAGTGCCAAAACTGCTGATGCTCAATTTTTGTTGCAAAAGAAAATTGAAAAATGGTTCTCTGACAAACATCCTGATAAATGGATGCCGCTATATAGTCGGGTTACTTTTAGTTTACAACCCTATTCGGAAGCTCTAGCCATTGGCGATTACCAGAATGCCATTATGGAAGAGGTGATGAAATTACCCAACATCGAAGAAATTTGGAATAGTCCCGAAGTTGAGGAAAAAATCATCGCACTTTTACAATAATTTAAAAAGCCCAATCATTTGACAGATTGGGCTTTTTTGTATTATTCTTTTACAATTTTGTAGGTTGCAGTTCCTTGATCAGTATTGATCTTTAAAAGATATATTCCATTTTCACGATTAGAAAAATCCACAACTGCAGTTGAGCCTTGTGTATTTTGAACACTAATCTGTCGCCCTTGAAGATCATACAAACTAATTTCTAGAAGTGCTAGTTTAGAATCGATAGTTATTCGATCGCGAGTTGGATTAGGAGCTATTTGCAATTGATTGGCCAAAAAGATGTTGGTGTTTAAAGCCGTTACCGTAGTTGTAGCTGTATTTGTAATAATCGGGTAATTAAAGTCGAAATAAATTGCCCCAGTATTCGTGATAACATCATTGAGTACTAAATTGGTTAGGGTTTTGATTTTAAAAGCAACATATCCTTGACTCGCAGTCTCGTTTTGAATCATAGGAGGTAAATTGATTCCCTCAAAAATAAAACTTACCGAATTGTTATAGCGCTCTGTTCGCATGGAATGGGAACTTCCAATAATTTGCAACGTAGAAACGTCAAACATGGAAGTGTTTATTACATCATTTATGGCAACATTAACAGCAGGAGCATTGCCTTCATTTTGAAAACGGATGCGGTAATGAAGATAATCGCCTACTTTTTGTGTTGAAATTGCAGCACCTTCTAAGCACGTTTTATCATTTGGATCAAATGAATTTACAATGGTTTGGATGAGTGTAAAAGTGTTGTTATTTGGCGTTAAATCATTGTTCGTTGGTGTTCCCGTAACTGTAAATGTCAAAACATCGCCTAAGTTTAAAGGTGGATTTTGTGTGGGTGTGTTGAATAGAAAAGTTGCAAATAAGGAGCGACTTTCAAAAGGTAATAAGTTGCTATAGCTCCAAGACAGCGTATTGGTTGTGTTGGTATAAGGATTCGTTGTTCCAGCATTTTGTAAATCCATTACTGCATCGTCAAAATTCAAAGTAAGTGTTCCCGAAAGCGGTTGGTTTCCTTTGTTTTTGAATACAATTTGATAAGCTACTTGAATACCTGGACGCACCTCAGTTGAAGGAACTAATGTCACCTCCAAGTCATTTTTTATTCCATTAGGGCTAATACAGAAATCTTGAATATAGGCATTCAAGTTCGTGTTGTTCCAACTGAATGTAGTAGAATTAGGATTGATAAAGAAATAATTAGGGTCGACAGCAACTGATGCTGTATATTGACCAGCAGAAGGATACAGTTGGTAGTTGCCAAAGCCATCAGTAAATGTTGCAAATGTTGTAGCCCCTGAAATGACTTGAACCGGTACATTGCTCACAACGCTGTCGGTTGGGTCACAACCATTTCCATTTCCATCATACCGAACGGTTCCCGTTAATCGATTGCCAGAATTGAAATCGCAATACGGTAACACTAACGGATTTTGAACCGAATTAAAGTAATTCGAGTTTGTTAATATTGTGGTGAAATCTGCAACATTAAAGGGTGCAGTACATACTTTGTTTAAGTTAGGACTATAATAAATATAGGATGTTCCTGTTAATAGTCCAATTATTCGAAGTCCATTATTTGCATTTAAATAGGTTAATTGTGCATTGTAATCAAAATTGATGAATCGAACATTACTGTTGTTTGAAAAATCAATTGAGGTTAACGGGGTGTTATGAATCCCTAACCGGGTAACATTTTGTAACGGACTAAGATCAACTTGAGTTAAGGTTGTATTGTACATATTGAAAAAGTCCAGTTCTGTCAACGCACTAATAGAATTAATTTGGGATAATTGGGGGCTACCAAAAGTTAGGTATTTCAAAGAATTTAACCCCAAGAAATCAAGTAAAGGAGCAGGGTTGTCTTTACAAGTTAAATGTACAAGTTGTCCAAGGTTGGTGAAATTGAATGCATTGATTTCGTTGTTTTGGCAATAAAGTTCTTTCAGTGCCCCTGAATTACTCAAGTTGATTGAAGTAATGTTATTTTCACTACAATTCAATATTTCAAGAGATGGAATAGTGGAGATATCCAAACTTGAAAGCTGTCCATTGGAACAGTCCAATTTTTTTAGAGAGGGAAGGTTAAATAAAGCAATACTAGGCAGATTGATGTTTTGACAAACAATAGTGTCGAGGGTTTGATTATTGGCAATAGTCAAACTAGTAAAAGGGTTGTTGCTACAATTTAGGTAATTTAAAGCTGTAAATCCAGTTAAGTTTATTTGAGATAATTCGGTATTTACACAAAAATAGCGTTCAATTGTGTTCGGATTTGGGAATGAAATGGGAAACGCCGCATTGTTATGTGTAGCTAATTGTTTTAAATTAATAAGATTAGTAAGGTTTAACGAAGTTAAATTACCTGAATTGATATTGAGTATTTCCAGATTTGTTAAATTGGAAATGTCCAAATTCGGGACAGGTGAATTATAGATAATTAAGCTGGTGAGTGGTGTTAGGTTTGATAAAGGATAATTGGTCGCGGTAACATTAATCAACCATAAGTCGGTTAGATTCACTAAAGTATTGACGTTTAAATCGGTTACCGAAAGGTCCTCTAGTTTTAAGGAGGTTAGATTTTGAAACGCTTCTAAACCAGTCAAATCGGATATGTCTAAACCTCCGATTTCCATTTCAGTGAGTGTTAAGGCTTCTGAAACTTCAATTTCATTATTAAAGTTTGCATCCAGATTGCTATAGTTGAAAAGGATACGTTGCTTGAAATCAGGGTCGTTAAAAATAACAATTTGACTTGAGGACAGCTGATAAAGGAAGCATAAAGTGATAGTGAGGAGAAATTTTTTCATGGCTTTTTCTTTATACTGTAGATGAACAACTCCAAAAATGGTTGCGCCTACTAGTAGAAAAAAGCTACAATTTATTCTTCCCGATGCACTTTGGTAAAATCAAATGCGGGTTGGCATACCGAAATATATTCACACGCCTCGTCAAACGGATTGGAATACTGCACGCGCGTATTTTCTGCAATACGAATGGATTGACCGGCTTCTAAAACTACGGTATCACCTTCAATAATAAATTGCTTTTTCCCCGAAATGATATAAGTGTATTCTTCAAATTCGGGTGTTTGAAAGGGTTCGCTCCAATGCGGTGGTGCAATCATGTGGGCAATCGAAATCGCTTCATTTTGGGTAGCCACCCGCCCGTGATGTTCTTCAATTAATTTGCCGTCAGTAGTGGGAACTACAAAGGGGGTAGATTGGATTTGGTATTTTTTCATTAGTCTTTTACAATTTTGTGCACAGCCGTTCCGGAAGCGGTTCTAACTTTTACAAAGTAAATTCCTTTTGGGTACTTTTCAAAATTCAATTGCGTGGCCATTTCATTTTCAATCTGAATTTCCAATAGTCGTCCTTGGTGATCCATGATTTGAACCGATTCAATCAACTGTTTCGCTTGTACTTGCAAGGTATTTTGAACGGGGTTTGGATACACAGTGACGCCTTCAAGAGCCATTTCTTCTATTCCCAAATTCGTAAACGTTGTTTGTGCTGTATTAGTTACAATCGGGAAGTTGTAGTCAAAATAGATGGAAGCTGTATTGTTAACTGTACTACCGTTGGTCAAATTTGTTTTGGTTTTAATTTTAAAAAGCACATAACCGTGACTGCCGGGTTCGTCTACTTGTTCGCCCGGAAGCATAATATTCGGAAATATAAATTCGACTTGATTGCCATTGACAATGCGCGAACTTGAATCGTGAGACGTACTGATGAGTTGTAACGTAGCAATGTCAAATTTGGTGGTATCGATAATGTCTTTAATCACTACATTTTCAGCGGGTGCATTTCCGGTATTTTGAAAACGAATTTGATAATGCAGATAGTCTCCAATTTTGGTCGTTGAAACAGTACTGCCTTCCAAACACATTTTATCGTTGGGGTCATAGGAACCCGTTACAGTTTCGTTGTACAAAAAACTATTATCCGCTGTAGTTTCATCACCGGCTACGGGTGTGATTTGTGCCGTGTAATTCAAAACATCATCAATGTTTACAGCAGGAGTTTCTTGCGGACTGTTGATGTTAAAACTAATAATAATGGATTCGTGATCAAATGGATTCAGGTTCGAGAAATTCCAACTTAGAGCACCTGTTCCAACGGTAGTTGGCGTAATAGAGGCGCCCAAATAATCCATAACTGAGTCGTCAAAAGTAAATTGAACCGATCCGGATTGAACTTGGTTTCCTTTGTTTTTGTAGGTGAGTAGGTATGAGGCGTCAAATCCGGGACGGGCACTTTGAATCGGACTAATAATAACTTCCAAATCGGGATGTACACCGTTGGGTGACACACAGAAATTGACGGTTTGTGAACTGCTGTTGGCCGTGGCGAAAGGAACCGTTATGGAAGGGGGAGAAACGGTAAAATAAGTATTGGTGAATTGCGGCGTCAATACAAAATTTCCATTATCTACAAAAAAAGTATAGTTGCCTGAAAAGTTTGAATACGCATAACTATCACTTGTACCATTATTCATTTTCACACCAAGCAAAGAAGCATCGATGTCGTTAGTGTCACAGCCATTGGCATTAAAATCATATTGAATGTTTCCTGTAATGGTATTGTAATTGCCTCCAGGATTGAAGGAACAATAGGAGTTTACCACTACAGACGGATTTATATAAGCGGCATTTAGAGACATTAAAGTAGTAATATCGGAGTCGTCAATACAGATGTATTCTATGTTGGGTAAATTATTGAGGTAAAAACTGTAACCGTCATTTACACCATTTTTTAAAAATAAATAGTGAAGGTTGACCATAGACTCTAAATTTAACCCAATGGCAAAGAATTGATTTATTGTGTTGTAATTTGAAAAATCCAATGAGTCAATATTGTTACATGAAGAAATAAAAATATCTCGTAACATTAAATTAGTATTCGTGTTAAGGGTAGAGATGGGTAATGTACTTAACCATAAAACTTCTAATTGTGTCAATGCGGATAAATCCAAAGTAGATATTGGATTTTGTTCCAATTTTAATTCAATTAGATTCGTATTGTTAGCAAGGTTAATGGATGGTATTTGATTGTTAGAACAACTTAGTTTTTCTAAGTTGGTTAAAGAATTTAAGTTGATAGAAGTAAGAGGAATAAAATACAAACTCAATTCTTTCAATGTTTGTAATGCATTCAAATCGATCTGAGTTAAGGGGATTGTACTAAGGTATACTTTTTCGAGTTGTGTGTTGTTGCTTAAATTAAGATCGGTTAATGGAGTTTGTGTGATGAAAAGCTGTTTGAGCTGGGTTTGTGCCGACAAATCAATTTGTGTAAGTCCGCCAGAACGGATGTTGATATAGTTCAATGTCGTATTATTTGTTAAATTCAAGCTGGTTAAGGTATTGGATCCTACGCTATTGTACACCGTCAAATGTTCTAATTGGGTTAGTCCAGATGTGTTTAATTGTCCAACAGCACAATTGAAAAGATAAATAGTTTTTACAGCTGTTGACCCCGTTAAATTGATTTGATTCAAATTATTCATGTTATAAGTAAATACACTTACAAGTTCAGGTTTATTACTTAAATCTAACACGCTTATCAATGGATTATCATGTATGTTTAAATCCTTAAGATGAGTAAGGTTGGTCACGTCAAGATTAGAAAGTGTGGCGCACTCTCTTATTCTTATTGTCTCCAAATTGGTGTTGCTTTGAATATTAAGTTGCGTAATTGACGTGCCACTAATATCTAATAATTTGAGTTGAGTTAAGTTGTTGATATTTATGGTGTTGGTTTGTAATTGCGATAAATTTGCAATTTCAATATTTTCACAATTGGACAAGGCCGTAAAATCAACTGTTACGACATTTACATTCTGTATGTAAATTGAATGTACTAAGGGTAAGGCTGGAAACTGAAATACACTTTGTGAAATAAAGGAGTTAAAATAGAGTCTCAACGTGTTTAAGCTCGCCATTCCAGTCAGCGGGCTTAAATCCAATAGAGGCGAAAATTCATTAATTTCAACTTGATTTGCATTGTCAAAATATTCCAGGCCGCTTAAATTAGTCACATTGGATCCATCGAAATTTAAATAGTGTACATTCATTGCCTCTGTCACACTAATTTCACCATCAGAATTGATGTCACTACCCATCAAATTGGATTTTAATACGGGATCAGCAAACGTAATGTTTTGCGCAACATTCAATTGAAAGGCCAAAAGCACGAAAAGAAAAGTAATTTTTTTCATAAGGCATTGATTTATAAGTGTCAAATGTAGAAAGAATTACTACAATACTGACTGATATAGATTAAATAGGTAGTTTTATTTATTCAATTCCAAGTTTGGAAGAGTATTTATTTCTTAAAAATAAAGTATACAGCCAAATCTAAAAAAATATAAAACCTCAAAATGGAATCCACTGCATACTTTCATTTTTGAAAATAAAAAGGTACAAAGAGCAAGTATGAATTACTTTTTACTCAAAATGCTATATTTATATTCTTCAAAATCAAGCATTTGAAAGGGGTTGCTCCAATGCAGAGGTGCAATCCTGTAGGCAGTCAAAATCACTTCGTTATTGGGGTGCCCGACCACGAAGTTTTTCAAAAAATTTGCCGTTTGCAGTAGGGACCACAAACGGCAAAGATTGTATGTATTGTTTTTTAATATTAGTCTTTTACAATTTTGTGCACAGCCGTTCCGGAAGCGGTTCTAACTTTCACAAAGTAAATTCCTTCTGGGTGCTTTTCAAAATTCAATTGCGTTGCCATTTCATTTTGAATGTGAACTTCCAATAGTCGTCCTTGGTAATCCATGATTTGAACGGATTCAATCAACTGTTTCGCTTGTACTTGCAAGGTATTTTGAACGGGGTTTGGAT
>CAYNDK010000103.1:0-10137 GCA_964395965.1 uncultured Flavobacterium sp.
CGGCCTCCTGCTCCCAAAGCAGGCGCGATAACCGGGCTACGCTACACCCCGAAAAGAAGCGGAGAGACAGGGACTCGAACCCTGGCGACGGTTACCCGTCGACAGATTAGCAATCTGCTCCGTTACCACTCCGGCACCTCTCCTATTTCTCTTATTAAAAAGAACTTTTGCTGTAAAGCGGTTGCAAATGTAAAGTAACAATCTAAAAAATACAACAATTTATAAGGTTTTTTTATGAATAAATTTGAATACACTCTCAAAGCAATTCGTTATCAATGGAATAGATTAAAAAAAATAATTCATCGATTTAAAAACAGGCCATTTTTCAGGCGTATATGGCAAAAAATAGTAGATTTGCACAACAAACAAACCAATCTAATTTTAGTTAATCATGAGTAAAAAAGTGGTAATCGTATCAGCAGCTCGTACACCCATTGGTAGTTTTATGGGCGCTCTATCAACCGTATCTGCCCCACGTTTGGGTGCAACTGCTATTAAAGGAGCTTTAGAGAAAATCAATTTAGATCCTAAATTGGTCGATGAAGTTTTAATGGGAAATGTGGTTCAAGCTGGTGTTGGTCAAGCTCCTGCTCGTCAAGCAGCCTTATATGCTGGATTATCTGAAGAAGTAGCGTGCACTACAATCAACAAAGTATGCGCCTCTGGAATGAAAGCCATTATGCAAGGTGCCCAAGCAATTATGGCAGGTGATGCCGAGATTGTTGTGGCAGGTGGAATGGAAAACATGAGTATGATTCCTCACTACGTGCACATGCGTAATGGTGTAAAATTTGGACCTACATCGTTGGTTGATGGAATGCAAAAAGATGGCTTAACAGACGCCTATGATAATAATGCTATGGGGGTTTGTGCCGACTTGTGTGCAACAGAATACAATATTACTCGTGAAGAGCAAGACAATTTTGCAATTCAGTCCTATCAACGTTCAGCTCAAGCTTGGGAAGCGGGTAAATTTGACACAGAAATTGTTCCAGTTGCGGTTCCTCAACGTAAAGGTGATCCAATCATGGTCACAAAAGATGAAGAATATACCAACGTTCGTTTGGACAAAATCCCAACACTTAATGCGGTATTTACTAAAGATGGAACAGTTACCGCAGCAAATGCTTCAACAATCAATGATGGTGCAGCTGCAGTAGTTTTAATGAGTGAAGACAAAGCAAACGCATTAGGATTAAAACCATTGGCGGTTATCCGTGCCTATGCAGACGCTGCACAAGAACCAAAGTGGTTTACAACTGCACCGGCTAAAGCATTACCAAAAGCGCTTTCAAAAGCAGGATTGTCAATTGACGAAATTGACTTTTTTGAATTTAATGAAGCTTTTTCAGTAGTTGGTTTAGCGAACGCAAAAATTCTAAACCTTGATAATAACAAAGTGAATGTAAATGGTGGTGCCGTATCGTTGGGACACCCGCTGGGATGTTCAGGTGCCCGTATCATTGTTACTTTACTTAATGTTTTAGCACAAAATAATGCAAAATTAGGTGCTGCTGCGATTTGTAATGGTGGTGGTGGTGCTTCTGCAGTTGTAATTGAACGTTTATAATCCAATTTCTTGACAATGTTTGCCATTTGTAATCTTTCTGTAATTCCATTACGAGCTGAAGCCAGTGATCGTAGTGAAATTGTATCACAAGTTTTATTTGGTGAACATTTTGAAATTCTTGAAAAAGAGCGTCAATGGTCAAAAATACGGTTACATTTTGATGACTATGAAGGTTGGGTGGATAGCAAACAATATCAAGTGATTTCAAAAGAAAGTTATGATAAACTCTCTAATGACGCATTAATTCTTAACGCAGATTTAGTTGAATACGCCATTACTCCCGAGAATCAATTAACTCCATTGATGTTAGGAGCTTCTCTTTCTTTTTTACACCACCCTGAAATTAATAGTTCAAATTTTAATTTTGAAGGTTTAAAAGTAAGCGGAATTAAACCCAAAAATGAATTAGTTGCTACAGCATATCAGTACTTGAATGCTCCTTATTTATGGGGAGGAAAAACTCCTTTTGGCATTGATTGTTCAGGATTTACACAAATGGTTTACAAACTTAATGGCTATCAGCTACTTCGTGATGCTTCACAGCAAGCTACTCAAGGAGAGGTGTTAAGTTTTATTGAAGAAAGTGAACCTGGAGATTTAGCTTTTTTTGACAATGAGGAAGGTAAAATCATCCATGTTGGAATCATGCTCGAAAACAACTACATCATTCATGCAAGTGGCAAAGTTCGTATCGACCGTTTGGATCATTTAGGAATTTATAATTCTGAACAAAACAGACACACACACCGCTTACGAGTTATCAAAAAGATTATATAAAAAAAAGCGTCCAAAAATTATGGACGCTTTTTTATTGAAATCATTTACAATCTATTTGTTCATCTTTGCTTTTAAAGCATCTGATTTTTCTTTTAATTCTAAGAAACGATATACGGCCAATAAACTGGATTGAATTTCTTCAGTTCCCGGACGTAAATCATTCGCTTTTTCCAAAATAGGCATCACACGATTAAACAACTTTTGACGTTCCGCTTTTAGTACTTCAAAACGTTTTTGATCCTTATCCGTATAACCTAATTTATTCATTTCCTCAACAATCTTTTGATCCGGTTTCAAGATAACATCCGCCATATTGATGTAAGCTTCCACATAATCAGGCTTAATCTCCATTACTTTACGGTAATATTTTTCAGCTTCCTCATACTGTTTATTGTTAGCGCTAGTTACACCCAAATTATAAATCAATAAGTGATCATTTGGATTTTTGTCTAAAGCTTCTTTAATCAATTTTTGATACGTAGGGATATCATTTAATTTTAAATAGATATCTGCTTCAGAAACAATCAAACTCACATCGTTAGGGAACTCTTTTCGAGCTTCAGCAATAGCCGTTTTTGCTTCATCAGTTTTACCTTTTTCGATTAAAATCAAAGCTACATTGCGAACAATTTCTCCACGTCTTGATTGCACTTTTTCCTCTGTTGGATTCGAATACGTTCCTAATTCTACGAATTTATCGCGCATAGCTTTATCCTTAAAAGTTTCTACTGCACCTGAAGCATTGTTCTTTGCCAAATAAGTAGTCCCTTCACCTGTGTAATTCAACTTTTTTAACTCAGAGTAGTAGGTTAAAGCCCCATCAAAATCTTTAGCCTCTACCGCATAATTTGCCGCGTAATACAAATTATCAACTTCTTTAGGATCTAATTTATAAGCTGCATATAGAATTTTAGATGCTTCTGCGTACTTTTTTGTGTTTGCCAAGGCTATAGCAACATTTACAATTTCAGGTTTATATTGAGTAATGGTTTCCTTAATATCATCCGTATACTGCTTTTTTCCAGTCTTTTTCTCATAATCTAAGGTAGCATTCAACCCATCTGCAAGAAAAACAAGATTGGTATAATTGAATGCTTTTGCCATTTTAGCCTGCATTATTGCTGGAGGTGTGGATGGATCTAAGGAAGTTAACTCAACAATCGGCATCATACATTTGTAAAATGTCGTATACATTTTATCCCCTTCTTCAACAGCTAAACCACCTTCAAGTTTAGTTATTAAGTTTTTATATTCGGTAATTTCTTCATTTTTTAATTGATCCTTACCGTACAATTTTTTCAATGCTTTTAACTCATCCTTTTGAGCAAAAGTGCTTACAGATACGACTATTGCACCTGCTAAAATTAATTTACTGATTTTCATAATTATTCAATTTTAAACGTAAAAAGCCACGTCTGGGTTTCAGTTCATGGCTTTTACATCGTTATTGTTTGTTTTACTCTTCAGAATCTGAAGTGGATTCATCATTTGAAATTTCTCCTTCTGTAAATTCGGTTCCTTCCAAATCCTCTATTCCTTCTTCTTCATCCTCTCGCATTACTTTGGTTACAGCTGCAATGGAATCGTTATTTTTGATATTTATCAAACGAACACCCTGTGTGGCACGACCCATAACACGTAAATCAGAAACCATCATTCGAATTGTCAACCCTGATTTATTAATGATCATCAAATCGTCTTCATCGGTTACATCACAAATGGAAATCAACTGACCTGTTTTTTCGGTAATGTTTAAGGTTTTCACCCCTTTACCTCCTCGGTTTGTAATACGATACACATCTTCTCCATCGTCATCTACCAATTTGGTTCGTTTTCCATAACCGTTTTCGGTAACTACAAGAATTTGTTTTTCGTTCACTTCTTTCTCGTCGATGGCAACCATTCCGATAACTTCATCGGTTTCACTAGCTAATGTAATACCGCGAACACCCGAAGCAGTACGACCCATTGGACGGGTTTTACTTTCTTCAAAACGAACCAATTTACCTGATTTTACTGCAACTAAAACTTGACTGTTTCCTGTTGTCAATTTTGCTTCTAATAGTTCGTCATCTTCACGAATGGTAATGGCATTAATACCATTTTGACGTGGACGAGAATATTGTTCCAATGGTGTTTTCTTCACCTGACCTTGTTTGGTCGCCATAATCACAAAATGATTATTGATGTATTCTTCGTCTTTTAAGTCTTTGGTACAAATGAACGCTTTTACCTTATCATCACTTTCAATATTGATTAAGTTTTGAATCGCGCGACCTTTACTAGCTTTCGATCCTTCTGGAATTTCGTAAACACGCATCCAGAAACATTTTCCTTTTTGTGTAAAGAATAGTAAATATTGGTGATTGGTCGCAACAAACAAATGTTCCAAGAAATCTTGGTCACGCGTTGCAGCTGATTTTTGTCCAACCCCTCCTCTATTTTGAGTTTTGTATTCAGATAAAGAAGTACGTTTGATATACCCTGCATGTGAAATGGTAATTACCACATTTTCATCGGCAATTAAATCCTCAATACTCACATCACCACCGGCATACACAATTTCTGAACGACGGGCATCACCATATTTATCACGAACTTCAATCAATTCTTCTTTGATTAACTCCATACGCAATTCTTTGCTTGCCAACAAGTCTTTCAAACGTTGAATCAATTTCATGATGTCATCATATTCTGCACGCAATTTATCTTGCTCCAATCCGGTTAACTGACGTAAACGCATTTCTACGATAGCACGCGACTGAATATCCGACAAACTGAAACGTTCCATCAAGCGTGTTCGGGCTTCATCACCGTCTTTCGAACTACGAATAATAGCAATTACTTCGTCAATATTGTCAGAAGCAATAATTAAACCTTCTAAGATGTGTGCGCGTTCTTCCGCTTTGCGCAATTCAAATTGCGTACGGCGAACCACAACATCATGACGGTGTTCCACAAAATGGTGAATCAAATCTTTTAAATTCAACATTTCGGGACGTCCATTCACTAAGGCAATATTGTTGACACTGAATGAGGATTGTAATTGGGTATATTTAAATAAGGTGTTCAATACCACATTCGGAACCGCATCGCGTTTCAATTCGTATACAATACGCATACCGGTACGATCCGATTCATCACGGATATTTGAAATCCCTTCAATTTTTTTATCATTGATTAAGTCGGCCGTCTTTTTAATCATTTCGGCCTTATTCACTTGATAAGGAATTTCTGTGACAATAATGGCTTCTTTGCCGTTAACTTCTTCAAAGTTAACTTTACCGCGAATAACAACACGACCACGACCTGTTTTGAATGCTTCTCGAACGCCTTCGTAACCGTAAATCACACCACCCGTTGGAAAATCAGGGGCTTTGATGTGATGCATTAATTCATCGATTTCGATATCATTATTATCAATATAAGCCAACGTTCCGTCAACAACTTCAGTTAAATTGTGCGGAGGCATATTGGTAGCCATACCCACTGCAATACCCGATGCTCCATTAATAAGAAGGTTTGGGATACGCGTTGGCATCACTTTAGGCTCATATAAGGTATCGTCAAAGTTCAACTGGAAATCCACCGTCTCTTTGTCAATATCTGCCATAATGTCTTCTGACATCTTTTTCATACGGGCTTCCGTATAACGCATTGCCGCTGGACTGTCGCCGTCAATCGAACCAAAGTTCCCTTGACCATCTACCAAAAGGTAGCGTAAACTCCACTCTTGAGCCATACGTACCATGGCATCATATACTGAACTGTCACCGTGCGGGTGATACTTACCAAGTACCTCCCCTACGATTCTCGCTGATTTTTTGTGTGCTCTGTTTGAAAAAACGCCCAAGTCATACATTCCGTACAACACACGTCGGTGTACTGGTTTTAAACCGTCACGAACATCCGGAAGTGCGCGGGAAACGATTACCGACATCGAATAATCGATGTAGGCACTCTTCATTTCGTCTTCAATGTTGATAGGAATTAACTTCTCTCCGTCAGACATATACTAAAATTTTTAATAGTTTTTGGTTCAAATATTCAAACACGCAATATACGTCTTTTTACCATTTTCTATAGCAAACAAGACTTCTTATTTAGAGATTTTATTAACAAAATTGAAGAAAAAAACAGTTAATAAATCGACGTTAATTCCTTTTTTATATTGCAGTTTTTTTTGTCATTTTACTGACAGGCACTGCCATGGAATGATTTTTGCAATTTCAAGCTAAAATCATTAGTTTTACTAAACCCATAATCGAATACCTATGGATGATAATTTTTCACCACGCGTCAAAGATGTAATCACGTACAGTAAAGAGGAAGCCTTGCGGTTAGGCCATGATTTTATTGGTACTGAACATCTCATGCTCGGAATTTTGCGCGACGGTAATGGAAAGGCCATCACTATACTCAATAATTTATCGGTAGATCTTGATCATTTACGAAGAAAAGTTGAAGTATTGAGTCCACCCAACCCTACTGCAGATCACAGCATTGAAAAGAAAAATCTGCACCTCACACGTCAAGCAGAGCGTGCTTTGAAAACAACCTTTTTAGAAGCAAAGGTATTTCAAAGTACTTCCATCAGCACTGCACACTTATTATTGTGTATCCTGAGAAACGAAAATGATCCTACAACCAAGTTATTGAATAAGTTGAAAATCGACTATGAAATAGCTAAAGAACAATATTTGCAAATGACTCCAAAAGATGAAGATTTCATGGAAAACTTGCCTAAAAACGAATCGTTCAACGAAGATTCTGGGCAAGATGATAGCTTAAAAGGCGATAATTTTAACAACCCAACAAACAAGTCGAGTAAAAAATCGAAAACCCCTGTTTTAGATAACTTTGGTCGCGACCTAACCGAATTGGCCGAAGAAGGGAAATTAGACCCTGTAGTAGGACGCGAAAAAGAAATCGAGCGTGTTTCACAAATTTTGAGCCGTCGTAAGAAAAACAATCCTTTATTAATCGGTGAACCCGGTGTGGGTAAATCAGCTATTGCTGAAGGATTGGCCTTGCGTATCATTCAAAAGAAAGTATCGCGTATTCTTTTCAACAAACGCGTGGTTACGCTAGATTTAGCTTCTTTAGTGGCCGGAACAAAATACCGCGGTCAATTTGAAGAGCGCATGAAAGCTGTCATGAATGAGTTAGAGAAAAATGACGATATCATTCTTTTCATTGACGAAATTCACACTATTGTAGGTGCTGGTGGCGCAACGGGTTCTTTGGATGCTTCCAACATGTTCAAACCGGCATTAGCGCGTGGCGAAATCCAATGTATTGGTGCTACAACACTTGATGAATACCGTCAGTATATTGAAAAAGACGGTGCCTTAGAGCGTCGTTTTCAAAAAGTAATTGTCGAACCTACTTCGGTTCCTGAAACAATTACCATTTTGAATAACATCAAAAACAAATACGAAGATCACCATAATGTAACCTATACACCTGAAGCTATTGAAGCGTGTGTGAAGTTGACCGATCGTTATATGTCGGAACGTTTTCTTCCGGACAAGGCTATCGATGCTTTGGATGAAGCGGGTTCACGTGTACACATTACCAATATTGATGTGCCTAAACAAATTTTGGATTTGGAACGTCAATTGGAAGAAGTTCGCGATTTGAAAAATTCGGTGGTAAAACGCCAGAAATACGAAGAAGCAGCCAAACTCCGTGACGATGAGAAAAAGTTGGAAAAAGAATTAGCCATCGCCCAAGAACAATGGGAAGAAGATTCTAAAAACAACCGTGTTCAAGTAACGGAAGATAACGTAGCCGATGTGGTTTCTATGATGACCGGAATTCCGGTGAACCGCATTGCGCAAACTGAAAGTAATAAATTGGCCAGTTTGCCCGAACTCCTTCAAGGTAAAGTAATTGGTCAAAATGATGCCGTACTTAAAATTGCGCGTTCGATCCAACGTAATCGTGCCGGACTGAAAGACCCGAATCGTCCTATCGGTTCGTTCATTTTCTTAGGGTCGACCGGAGTTGGAAAAACGCAATTGGCGAAAGTATTAGCCAAAGAACTTTTCGATTCAGAAGATGCTTTGGTGCGTATTGATATGAGTGAATACATGGAGAAATTTGCCATTTCCCGTTTAATCGGAGCGCCTCCAGGATACGTAGGTTACGAAGAAGGCGGTCAATTGACTGAAAAAGTGCGTCGCAAACCGTATTGTGTAGTGCTTTTGGACGAAATTGAAAAAGCGCATCCCGATGTATTCAACATGATGCTTCAAGTTTTGGATGACGGTTATTTGACCGATAGTTTAGGTCGAAAAATTGATTTCAAAAACACCATCATTATTATGACTTCCAATGTGGGCGCGCGTCAGTTGAAAGACTTTGGCCAAGGTGTTGGATTTGGTACCGCAGCTAAAGTAGCACAAGCCGATGATCATTCAAAAGGCATCATTGAAAATGCATTAAAGAAAACATTTGCACCTGAATTCCTAAACCGTATTGACGATGTAATTGTGTTTAATGCGTTAGAAAAAGAAGATATCGATAAAATCATCGAAATTGAATTGGCTAAATTGTATGTTCGCATCGCTGATTTAGGCTACAAATTAAAATTATCTGACAAAGCCAAAGCGTTTATTGCCGACAAAGGTTTTGACAAACAATTTGGCGCACGTCCATTGAAAAGAGCGATTCAAAAATATGTTGAAGATACTTTAGCTGAAGAAATTATTACTTCAAAAATTAATTCGGGTGATGAAATCTTCATGGATATTGAAGACGGCTCAGATGAACTAACAGTTACGGTTCAAAAAACAGAAGAACCAACGAATTAATAATTTTATAACCTAAAATACAAACCACGATTGACCGAAATCTATTTATTTCGTTTATTCGTGGTTTCTTTTTATTATGCAAAAACTCATCTTAGGTTCTGAAGAATGGTGTGGATTTCCCGAATTAGGACTACCTTCCATTAAAGCCCGTGTCGACTCAGGAGCAAAAACTTCTGCGCTTCACGCTTTAAATATTGCCCCGTTTCAAAAGGATGGCGAAACATGGGTGAAATTCGACATCAATCCCATCCAAAAAAATCAAAAGACCATCATTCATTGTGAAGCCAAATTGGTCGACAAACGTATTGTTAAAAGTTCGAGCGGCTACCGTGAACAGCGTTATGTGATCCAAACTGAATTGAAAATAGGCGATGAATCATGGACTGCGGAAGTAACGTTAACCAATCGTGATTCGATGGGATTCCGCATGTTATTGGGCCGTGAAGCGATGAGTGGACGAATCTTGGTCGATCCTGAGCAAAAGTATTTGTTGGGCGAACCTACTCCCGAATATTTAAAAGAAATTTACCAGAAATCGGTTGCGCAAAAAACGGGCTTGCGCATCGGACTCTTAGCCAGTAATCCTGAATTGTACAGTAACCGTCGTATTATAGAAGCGGGAGAAGCACGCGGGCATGAAATGCATTTTTTGAACATCAAAGAATGTTACATGAAATTGGATGCGGACAAACCCGAGATTCATTACCGTGGCGGTAAAATACTCGATAATTTTGACGCCATCATACCGCGTATTCGTCCGAGTATTACCTTTTATGGCTGTGCGTTAACCCGCCAATTTGAAGCAATGAAAGTGTATTGTTTGAATTCAGCCAAAGCCATTACGCAATCGCGTGACAAATTGTATTCCCTGCAATTACTGTTACATCATGGTATTGATATTCCGACGACAGGTTTTGCCAATTCGCCTTTAGATACCGACGATTTGATTAAAATGGTGGGCGGAACCCCTTT
>CAYNDK010000104.1:0-10024 GCA_964395965.1 uncultured Flavobacterium sp.
CGCCAACGAACGCGCACAGATGTTGAAGTACCATATTCAAACATCAGGGCGTTCATTACACGCGCAGGAAATTGACTTTAACGATATCCGTACGACCTTGCAAGCTTTGTATGCGATTTACGACAACTGTAACTCCTTGCATACCAATGCTTATGATGAAGCGATTACGACACCAACCGAAGAATCGGTTCGTCGTGCCATGGCGATTCAGTTGATTATCAACAAAGAATTGGGATTAGCGAAAAATGAAAATCCGATTCAAGGTTCGTTTATCATTGAAGAATTAACCGATTTGGTTGAAGAAGCCGTATTGGCAGAATTTGATCGCATTACTGAACGTGGCGGGGTGTTGGGTGCTATGGAAACCATGTACCAGCGCAGTAAAATTCAAGAAGAGAGTTTGTATTACGAAACCTTGAAACATACGGGTGAATACCCAATTATTGGGGTGAATACGTTTTTGAGTTCGAAAGGATCGCCAACAGTTTTACCCGCTGAGGTCATTCGTGCCACAGAAGAGGAAAAGCAATTGCAAATTCAAACCTTAGAAAATTTACATGGCGCACATGGAGTTAAAGTAACCGAATTGATTGCTCAAGTTCAGGAAGCTGCTGTGAATAACCGTAATATGTTTGACCTATTAATGGAAGCTGCCAAATATTGTTCATTAGGGCAAATTACTTCAGGTTTGTTTGAAGTAGGAGGGCAGTACCGACGTAATATGTAAAACAGCTGTTAAATATAAACAGACAGGTAAATTGCCTGTCTGTTTTTTTATAATTTTACAAAATGCAAAAGGATTTACACCAAGAAGTAGCGCATTATCTTTCAAAAAATTACACCTATACCAACACGATTCGGTTTTTGGTACGGGATGGTTTTTCAGAAGAGGAAGTGCGTGTAGCGATAAAAGCGTACTTAAAAGAAAACCGACCCATGGGCATGGATGTGTTGTCTTTTGCTTACTTAATGGTGCATACAATGTTATTGGTTCCTTTGGTGGCTTTTTATGTTTTACCAATAGAAGCCGATTTACCCAAATTAGCCATACTTGTAATGATGGTTTTGGTCGGTTATATTGCTTACCATGGAAAAAATGAAAAACTTTGGGCCATGCGTTTGATGTTGGGAATTGCAATGCTTGGAACCGCTTACCTTTTTTATTTAGGGATTACCTATTTTAATTATTTAGAATCTAAAGGAGCTTCAAATGGCCATTATGTGGTCATCGCAGGTTTGGTTTTATATGCTTTATTTGCTTTCAGTGCTTTTCGCGGAGTAAAAGTTTTTTTCGATAAACGAAAATAATGCAACCTGAGATCATACAATTGCCCGAAAAGAAATTGGTTGGTATTTCTCGTTCCATGTCTTTTTTGGATTATCAAGTGAGCGAACTTTGGCAATCGTTTATGCCACGACGAAGCGAAATTGAGAATGCAGTAGCTCCCGACTTATTTCATGTGCAAGTGAATCCGTTGCAATACAATTTTTCACCCGAAGTGGTTTTTGAAAAATGGGCGGCTTTAGAAGTAAATGCCTTTACATCTATTCCTGATGGTATGCAAAAATTGATTATTCCTGCAGGGCGTTATGCTGTTTTTACCTATCGTGGTGATGGTTCAGACGCAGCTGGTTTTTTTCAATCCATTTTCACCGAATTTCTTCCAAAAGCCAATTTACACTGGGAAAACCGTCCGCAGTTTGAGGTGTTAGGGGAAAAGTACAAAAAAAGCTCCCCTGATTCAGAAGAGCTTATTTATATCCCAATTAAGGATCTTTAATTACAATATGGATACAATTTTGTGGTGATGTTCTCCCAATTCTAAGGTGTCTCCCGCTTTTTTTCCTCGCATTGCTAAATAGGCAGGCGCTTTTTCGCTTATTGTAAGAACTGTTTTTCCATCCAATTGAAAGGTTGGTATAGCAATGCCAACATATATATAATTCATTTCAGTTTCAATCAAAGCTCCAGGTTCAATGACATCATGAAATTCATCATCGTGATCCATGATAAAAAACTCTTGTTCTTTGGCTTGTAATAAGAGTTGTTCAAAACGCAATTGCATATCAGTTGCTTCCGATTGACGCGATAAATCTTCTGGATCTAATGTATCGTCATCATCAATGTCTGAGGCCAACTTATAACGCATGACCGAGGCCTCAATATGGCGGATGTGCTCTTGTAAAGCTGCCGCAATTTCTGTTAAAATTTTTGATTTGTCCATTTTTTTGCTACCTAATGTTAATAGTGTAAAATTATAGTGTTGGCTTGTAGGATAAAATGATAATTGTCATGTAGGTTGGTGGGAAAAGCTTTGTATACAATGAATTAAGATTAAATGGTGAAGAATCAAAACGTTTTATATCTTTGAATCAAATAATTTAAAGATGAAAAAAATTACAGGGTTATTTTTACTTTTAAATACCTTAGTTTACGGTCAAGCCACCTATACTTCGGCGAATTTTGCAGCTGTTGGCGATTCTTTTTTTATAACCACTCCCACAGCAGCAGCTTTACAACTCGACTATCAAGCTACAGGAACTAATTATGCTTGGGATTTCAGTTTGATGCAACCCAATACACAAGAATTGACTCAATGGTCAAATCCAGGGAATAGCGGCTATAAAACCGTATGGTGTTTTTTAAATGGTTACATTTTTAATTGTAATTCACAATTTAATTCAAATTTTAACCTTGCCACAAAATTAAGTGACGGACTAGTTCTTCAAGGGATGGGAGTGACTAATGTGGTAGATCATTTAAATAAGTCAGCTTCTGGGTTACAAAATAAAATGATTGGCGCACAAGTTACTGTGAATGGATCTACATTACCCTTTGTGGTTTCCTATTCAGATCCTGATGATATCTATCAATTTCCAATGACTTATGGTACTTCTGCAACTAATCCTTTTGCTATAAATACCGATTTAACGGCACTAGGTGTTCCAGTTCAAATTACTTCCAATGGTCAGCGAACTAATGAGATTGAAGGTTGGGGTACATTGGTAACACCCTATGGAACCTTTTCTAATGTCTTAAAATTAAAATCAACATTAGTTCAAACAACAACAATAACGTATAACGGGACACCTCAAACTACAAGTCAGACAACCGTATCCTATCAATGGTTTGATCCTGCACATAAAATACCTGTTTTAGAAGCTACTGGAAATTTGGTTAATTCGGTTTGGGCGCCCACTTCTATCCGTTTTATGGATTATCAGCGTTGTTTAAACCCACAAGCTGCCTTTGCCTATTTTCCATTGCAGCCTGATTATGATTTGGCAACTAATGGAGCCTCGGTAAGTTTTATAAATGGAAGTTCAAATTATGACGTTTCTGATTGGGATTTTGGAGATGGTTCCCCTCATAGTTCAGTGAAAAGTCCAACTCATACATTTACTTGTCCGGGATTGAAATTGGTTACCCTGACAGTTACTAATCAGTTTTGTGATCCCGATGTAACCGATATAATTACTATTCCCGTACAGGTTTCAGATTCACAAAATGTTTTCACAACCAATGTAACTTTAACTTTGAACGAGATGATAGCCGATCGTAATGCGCCTGGCACAACCTATCAATGGTTGGATTGTGATGCAAATAATGCTCCAATTCCAGGGGCTACAAGTCAATCATTCTCTCCTCCTGTTTCAGGGACATATGCTGTTCAATTAACCACAAACGGATGTGTAGCTGTGTCTGATTGTTTTTCTTTTGCAGGATTAAATTCAGTAAATTTTGCAGAAGATGCTATACAACTTTTTCCCAATCCAACTTCGGGAGAATTTACGGTAATGGGAATTCCAACGGCTGCTGTGCAATCTGTGAAAGTATATGATGTATTAGGAAAAGTAGTAGTTGAAAAGGCTGATCTCTCCGGATTAGCTTCTGGTTTATATATCGTACAAATTAAAACAGCTACCGGTACGTATCAGCAAAAAGTAATAAAGAAGTAATAGTTATAAAAGTCCTGTAAATACAGGGCTTTTTTTTTGTGACTTACACTGAGAGCCGTATTTTTTTAGCGGCTTGTTTTTTTTGGCACGACTATTGGAAGGAGTTAAATATCATCAATCTTTTCAATTTAAAAATTAGAACTTATGAAAAAAATTACTTTATTGATTGCCTTTATCGGGATGATAAGCCTTCAAAGTTGTACCGTCAATGAAGCTCCAACGAATACGGTAGATAATGATACTATAAGTGAAGTGTTTGAAGTAACACGTTCTTTTAATACTTCTAATAATTTTAGCACACTTGTTACTTTACCTCATACTATTTACAGTTCTGATATGGTACTAGTGTACCGATTATCTGGTGTGGTCTCAGGAACAGATGTATGGAAGTTGATGCCAGAAACCTATTATTTTTCAGATGGTACACTAGATTTCGGATATGATTTTGATTTTACACAATATGATGTGAATCTCTTTATGCATGGATTTGATTTGGCAGGGGTATCTTCCAATTACCGAACTAATCAAGTATTTCGAATTGTAATTGTACCGGGTTATTTTGGAAAACATGCACCGTCCAAAGATAAAAGCGCTTATCAAGATTATGAACATGTGGTGGCCACTTTTGGTAAACCCAACGTTCAAAAAATATTATAAAAAATAAAGGTTCGTGTATAATCTATAATTTGTTTTGGTTAGGTAAAGGTCATCTGTGAAGATGGCCTTTTTTTATTCCTCATCTCGTGATGGAAGTGATTGTTCTTCCTTTTTAGCAAGCCAAAGCGAAAAAATCACACCACCGGCAAGACATGCTACAATAAAACATAAAGAAATCCATTCTGGAATATGAATGTAATCGTGAGCAATCATTTTTACCCCCACAAAGGTGAGAATGATAATAAGACTGTATTCCAAATGACTAAATTTTTCTAACATATTTGCCAAGAAAAAGTACATGGAACGAAGTCCAAGAATCGCAAAAATATTTGAACTAAAAACTAGAAATGGATCAGATGTAATCGACAAAATTGCAGGTACACTATCTACTGCAAATAAAACATCCATGACTTCAATAATCATCAACGCTACAAATAATGGCGTTGCTGCTTTTTTACCATTATGGGCTGTGATAAAAAAGCGTTCTTTATCGTGTTCAGAAGTAATCGGAATGATTTTACCAATCAATTTATAGACTGTAGAATGTTTGGGGTCAAATTCATCTTCTTCTTTAGAAAATAACATTTTCATAGCAGTGAAGATTAAGAAACCTCCAAATACATATGTGGTCCAGGTAAATTGATGGATAATGGTTACTCCAAAACCAATCATCAATCCCCGAAATACAATCGCTCCCAAAATTCCCCAAAACAAAACACGGTGTTGGTACTTCTGCGGAATTTTAAAGGAAGCAAAAATTACCGCAATCACAAAAATGTTATCTATACTTAATGAAACTTCAATCAGATAACCTGTAATGAACTTCATGGCAGCAGTCGACTGCGAAAGGGAAGTAGGATTGCCAATATAATCAGTGCCATAAAGCCAATAAATAACTCCTGAAAAAGCAAAGGCAAGTGTAGCCCAAAGTGCCGTCCATTTTCCTGCTTCTTTTGAACTAATAATGTGAGGTGTTTTATTGAATACACCCAAATCTAAGGCAAGGATTCCAATGACTAATGCAAAAAAGAGTATCCAGACGGTCATGTTTGTTTTTTTTACAAAGATAATTCTTTCCCAATCCCCCCAAAACAAGCTCGATTTTTATTTTAATATTAAATAATCGTAAAATGACCCCTAAAAAAAATAGGGTATATTTAATATTGGAATCAAATATTGTTATATTTGCATCATAAAATTTAGGGTATAACTATTTTAAAACACATTTTTATGTCAACATTGCGTTTTCAAGCATTACAAGCAGCCGGTAATCGTAAACCGGTAAAAGTGGACGAGCTCGATAAAAAGTCGGCTATTTTCGGTTCCAATGTATTCAACGATAAAGCGATGCGCCAGTTCTTGACGCCTGAAGCTTACAAAGCCGTAAAAGGTGCTGTCCAATACGGAACGAAAATCGATCGTAAATTGGCTGATTATATCGCCATGGGCATGAAAGAATGGGCGTTGACAAAAGGTGTTACCCATTACACCCACTGGTTTCAACCATTAACAGGTACAACCGCTGAAAAACACGATGCGTTCTTTGAAACCTCTTTTGACGGTAGTGATCCAGTAGAAAAATTTGGTGGCAGTCAGTTGGTGCAACAAGAGCCAGATGCCTCTTCATTCCCGAATGGTGGAATCCGTAATACCTTTGAAGCACGTGGCTATACCGCTTGGGATCCTACTTCACCGGCTTTTATCTATGGAACAACATTATGTATTCCTACCGTTTTTGTATCGTATACAGGTGAAGCGTTAGATAATAAAACACCATTGTTACGTGCTTTAAATGCGATTGATGAAGCCGCTACCGATGTGGCAAAATATTTTGATAAAAATGTAAAGAAAGTTACACCAACATTAGGTTGGGAACAAGAATATTTCTTAGTAGATGCTGCTTTAGCCGCTTCACGTCCAGACATTACGCTGACGGGAAGAACGTTGTTAGGACATGCTTCTGCCAAAGGACAACAATTGGAAGACCACTATTTTGGTTCGATTCCTACGCGAGTGTTAAACTACATGCGTGATTTGGAAAACGAATGTATGTTGTTGGGAATTCCAGTAAAAACCCGTCATAACGAAGTTGCTCCAAATCAGTTTGAGTTGGCTCCTATCTTTGAAGAAACCAATTTGGCGGTAGATCACAATTCATTGTTGATGGATGTGATGTATAAAGTGGCTGAACGTCACGACTTCAAAGTGTTGATGCACGAAAAACCTTTTAAAGGTGTTAACGGTTCTGGAAAGCACAACAACTGGTCCATGGCAACAGATACGGGTATCAATTTGTTAGCACCTGGAAAAACGCCAATGAGCAACTTACAGTTCTTGACTTTTTTCATCAATACGATTAAAGCGGTATACCGTTATGAAGAGTTATTGCGTGCTTCAATTGCTTCAGCGAGTAATGATCACCGATTGGGAGCCAATGAAGCGCCACCTGCAATTATTTCCGTATTCATTGGTCAACAATTGACCAAAGTTTTGGCTGAATTGGAAGGGGTTACCAATGGGAAACTTTCTCCTGAAGAAAAAACCGATTTGAAATTAAATGTTGTAGGTAAAATTCCAGATGTATTGTTGGACAACACCGATCGTAACCGTACATCGCCATTTGCTTTCACCGGAAATAAATTTGAATTCCGTGCGGTAGGTTCGTCAGCTAACTGTGCCAATGCGATGACCACGTTGAATTCAATTGTAGCGAAACAATTGAAAGATTTCAAAGTTGAAGTAGATGCCTTAATTGAGAAAAAAGGATTGAAAAAAGACGAAGCCATTTTCAATGTGTTGCGCGAATACATCAAAGAAACCAAAAACATTCTTTTTGAAGGGGATGGTTATAGCGAAGCTTGGGAAAAAGAAGCAAAAAAACGCGGTTTGAGCAATCATAAAACGACTCCGAAAGCGTTGAAAGCGAAAGTTTCTAAAGAAGCCGTGAAGTTGTTTGAAGAATTAAGCATCATGAACCATGTTGAGGTAGAAGCGCGCTACGAAATCGAATTGGAAGAATACACGAAAAAAATCCAAATCGAAGGTCGTGTGTTGGGTGATATTGCCCGTAATCACGTGATTCCAACGGCGATTCGTTACCAAAATACATTGATTGAAAACGTACGCGGTTTGAAAGAAATCTTTGGAAAAGACTTCGAAAAAATTGCCAAAGAACAAATTTCCTTAATCAAAGAAATTTCATCACATATCGAGGGCATCAACAGTAATGTGGATGCAATGATTGAAGAACGCAAAAAAGCCAATAACTTAGCTACTGCTGAAAAACAAGCCGAAGCGTATTGCGATAAAGTAAAGCCGTATTTCGATATTATTCGTGAACATTGCGATAAATTAGAGTTGCTTGTTGATGACGAAATGTGGACGTTGACCAAATACCGTGAATTATTGTTTACGCGATAATTAAAACCTAAAAATACTTTGATTAAACCCGCTAGTAATAGCGGGTTTTTTTATAGCAAGACACTAAAATTTATGTATTTTCGTTGTATGAATATGCGAAAACTTTTATTTTTTGTCGGACTCCTAACAGGCTTTACTTTACAAGCGCAAGAGCAATTTGTGGTTTTTTTTGATAGTGGGAAATTTGAAACGAATCCTAAAGAAACCCAAAAACTCCAACAATGGATCCAAACCCATAAAGAGGTGAAAATATTAGCCATTCAAGGCTATACCGACGAAGATGGATCGAGTGGATATAATGATACCCTTTCGCGGAAGCGCGTTGATTTTATTTTCAAACAAGTGCAAGGAAAAGTAGCTACTCGAGAAGATTACAAAGCCCATAGTTTTGGTGAAAATTTTACCCAATCCAAAAACAAAGCAGAAAATCGAAGAGCGACTATATTGTTTATTCAGCCCAAAGATTTTGCCCGTGAAAATGAAATTTTAGGGATACAACCTGCAGAGCCTGTTAAACCCGCCGAACCCGAAATTATTGAAGAAGAAGCCATGCATTTTCCTGAAGGTGCAACATTGGCAGATAAAATTAAATTAGCGCGAGTAGGAACATTAATTCGACTTCGTGATATTAATTTTTACCAGAATACTTTTGCGGTGATGCCAACTTCCAAGAATGCTGTGGATCAATTAGTGAATGTGTTGTTTGATAATCCGAAGTTGCATATCGAAATTCAAGGCCACATTTGTTGTGTGAGTAAGGATTATAAAAATCTCTCTTTGGAACGTGCACGCCAAATCAAACGTATTTTGGTGTCAGAAGGTATAAATCCCGAACGAATTACTGTCAAAGGCTTTGGTGTTTCAAAACCGAAGTTTCCTATTCCCGAGAAATCGGAAGAAGAAGCCGCTCAAAACCGACGTGTCGAAATCTTAATCACTCAAAAATAAATGCGCATCCCCTTTTTTCTTTTTCTACTCCTTTTCAATTTTGTATCTGCCCAAAGAACAATTTCTGTGTATTTTGAAGTGGATCAAAGTTCGATTTCCTTGGAGGATGCAAAGAAATTGGTGATTAATTTCCAATTAGCGTCTTATAAAGTAATCGAAGTTCGGGGCTATTGCGATGCTCGTGGAAGTGTTGCCTACAATGATGCTTTGGCGCAACGACGCATCAATACGGTACTTCAAAAATTGGATGATTTATCAATTTCGCATGAAAGTGCGACACAAAAAGTCATTGGTGAACGGCAATTGGAGTTTTCTTCTCATGCTCAAAATAGGAGGGTGGATCTTCTTATCGAAATAATGCCTAAAGTTGCCAATTTCGAGGTAAAGCCAACTATTCAAAATAAGGTTGAAGAAAAAACCGTACTTGAAGAAACCCTAACACCAGAAGAACAAATTGCTGAAGAAGCCGATCAATTGGAAACCCAATTAACCCAGTCTAAAGCTGGTGCGGTTTTCAAAATAAAAAATCTTAACTTTGTGTTTAACAGTGATGAAATTGAACCATTGTCACTGCCCTTATTGGACAAATTACTCGAAGTTATGCTTAATTTTCCCAAGTTGGAAATTGAAATTCACGGGTACATTTGTTGCAATCCTGATCCCAACGACACCAAATTGTCGATTCGCAGAGCCCATAAAATTTATAAATACCTCACTCAAAATGGAGTAGATGCAAAGCGGCTCAATTACAAAGGTTTTGGGAGTTCGAATCCTGTATTTCCCTTGCCTGAAAAATCTGAATCTGAAAAAGCGGCCAACCGCCGTGTGGAAATTTTAATTAAACACGCTATCTGATGACGCTATTCCGAAGTTTCCTTTTTATTGTTTTTTGTTCATCACTCCATGCGCAACAAAAATTAGATTTGTATTTTGATTTTGACAAATTCGATTTGAATCCACAAGCGGTGCAAACCTTAAATTCTTGGATTGCGGAAGGGAAAAATTATAAAGTCACAAAACTATTTGGTTTTTGTGATTA
>CAYNDK010000105.1:0-10000 GCA_964395965.1 uncultured Flavobacterium sp.
TCCTGTAAAATTGACGTTATTTGTTCATTAGTATTATTATTTAGTTTTTCAATATCATTTATAGTCTTTTCTTCTAAACGCTGTAACATTTTATTACTTGTACATGTTGTACTATCTTTATTTGTATTTTATTAAAGATCCATCGGTTGGACTTTTGAAAACAAATCCCCATTATTGACATATATCTCTTGAATAGCCCCCCCTTCTATAACATTCACCAACATTGAATTCATGGGTTCAACATTTGCTTGTAAATTCAAAAAATCTTCAAAAACTGCTTTTTCAACGGTTTTAATTGATAGTTCACTTCGGTTGACATTTAACGATTGTTTTTGGTTTACCATTGAATACCCCAAAAATACCATTATTAAAAATAGTACTCCTCCTACAACTAGATAGGTATTTTTTTTATTTTTACGAGGGATGACCGTGTCCATTAATTTATTTTTATTGGGGTAAGATGGAAAAGCGTGCCAAAAAAATAAAATTTACAAATCGCTGAATATTAATCTATTACTTCAATCTTAAAAAAACAACTGTTCGTTTTTGAACACGTTTTGTCCGAATGTGAACATCCATGAAAAAGACCCAAGCTTCAATTTTAATCATTGACGACCAAGAAGACATTCTTTTTGCCGCTAAAATGCTCCTGAAAAAGCATTTTGAAACGGTACATACCCTACATAATCCGCGTCAAGTTATTCATCATTTGTCAGAGGAATCTGTCGATGTAGTGTTGTTGGATATGAATTACCGCATTGGATTTGAAGATGGCCGTGAAGGTTTATATCTTTTAAAAGAAATAAAAACGCTCAATCCCAAAACAGTTGTCATCCTAATGACTGCCTTTGGTAAAGTTGAAACTGCCGTGGAAGGTTTAAAATCGGGTGCTTTTGATTATGTATTAAAACCATGGGATAACGATAAATTATTGACTGTCGTTAAAATGGCTGTGGATGAAAGTCGGAAGCAAAAGAAAACAGCCCCATTAAATGACCCCAATTCAAGTTCTTATTTTGTTGGTAATGCTATGTCCATTAAAAAAGCCTATTCCCTTGCAGATAAGGTGGCGCAAACCGATGCTCATGTATTGATTTTAGGCGAAAATGGAACGGGTAAATGGGTATTGGCGCAACATATTCATAATCATTCACCGCGAAAAAATGGCCCTTTCATCCATGTTGATATGGGGTCATTGAACGAAAACTTATTTGAAAGCGAACTTTTTGGATATGCAAAGGGGGCGTTTACGGATGCCAAAATGGATACACCTGGGCGATTTGAAGCCGCACAAAACGGCACATTATTTTTAGACGAAATTGGAAATATTCCCTTTCATCTTCAAGCTAAATTATTACAAGTGATTCAATCCAAATCGGTAATTCGTTTGGGTGAATCCAAGGTGCGTCCCTTAAACGTAAGGATTCTAACAGCAACGAATGCCGACTTGAAATCGAGTGTGCTACAAAAACGATTCAGAGAAGATTTATATTACCGCATTAACACAATGGAAATTCACTTACCACCTTTACGTGAACGCCATGAAGACAAACTACCTCTTGCAGAATTTTTGCTTGAAAAAATGATTGAAAAATACAATCGTTCTCCGCTTTCATTTAGTGAAAAAGCCAAAATACAAATTGAGAAACATGCGTGGAATGGCAACGTACGGGAAATGGAAAACCGTATAGAACGGGCTGTAATTTTATGTGAAAACAACACTATTGAAGTACAGGATTTGGATTTAGAAATGATCTATCACTATGAGCAAATGGATGAAATTCCATTATCGGAAGTCGAGAAAATGACCATCGAAAAGACCTTAATTAAACACCACTATAATATCAGTAAAACTGCGGAAGAACTGGGACTTTCACGCGCAGCTTTATACCGAAGAATCGAAAAATACGGTATCGAAAACTCATGACAATACAGCACAATCATAACACACTTTATTTTAGGATTCTTCTGATTTTGTTGAGTACAGGATTGGTTTTTTTTCTGCTGTTCCAACACTATTACTACTCCGGAATCTTCACGGGAGTGGTTACCATTTGCCTATTAATTGAATTGCGTTATTTCCTCAAGGATACTTTTTTGGTTTATGAACGAACAATCGCATCCATTTTACAAAATGATTTTTCTTCTGATTTTAGTCAACATCGAAAATTCGCAAACTACAGTCAGTTATTTACATTGTATGATCAATTAAAATACAAACAGCATGAAACCTTATCGAAAGATTTGGTGTATCGCGCCTTGCTGAATACAATTGAATCGGGTATTTTAATTCTTGAAAAAAACGAAGTAGATTGGTCTATTTTTGTAATGAATGATTATTTCTCCCAGCATTTTCAAGTTCCAAAAGTGAGTAAATGGAAATACCTTCGCAATCAATTCCCTGCATTATGCCAACTTATTGAAGATCTAAATTTTTCAGAAGTCAAAACAACATTAGATATACGGGTTAATCAACAAGATACCCAAACATTTATGATGCAAGCTTCGCGTACTAAAACATTTCAAACGGAATACTACATTGTTTTGTTGGATAGTATTCAAAAGGTGATCGAAAAGAAAGAAAAAGAAGCATGGATTAATTTGATGAAGGTAATCGCTCATGAGCTATTGAATTCGCTAACCCCCATTCGATCGCTATCGCAAAACATTTATGAATTGACACAACAAACCGATTTAACTCAAGAAGATATTCACGACATTCAACAAAGTGTTGCGACCATGCGAAATCGCAGTGATCATTTGCAAGAATTTGTAGAAAGTTATCGAAAACTTGCTATGCTCCCAACACCTCAAAAAAGTACGGTTGAGTTATCAAAATTATTGAATCAAAGCATTCAAATAATGCAGCCTTTGTTCAAAAATGCGGGTATTCAAGTATACAACGAAGTGGATTTTGACCGTCGAATTTTTGTTGATCCCCAACAAATGGAACAAGTACTAATCAACCTTCTCACAAACAGCTACTACGCATTACTCCATCAAGAGCAACGCACCATTTATATCAAAGCTGAAAGTAAAGAAAAACGACTTTTCATTACCCTTACAGATACTGGTAATGGTATTGAACCAGAAATAGAAGATAAAGTTTTTTTACCTTTTTTCACAACCCGAAAAGAAGGTGCTGGGATTGGACTTACCCTTTCAAAAAATATTATTGAAGCGCATGGTGGATATATAGCATTTCAACAAAAAGAGGGACGAACAACATTTATCATCTGTTTGTTGGATCCCTATCATTTTGCTTGAATCAAAGAAAAAGTAAATCCACACACTTCTACTAATAAAAAAATCAATTCGGTTTTAAATTTAAAACTAACCTTGACGTAACGTACAACAATCTTTCTTTACTTTTTGATAATTTGAGCATTACGGTGGCGCAACATCAACGGTCGAACTTTGAAGAAAACTAGCAATCGTGAAAAAACGAAAAGTAGAACTGGTTGTGCTCTCTGACATTCATTTGGGCACGTATGGGTGTCATGCCACCGAAGTGTTGGAATACCTGAATTCAATCAAACCCAAAACCCTTGTTTTAAATGGCGACATTGTTGACATTTGGCAATTTCGGAAATCGTATTTCCCGCCTGCACATCAAAAAGTATTGAAGAAAATCATTTCGTTGAGTGCCAAAGGAACGAAAGTGTATTATCTAACAGGCAACCACGACGAACTCTTGCGCAAGTTCACCGATGTGCATTTGGGCAACTTTTCCCTGTTAAACAAACTCACTTTGAATCTTGACGGTAAAAAGGCCTGGTTATTTCATGGCGATGTTTTTGATGCTTCCATCACCCATGCCAAATGGTTGGCCAAACTCGGTGGCTGGGGCTATGATTTGATGATTGTTTTGAACCGTTGTATCAATTGGGGTTTAAAGAAAATGGGAAAAGAACCCTATTCACTTTCCAAAAAAATCAAATCGAGTGTAAAAGGTGCGGTGAAATTTATTTCCAATTTTGAAACCATTTGCGCCGAAATTGCGATTGAAAACCACTATGATTATGTGATTTGCGGCCACATTCACGAACCCAAAATGGAAACAGTAACTACGAAAAAGGGTTCGACCCTCTACCTCAACTCGGGTGACTGGGTAGAAAACTTAACCGCCTTGGAATACCATCACCAACGTTGGAAAATTTACCACCACAAAACGGATTTTGTTCGACAGGAAAATCTCGAGGACGAGGTGAATTTTGATTATGAAAATCAGTTGATTGAACAATTTATGGAGTTGATTCGGAACTAATTTCGGGTTGCCAAAAATGTTTCTTAAAATCAACTATTTGATTATTTTCAACACGAATACCTTCGCTTTCAAGGAGTTGTTGCATTAAGTTTGTCCCCTCAAAATGGTGTTTCCCGGTGAGTAAACCCAATCGGTTAACAACACGATGCGCAGGAACATCTTCGCGGTTGTGACTCGCATTCATGGCCCAACCGACCATACGCGCTGAACGTGCTGCGCCTAATGCTTTGGCAATAGCACCATACGACGTCACTCTCCCTTCTGGAATTTGCCGAACGATAGCGTAAACCCGTTCGAAGAAATGGTCATTATCAGGATTTTTCGCCATTTTATTTAAGAATAGTCCACAGCGTGAGTAGGGCGACCAATGCGGTGATTGAACCAATCATTCGATTCATATTTTTTAAAAAGAAATCGGATTTGGATTGCATATGGTTGATAAAAAGCATGTAGCCATAAAACACTAAAAAGGATCCTGTGACAACGCCTAACACTAAACTCGTCTCTTGTCCAATGGTAAAATCAAAATATCCCGACGAAGCCAAACTTACACTTATTACTACATAGTAAGGAATGGGTAATAGATTAAGTGCTGAAATTAACATGCCCATAAAAAAACGACTGCGTTTGCTTTTGAGTTGAATTCGGTTATCCTGAAGGGTAGGTTTTTTGGCAAAAAAGAAAAAATAAAATGTCAAAACCACAAACACAATCAATCCGATACTACGCAAGGTTGTAACGATTTCTTGGTGCTGACTAATATAACGGGCACAAAGCACCGAAACATAGGTTTGAATAGCAATCACAATCAACGCACCCATTACAAAAACCATAGCGCGTTTCAACCCATCGGTCAAACGAACCTTGGCAACGGTCATGTTGATGAGACCTGGGGGAAGAACACCCACAATAGCCGCCACCAATCCCGTAAAGAATGGGATGATTAATGTCATTTACTTGTTTTTTGGAAACTAGTTGATTTTAAAACGAATATACGTAATCGCTTTATTGATTTCCAAATATTGTTGTTCGTAAAATGTTTTTATTTCGGTTACCTCTTTGGGCGCACCTTCATTATGATAAATGTTGTGGTTGGCATACAGCACCTCATGCCCTAATCCATGAAGTAATCCTAAAGTATACCCATGCATAAATTCACTATCCGTTTTTAGATTAACAACTCCATCGGGTTTCAAAATCTTTTTGTAGCGATTAAGAAACTCGGCATTAGTCATACGATGTTTAGTACGTTTATATTTAATTTGAGGGTCAGGAAACGTAATCCAAATCTCATCAACTTCATGGTCAGCAAATATGTATTCGATTAACTCAATTTGTGTTCGAACAAAAGCAACATTATGTAAACCTGTATCAACTGCTGTTTTAGCACCGCGCCAAAAACGAGCTCCTTTAATATCAATCCCTATATAGTTTACGTTGGGATTACGTTGCGCAAGACCCACTGTATACTCTCCTTTCCCACATCCTAATTCAATAATAATTGGATTATCATTATTAAAAAATTGACGCCATGTTCCTCGGTATGGAAATTTTCCTTCGACAACTTCCTCGCGTGTCGGTTGGATAACGTTGTTAAAATTGGCGTTCTCGTTGAATCGTTTTAATTTATTTTTACTTCCCACGTGATTTCTTAATGTTTTGGCAAAATTAAGGAAAAGTATGGCATAACAAATTCTTTTATATTTGTAATGTGGAACCCTTGAAGAATATACTTGTGGCCCCCTTAAATTGGGGACTTGGCCATGCTACTCGTTGCATACCAATTATCCGTCAACTTCAGCAGGAAGGATTTAATCCAATCCTAGCAAGTGACGGCGCTGCATTACAATTATTAAAAAAAGAGTTCCCAACTTTACGCTGTTTAGAGCTTCCTTCTTATGCGATTGAATATGCAAGGAATCCAAAAAACTTCAAATGGAAACTGCTAAAAAACAGCCCCAAAACTATTAACGCCATTTTTGCTGAGAAAAAGTTAATTAACCAATGGATAAATGAATTTCAGCTTGAAGGCATAATCTCTGATAATCGTTTGGGCGTGTATAGTAAAAAAGTTCCATCCGTGATTATCACTCATCAATTAACGGTTTTTTCAGGCAAAACCACATGGATTTCAAGTAGCCTTCATCGTTTTTTTATTAAAAAATTTGACGAATGTTGGGTTCCCGATTGGAATGGTGTTGTCAACTTGACTGGTGTTTTGGGACACCCTAAAACAAAAATTAAACAGGTTCGTTACATCGGGCCGTTAAGTCGGCTACAAAAGATTGACGCTGAACAGGAATATGATTATACCATTTTATTGTCAGGTCCCGAACCCCAACGCAGTCTCTTAGAAGATAAAATTCGCACTGAATTACAGCATTTCAACGGAAAACTATTATTGATACGAGGTGTGATTGAAGATGCACCCATTCAAAATGAACCACCATTTACCATCGTGAATTATATGACTTCCGCCGAATTACCAAAGGCGATTGCAAGTTGTCGCAAAGTAATTTGCCGTTCAGGATACACCACTATAATGGATTTGGTTCAAATGGAAAAAAAGGCAATTTTCATTCCCACACCTGGACAATACGAACAAGAATATTTAGCAAAACGTTTTCATCGCGATGGTATGATTATGCAATGCAAACAAGAAGAGTTTTCGCTGAAAAAAATCGAATCAGCTGCCTTTTACAAGGGATTACCAAAACCGAATAATGCTAGTTTACCAAGCGACTTATTTCGTCTTTTCCAACGTAAATGAAAACTCGGAGCCTTTACCGAATTCACTTTCTACATAAATCTTTTCATCGTGTCTTTCAATAATATGCTTTACAATTGAAAGTCCGAGACCAGAACCGCCTTCACTACGGGCACCGCTTTTATCCACACGAAAGAAACGTTCAAATAATCGAGGAATGAATTGTTTTTCGATACCTTCACCATTGTCACGAACACGAATAATCAGTTTATTTTTGACTAAATCTTCAATAGTCACTTCGGTTGTTCCATTTTCTTTGCCGTATTTAATTGAATTCATAACGAGATTAATTAAAACTTGGCGGATTTTCTCTTTATCGGCTTTAACTTTAATTGATGCACTGTATTTACGATCAAACATGAGTATAATGTTTTTCTTGTCGGCTTGCATTTCCAACATATCAAAAACACTTTGAATCAAATCGACGACATTAAATTCAGAATAATCCAACGTTAATTCACCCATTTCCAATTTGGCGATCATATCCAAATCTTCCACGATATAAACAAGACGCTCTACTCCTTTTTGCGCCCGAATTAAGTACTTTTTCCGAATTTCCTTGTCTTTAACACCATCAATTAACGTATCGATATATCCTTGAACGGTAAACAAGGGTGTTTTTAATTCATGAGATACATTACCCATAAATTCGCGACGGTATTCTTCGCGTTCTTTTAAGTTTTCTAATTCTATTTTTTTGTTTGTGGCATATTTTTTTACTTCCCGTTCCAAGGTAGCCATATCGGTAGTAATGGATTGGCTTCGGAGTGTTGTAGAATCGAGCAATGATACATCATCATAGATTTTTTTTACTCTTTGGTAAATAAAAAGTTCGGCGCGATATTGAATTACAAAAATTGAAAAAACAAAAATTCCTCCGGAAAAAATCAGTGTTAGACCCCAAGAAAATTGAAAAAAAAGCCATTGAATCAATGACAGTAAAGAGGCAGAGAACAGCGTGATGTAAATAGCCGACACAACTGCAAATGCATATGTCTTTTTAAGTTTAATTCCCATGAATTTCATCGGTTGGTGTCGATAAAGGTACGGAAATTAAACTTCAAACTTATACCCCACCCCTTTGATGGTTTTAAACAGCTCTTCGCCTATTTTTTCGCGAAGTTTGCGAATATGCACATCAATAGTTCGTCCTCCAACAATGACTTCATTTCCCCAAACTTTATCTAAAATTTCTTCCCTTTTAAACACTTTTCCAGGTTTTGAAGCTAATAAATAGAACAATTCAAACTCTTTTCGGGGTAAAATGATTTCTTCACCATCGCGAATAATTTTATATTCTTCACGATTGATTTCGATACCACCGACGGTGATGTTTTCATTCGTTACGGCATCGTCATTTAAACGTCGCAACAAGGCTTTTACTTTACTTACTAATAACTTTGGCTTAATAGGTTTGGCAATATAATCATCGGCGCCTGCGTCAAATCCAGCTACTTGAGAATAGTCTTCATTTCGAGCGGTCAAAAAAGTAATGATTACATTCGATAGTTCAGGAATTTTTCGGATGTTTTCACAAGCTTCCATACCATCCATTTCAGGCATCATTACATCCATAATAATCAAATGTGGACGCTCTTTTTTTGCAGAAGCAATTGCTTCTTTTCCATTTGAAGCAGTTACAATTCGATACCCTT
This sequence comes from uncultured Flavobacterium sp., assembly GCA_964395965.1. Taxonomy (GTDB): domain Bacteria; phylum Bacteroidota; class Bacteroidia; order Flavobacteriales; family Flavobacteriaceae; genus Flavobacterium. The sequence continues at coordinate 8,690 of CAYNDK010000105.1, forward strand.
CTTGAGCTAGGTTGTACCCCACAATTTCGAGGATATCTTGCTCATCATCAACCAATAAGATTTTAATGTCTTTTTTCTTCATAACGTAAAGTTACGCAATTTTAAATTCGATGTAAATATACTACTAAAAGGATGCCCTGAAATTGCAACAAGGGGAGTTAACAGTAATTTAATCTCTTAACATTTCGGTAATGATTCCAAAACCTAAAGATAAATTGGGAGTAACTTGAACTTTACAAAACGGTTCGTTCTTTGCCCCAAATTTAACACAACACTAAAATAATGAAAATTAAATTTTTCTTCCTTACTTTTTTTATGTGCTTGACAATGATGGCGCAAAAAGGAACTATCGCTGGTACATTAACAGATAAGGACATGAATAATGCGCCTTTACAATTTGCTAACGCAGCATTGAAAGGCACAGGCCTAGGTGTCACTACAGATGAAAAAGGTCATTTCTCCATTAAAGTCGATGCTGGAAATTACACCCTCGTTTTAAGTTTTATCGGTTATGAATCTGTTGAAATTCCAGTAACTGTTAAAGCTGGCGAGACCATTACAATCAATAAGGCACTTGGATCGGGTAGCATCAAATTGGAAGATGTAGTGATTCAAAAATCAGTAAACCGCGAAAAAGAAACCGTATTGTTATTGGAACAAAAGAAAGCGGTGGAAATCAAGCAAAGTATTGGTGCTCAAGAAATGTCTCGAAAAGGGGTTAGTGACGTTGAAGAAGGTTTAACTAAAATGACTGGTATTACAAAGGTAGGATCACGCGGTATTTTCGTTCGTGGTCTTGAAGACCGTTATAATAATTTATTGATTAATAATTTGGCGGTACCTTCAAACAATCCGTTCAAAAAAATCATTCCATTAGATTTAATTCCAACGGATGTTGTGAGTTTAATTGAAACCTACAAAACATTTAATCCTGATATTTATGGTGACTTCGCAGGAGCTACCTTCAACATTGTTACTACTACCAAACCGGTAAAAAGTATCACTAAGTTAAGTCTTGGAACAGGATTTACCACCAATAATAATTTAAGAGATTTTAATCTACCTTCTTCGGTAGGCTCTACAAAAGGATTCTTTGGATATGCTGGAGGAGATCGCGAACTCCCATCTGTTTTTCATGGCACACCAAACCCGCCAGTGACAGTAAGTCGAAATGATGCAGTTAATGCATTCAAAAATGGTTTTGGAATGGAAAAATCAAAAAGTCCATTAAACACAAGTGTTGGTATTTTACATGCTGAAAAATTTGAAGTAGGTAAAAATAAATTGTCCTACTTATTCTCATTAAATTTT
>CAYNDK010000106.1:0-9959 GCA_964395965.1 uncultured Flavobacterium sp.
CAACTTGCGTGAACGTTGGCGTCACATTTGGATTAACCGTGATGGTCATTGTAGCCGTTGTAGCACATTGCCCTGCAGTTGGGGTGAATGTATATGTCGTGGTCGCATTGTTGTTCAATGCTGGGGACCATGTTCCTGTAATTCCATTATTCGATGTTGTAGGTAAAGCTGAAAGGGTTCCACCTTGACAAATTGGTGCAACTTGCGTAAACGTTGGCGTCACATTCGGATTAACCGTGATGGTCATTGTAGCCGTTGTGGCACATTGCCCTGCAGTTGGGGTGAAAGTATACGTTGTCGTATTATTATTATTTAAGGCAGGTGACCATGTTCCTGTTACCCCATTGTTCGATGTTGTGGGTAATGCTGAAAGTGTTCCGCCTCTACAAATTGGTGGAACTTGGGTAAAGGTTGGTGTCAAATTTGGATTTACCGTGATGGTCATTGTAGCCGTTGTGGCACATTGCCCTGCAGTTGGGGTGAATGTATACGTTGTCGTATTATTATTATTTAAGGCAGGTGACCATGTTCCAGTTACCCCATTATTCGATGTTGTGGGTAAAGCAGAAAGCGTACCACCTCTACAAATTGGTGGAACTTGGGTAAAGGTTGGTGTCAAATTTGGATTAACCGTGATGGTCATTGTTGCAGTTGTAGCACATTGACCTGCAGTTGGGGTGAATGTATAAGTCGTGGTCGCATTGTTGTTCAATGCTGGAGACCATGTCCCTGTTACACCATTGTTCGATGTTGTAGGTAAAGCTGATAAAGTTCCTCCTTGACAAATCGGTGCGACTTGTGTAAAGGTTGGATTGGTTGCTGGTGTCACTGTTACTACTACTGTAGAACTTGAATTTGTACAAGGTGCAATTCCTGTGACAGTATAAGTATAGGTACCTGCTGGATCAATAAGTGGATTAAAAACACCTGTTCCACTTGCGAGTGCAGGAGACCAAGTACCACCAGACTGAGGTGTACCTCCTAAACTTGTAAATAAATTTGTCGAAGGACCAACCGCACATACGGTTACAGCACCGTTTGTTCCTGAATTTGTAGCAGGATTCACGGTCACATTCACCGTAGCGGTGTCATTAGGACAACCAGGTGCTCCTAAAACTGTGTAAGTATAAACACCTGAAGCATCTACCGCTGGATTAAAAGTATTTGTTCCACTGGAAAGTGCTGGTGACCATGTTCCTCCGGATTGAGCACCAGATCCAAGTAATGCAAATAAATTAAAAGATGGAGAATTTGAACAAACAGTTGTTGTTGCATCATTACCTGCATTTGCTGGGATTGATACTGTAATTGTAACCGTAGCGGTATCCGTAGGACATGCCGCATTAGTTACCGTATATGTAAACACATAAGGACTACCCGCAGCATTTAATGTTGAAATATTTACCGTTCCTTGGTCACCATTTGTAGTTGCTAAAGGTCCTGTCCAAGTTCCTCCAGCTTGGGGATTACCGCCAAGAGACGAAAACAAATTTCGTATAGGGTTTACCGTTAATGCATTTGAACAGACTGCAAATGCGCCATCTGTACCGGCATTATTAGGTTGTAATAACTGAACAGTAACTTCTAATCGATTAACACTCTCACAGGGTGGATCTAATGTTGTTGCATAGTAATTTTCTCCGTTAACCAAAGGCGTTGTTGGATCTAATATAACTGCAGAAGAATTTGTAGAATACCAATTATTTGTCCCACTTGCCTGAAGATCAGCAACAGTAGGTGTTGAACCATTTACACAAAAAGATTGAATCGAAGGTCCAACGGGAACAGGAACCACACCTACTGTTACGAAAACCGATAAACGAGATGTTTCGCAACCTGTATTAGGATTGGTCTGACTTGCATAATAAATAGTGTTATCAACAAGAACTGTTGTTGTAGGTAAAGGTGATCCTCCAGAAGAAGTTGTATACCAATTAATATTATTTCCAACTGCAATTAAATTGGCAATCGTTGCTTGTGAGGGATCGTCAACACAAACACCTTGAAAATTTTGACCCAATGGTGCCGAATAAATCGTAACCGTGACTGCTTGACGTGTGCCACAATTTCCAGCCGCATTATCCGCATAATAGGTTACACCGTTTGTTAAACCTGTAGAGGGTGATAGTGGTGTTGTTGAACTTGTCGAACTAAACCATGCCACTCCCCCACCATTATTTGTAGCAACTAGATTGGCTATCGTCGGTGATTCAGTATTACAGAAAGTTTGTGATGCATTTGTAACCGTAGGACATTGTGCAATACTGCTTTGATAAATGATCAAAAACAACATGAACAGTAAACGATTACTCGTAAAGTACAGTTTGCGTAATGATGTATACATAGGCAAAATCAAAATTTAGAATGTATTTAAACTTCTTTTTGATTTTCCATATCCAAGTCAAAATCAAATGTAGAAAAAAAAGCTATAGCAATAGTTATCACTGCTTTAAAACTTTAATTTCTCCATTTATTTCTCTTTGAAGTATGAAATATTTTACATTCTCATAATTATCTAAACCATGAGCTCTGTATTCAAATTGAAGTAAAGCTTGTTTTGTTTTATCGTTTTGAATCGAATGACTCAATCCACTTTCTTGCACCATTCGTAAAGCGGTATCATACACAACATCAAATCCCTGCATATACACAGTATCTGGATCTTCTTTGTAAGTACTGCGATAAGCCGCAACAAAATTTTCGTACTGCTTATCCTTAACCATCCCTGAATAAGTTGGATAAATAGTTCGTAAAATATTCATTCGAAGTGGTGAAATATTTTTATAATAGTCAATTAATTTGGGTTCGAGCAAAGCCACTTGTATGTTGTAATCAGTTACCGCATTGAGCAAGGTATTGGTCGAACTAATAATCAAACTATTTTTGCTTGTTTCTAATACAATCACATTTAATTTCCCCTTATTTAAAAGGCTTTTCAAATTTTCGGTATCTAATCCATTTCGATCGGATACCAAAGCAAATTGTGCCTGAGGGAATTTTTTCAAAATTTGTTGGCGTTTAGCTTCATCTGAAAAGCTGCTCACCACAATGATATTGGCATTTAATGGTGTAAGTACATCGAGTACTTCTTCTCTAATTTGCATTTCAGGTTTTAATGCTACCAGTTTTTTTGACTTAAGCCCTTCAACTTCAACTTCAGTGACTAAAGGGATTGGCAAGAAAGCTGTCTTTTCAATTGAACAATGACCACTTAAAAAAGCTGCATCCATCCCTTTCCACTCACGATCTGCTGTTAGACGTTTCAAGTCGAATGACTTTTTATCACCTTTTGCATAAATCATTTTTGTTGAAATATTCAAACCAAGACTATTTAATGAATCAATAGCCCGTTTTGCACCCATATGATAGATAAGTTCGAGACGTGAACTCTCCTCAGAAATTTGGATGTCGGGAAAAGTCTGCTGTACACGACTCCAATCTTCTTCTTTAAAGGAAACCATAAAAGCAAAACGTTTCACCTCTGTTAAATCGGCGGTTTTTACCAAATCTTTGAATACAACCAAAGGAGTATTTTCTACTGTAGGAGTTGCTAGTGAATTTGGAACAACTGTGTCTGACTTAGATTTAGTCGAATTAGGAGTTGCCTCTTTTGAAACAGAAGAAACCGTTTCAGTTTTTGAGATCCCCGAAGACACTTCTTCATTTGTTTCAACCTCTTTTTTCACTCCAACCTCAGTTGCGGTCTTACTTGCAACATTGTTTGTAATAACCTCAGAGGCCGGCAATGCATCTTTTGGCATTTTAATCACCATTCCTATTTGAACCCCTTTCGATAATTTGGGATTTAATTCTAAGAATTCCAAAATCTTCATATTGGCCCGTTTCGATAAACCAAATAAAGTCTCTTTGGGTTGAATCGTATAGTTGACCAAATCATCACTATTAATTCTTGCTTTGGTTTCTACCAATTCAGCTTTATCTTCTTTTTCTTTGACAGGTTTTTCTTCAACTATTGGCGCAGGTTTTTGATTGTTGCGCTCATCTTTCGCAGTATCAATATTAGCCGATACAGCATCTTCATTTACTACTACTTCCTTAGACTTTTCCACCGCCTGTTGAGCTGGCTTATTTTCCACCGTTTTCACCTCTTGCTGCTGTCCCAAAGCTGCAGTTTCTTGGGCAGTACTTGGCAAGCGCAAACGCTGTCCAACTTGAAGCATTTTTACAATTTGTGGATTTAATGCTTCTAATTCAGCTATACTAACTCCGTATCGTTTTGACAATCCAAATTTAGTTTCTCCCGCAACGACTTCATGAATTGTATTAGAAAGTAAATCTGAATTCTTTGAAAGTACTTCTTGACTAGTTTTTGCAGTTATTACTCCTGTAGGAACACGCAACAACTGCCCTTCTTTTAACACTCCATTTAAACGATCTTTATTTATCGTCATTAATTCAGACAATGTAATCCCATACCGTTTAGATAATCCAAATAGTGTTTCACCTTTTAAAACTATATAATCTTGCGTTGCTACAGCAGCTACTTTTGACTCCAAGTGAGATAAGTCCTGTTGATAACCCGTCGCACTTCCACTTACTTTAAGTTTATGTCCCGCTTGAAGGCCGTTTTTAATTTGCGGATTTTGATTTTCTAATTCGGCAACTGAAATTCCATATGCTTTAGACAAACCCCATTTTGTTTCACCCGCTTGAACAAGATGATTCAACACTCCCTCTTGTACTTTTGGGACTATGTTTTTTTCAACCAATGAAGGTGTTGACTTTTCAACTGAAAGTATATTCTTACTGGAATTTTGCTCTTTACTAGGTTGACTTGCCTCAATTACCAATGACTTTGGCAACACCAAAACATCATTTGGCTTTACGCCATTGACCGCATTTGGGTTCAATTTGATAATATCATATGGTGTGACTTTATACTTTTGCGCGACCTTGGAAAGTGTCTCACCCTCAGTAACTACGTGCGTATTCACCTGTTGTTGCGACCAAGTCAACTGACCAGCCAACAACAGAGTTATTAACAACTTTTGTTGTGATGAAAAATTAGGGTTCATGCTTTGTATAATATGACAAAATCACCCTAAAAGTAAACAAAAAACCTCTGCCGACTCATGTCAGCAGAGGTAGTTATTAACACGTTATTAACACGCTGTGTTATGTTATGAACAAGTTATCAAAAACTTTTTGTTAGTTATCAACGAAGTGTACTAGAAAACAAACATGGCACGTTCACCCATCATTTCGCTCACTTCATCGCCCACTTGTTCAATAATCGCTTCATCATTTGGATTCATCAATACACGATCAATAAACTCAACAATGGTTTCCATATCGGCTTCTACCAAACCACGCGTTGTAATAGCCGGAGTTCCCACACGAATTCCCGAAGTTACAAAAGGTGATTTATCATCAAAAGGAACCATGTTTTTATTTACCGTAATTTCAGCTTTCACTAAAGCATTTTCAGCTTCTTTACCGCTAATTCCTTTGTTACGCAAATCGATCAACATCATGTGATTATCCGTTCCTCCTGAAATGATATTATAACCGCGTTTAATAAAAGCTGCTGCCATCGCTTGCGCATTCTTTTGTACTTGAACGGTATATCTAAAAAACTCATCCGACAAAGCTTCGCCAAATGCTACCGCTTTCGCCGCTATAATATGCATCAAAGGTCCTCCTTGATTCCCTGGAAAAACAGACATATCCAACACATGTGACATCATGCGCACTTCCCCTTTTGGTGTAGTTAACCCCCAAGGATTTTCAAAATCTTTCCCCATCATAATCATACCGCCACGAGGTCCTCGCAATGTCTTATGTGTAGTTGTGGTAACAATATGACAATGTGGAATGGGATCATTCATCAATCCTTTGGCAATCAAACCTGCAGGATGGGAAATATCGGCTAGCAATAATGCCCCAACACTATCCGCAATTTCGCGAAAGCGTTTAAAATCCATATCTCTTGAATAGGCAGAAGCTCCAGCAATAATCATTTTTGGCTGCTCTTTGGTCGCAATCTCCTGTATTTTGTCGTAATTCAACACCCCTGTTTCTTTTTCCACACCATAAAATACTGGACGGTATAATTTACCCGAAAAGTTAACCGGCGAACCGTGGGTTAAATGTCCCCCATGCGACAAATCAAATCCTAATATAGTATCCCCCGGTTTTAAACAAGCCGCAAATACAGCAGTATTCGCTTGTGAACCTGAGTGGGGTTGTACATTCACATATTCGGCACCAAACAATGCTTTGGCACGATCAATTGCAATTTGCTCAACGATATCGACTACTTCACAACCACCATAGTAGCGTTTTCCCGGATATCCTTCCGCATATTTATTCGTCAGACAAGAGCCTGCTGCCTCCATTACTTGATCACTTACGAAGTTTTCGGAAGCAATCAATTCAATACCATGTTGTTGTCTGTCCTGTTCGTCCAGAATTAAATCGAAGATTTGTTCGTCTCGTTGCATTTTTTAAGGATTTTTCATTAAAGCACCCCAAAATTACAAATTCTGTTTGTCAAATAGATTGTAAGGTCTATATTTGGTTGTAAATTTTTCAACAACAAATCAACATTTCGGTTATGCCACAATATGCAAATGATCCTTCCCGTAAAACTTGGATTACGGTTTCAGAAAACAGTGATTTCCCCATTCAAAATATCCCATTCGGAGTCTTTTTAACTAAAGAAGACGTAATTACTATCGGTACACGTATTGGCGATTTTGCAATTGACATGGGCGCTCTTCAACAATTAGGGTATTTTGAAGGTATCGACCTACCCGACGATATGTTTCTTCAAGATACGCTCAATGATTTTATTTCCTATGGAAAAAAAACATGGCGTCAAATTCGAAATCGCCTTTCTGATATATTCGAAATTAACAACGGTCAATTGCGCGACAATGAAGAACACAAAAAGGTAGTCATCTTTCATATCGATGATATTGAAATGCTTTTACCTGTGCAAATTGGTGATTATACCGACTTTTACAGTAGTAAAGAGCACGCCACCAATGTTGGCATGATGTTCCGCGATCCCGCAAATGCACTATTACCCAACTGGTTGCACATTCCAGTAGGGTATCACGGTAGAAGTTCAACCATCATTCCTTCTGGCGTACCGGTACATAGACCTTTAGGACAAACATTACCCGCTGATGCAACCACTCCCGTGTTTGGTCCGTCAAAACTTGTGGACTTCGAACTCGAGATGGCGTTTATTACCACCGATGCGAATATCATGGGAGAAAATGTTCCCGTGAATGAAGCAGAAGAGTATATTTTTGGAATGGTTTTATTTAATGACTGGAGTGCGCGTGATATCCAAAAATGGGAATATGTACCTCTTGGACCATTTCTTGCTAAAAACTTTGCTTCTTCCATTTCGCCTTGGATAGTAACCATGGATGCTCTTGAACCCTTCCGAGTGGCAAGTCCGGAGCAGCACCCGCAACCTCTTCCCTACTTACAACAAAAGGGTGATCATGCCTTTGACATCCAACTTGAAGTTGCAATTCAACCCGAACACACGGAAGAAACCGTTGTGTCGCGTTCCAACTTTAAATACATGTACTGGACGATGGCACAACAATTAGCCCACCACACAATCAACGGATGCCGTGTCAATGCCGGCGACATGATGGGTAGCGGTACAATATCAGGACCGACACCCGATAGTTACGGTTCGATGCTCGAACTCACTTGGGGTGGTAAAAATCCTTTAATTATGAAAGATGGTTCAGAACGAAAATTCATCAATGACAATGATACAGTAATCATTCGCGGTTTTTGTCAAAATGAAACTATCCGCATTGGTTTTGGAGAATGTGCGAGCAAACTGTTACCCGCTTTACCACTTAAATCGTAATTGACCATGAAAAAACTAACCCTTTTACTTAGTCTACTTTTTATCACTTTCAGTTGTGGTGTACAGCAAACGAGGGATGCGCTAACTTCTGGAAACTATGACGAGGCCATTCAAATTGCTGTCGAAAATTTACGGAATCGGAAAGATGCCAAAGGAAAGCAAGACTATGTACTATTTTTAGAGGAAGCCTTTGCCAAAGCCAAAGAACGCGATCTGCAAAACATTACTCTTTGGTTTAAAGATGCCAATCCATCCAATGCTGAAAAAATCTACAATACTTATTTAGCACTACACAACCGTCAGGAGTTGATCAAACCCATTCTACCACTAAAAGTATTGAATGGTAATCGACAAGCCAATTTTGCCTTTGAGGATTACTCCGATCAAATCGTAAGCAGTAAAAATGCATTGGCTAAGCGCTTGTATGACAATTCCAAAGCGCTTTTAGCAACTCGTGATAAAATGAATTTCCGAAGAGCTTATGAGGATTTGAAATACTTGCAACAATTATCACCCGGTTTCAAAGACGCCGATAAATTAATGGAAGAAGCGCGTCAAAAAGGAACAGATTACGTAAGTGTCTACACCAAAAATGAAACGAATATGGTCATTCCCGTCCGTTTAGAAAATGATTTATTGGACTTTAGTACATTTGGATTAAATGACCCCTGGACGGTTTACCACAGCAACCGAATCAAAGGCATTACTTATGATTATGGAATTATCGTTAATTTCAGGAACATTGCTATTTCTCCCGAACAAATGAAGGAAAAAGAATTTGTGAAAGAGAAACAAGTTAAAGTCGGACAAAAAAAGGCATTAGATGCTAATGGCAATCCTATCAAAGATCAACAAGGGAATTTTGTAATGGTTGATGATATGCGAACCGTAACTGCAACAATCTACGAATTTCGCCAACTAAAATCCGTTCAAGTCACCGCTAAAATTGATTACATCGACTTTAAGAGCAACCAATTGTTAGATACTTTTCCTTTGAGTAGTGAATTTGTGTTTGAACATATTTACGCCAAATACAAAGGCAATAAACAAGCTTGTGAGAGTAATTATCTACCCTATTTTGAAAATGTAGCCGTTCCTTTTCCTAGCAATGAACAAATGGTCGCCGATTCGGGGCAAAGTATCAAAAATAAACTCAAAGAAATCATCTCACAACATCGTATTCGAAAATAAACAAAGCCCCGTTCCTACGGGGTTTTATTTTTTACTATTCGAAGTTTCTTGAACTTCTTATTTTCTTGTATATTTGAAATACACTCTCAAACAAAAACTATGATTTCGATTCGTAAACTAATCATTTTCGTTGCCGTTTTGGTGCTTTTAAATCTCGTCAATTTTGTCATTTGTACGATTATTTACTGCCCTACCTGTGAATATGATGATAGTGGCTTTTTCTTTCAACTTTTTTTCTCTGATGATGCTTCAGATGGTTACCAAGTCTATCCCACTTTTTTTAACATCATTATCACCGCAATCCTGAGTTTTATTTATACAATTATTTACCCAGATCGACAAAAAATGAATCGGTTTTAGTAGAATTTCAGTCCACCTTGATTGCCAAATAATTTACTTTTGATTGGCATTATTTCCCTATTTTTGCAAAAATTTTTCAAACACTATGTCAAAAGTAAATGTTGGATTGGTGCAAATGACGTGTTCAAACGACAAAGCAGCCAACCTTGAAAAAGCAATTCGTGAAGTTCGAGTTGCTGCCGAAAAAGGAGCACAAATTGTTTGTCTTCAGGAATTATTTACTTCCTTATATTTTTGTGATGTGGAAGATTACGACAACTTCCAACTCGCAGAAGCCATTCCAGGTCCCAGTACCGATGCACTTTCTGAAGTTGCTAAGGAATTGGGTGTTGTGATTATCGCTTCTCTTTTTGAAAAACGTACACATGGTATTTATCACAATACCACTGCTGTACTTGATGCAGATGGATCTTACCTTGGGAAATACCGAAAAATGCATATTCCGGATGATCCAGCCTTTTATGAAAAATTCTATTTTATACCAGGAGATTTAGGCTATAAAGTTTTCCAAACGAAATTTGCCAAAATCGGTATCCTCATTTGT
>CAYNDK010000107.1:0-9825 GCA_964395965.1 uncultured Flavobacterium sp.
CGCAATTTCAACGTATAATTAGCAAACGTCGCGATCTTTCCAACCAAAAATAAATTCTATGCTTCAAAAAGAATACATCCATATCGCATTAGCAGACGATGATGAAGATGATCGTTTGTTTTTTACCGATGCCTTTAGTGAACTCAAAATGAAAACCAAAGTAGATACGTTCAAAGACGGTCAAGATTTGATGAATTATTTAAATCAAGAAGAAGCAATTTTACCTCAAGTTCTGTTTTTGGATTTAAATATGCCTAGGAAAAACGGCATGGAATGTTTGCAAGAAATCAAAGCCAACTCCCGATTTGACAGCATGGCTATTGCCATCTATTCTACATCATCATCGGAAGAACATATTGAAGAAACCTTTGTCTTGGGAGCCAACATCTACATAAAAAAACCGAGTGACTTTAACGCTCTAAAAAAAGTACTTTCAGATGTAGTTACTATAAATTGGCAATACCACACATCGGGCTTAAATAAAGACAACTTTTTATTGCGCATGTAATTAGGTTATGATTTTTAAAAAACGATTTTATAACTCGCCCCTTTTTCTCGTCCTTACGTTTGTAGTGTCGGTAGCTATCATGTTTTTTATAGCAGGAATTACGTTTAAACACATCAGTTCGTTAAACAAATCTCGTGAATCGGTACTTCATTCTTACGAAGTTACACTTGAAATCGAGAAATTATTTACCAACATTAAAGATTTGGAGATTGAACGCCGAAATTTTCTATTAACAGGCGATAATTCTTTGGTTGAAAAATTAAATAATTCTAAAAAGGGAATCGTAAAATCGATTAACACCATAAATGACATGGTTGTTGACAATAAAATTCAAACCAATCATATTGTATCGATTCGCCGCTTGTGTAATCAAAAATTTTCGATTGTAAATAGAGCCATCATTGCTTCATCAAAATTCAAAACAGATCGTGAATTACTTCGTAACAATTTACTCCAAGGTAAAATGGTAATGGATTCTATACAGGTTCATGTCGAAAAAATGATAGCGCTTGAAGACCAACTCTTAACAAAACGCCATCTTGCCGATAAAGAAATTCAAAATAACACCCCATTGTTTATTTACCTGACATTATTGGTTACATTAACGTTGGTCGTATTGTCATTTATTGGTTTTATAAAAAGCTACCAGTCATTAAAAGCAACTCACGAACAATTGCTTCTTTCGAATGAAGCAAATCGTTTGGGTGAGTTTATCGGAAACTATGGAAATTGGAGTTGTAATTTAGAAAAAAACGAATGGTATTTTTCTGCCAGTTTATATGCCATTATGGGTGTCGACCCAAATTTTGTAAAACCAACTTTTGAAAATCTATTACATTATATCCATCCTGATGATAAAGCTCGCGTTCAATCTATACTTAAAGAAAACGAAAATAAAACTTCAATTCCCGATATTAATTACCGAATAGTTACCCCTGACAAAACACTTAAACATGTGCGATCAGCAGGTAAAGTAATTTTAACAGAAACAGGAAGTCGATTAATTGTGGGATCTACCATTGATATCACACAAGACGTTCTTAAAAATGATGAATTGGAACAACAAAATAGAGATTTGGAGAACAGTAACCGAGAATTATCGGCCTTCAATTATGTCGCCAGTCATGATCTACAAGAACCTTTACGAAAAATACAAACGTTCATTTCACGACTAGAAGATAAAGAAAAAGACCATTTATCAGATTCTGGAGCTCAATACCTTGATCGTATTAAAGTCGCCGCAGGCCGTATGCGTTCATTGATAGATGATTTACTTCAATTTTCAAGAGCAAATAAATCAGAACAAGTTTTTGAGACCACCGATCTTAATTTATTGATGGAAAATGCCTTATCTGAACTCAATCAGGTTATTGAAGAAAAGCAGGCTAAAATTGAGGTAATGCCACTTCCGAAACTATCTGTTATCCCTTTTCAAATTCAACAGTTATTCATCAATATAATTGGAAATTCGCTGAAATATGCTAAATCCGATATACAACCCGAGATTACTATTTCAACAGCAGTTATAAAAAAGCACAATACATTAAAAAACAGTGATGAAACTTTCCATCTTTTCGTTTTTAAAGACAACGGAATTGGATTTGAACCAGAATATGCTGAAAAAATCTTCGAACTCTTCAATCGACTTCACAGTCGTGAAGAATATTCCGGAACAGGAATTGGGTTGGCTATCTGTAAAAAAATAGTAGAGAATCACAAAGGTTCGATTAAAGCCACAGGAACTCCAGAAGTGGGAACAGAAATAGAAGTTTTATTACCCATTTAATCGATTAGATGAAAATTCTATAACAGATTCCAAAAGAAGTATAACATACATGGCGCTAGCCTACCCGACCTTTGTAAGGTAATTAACATTAATCAAAATTGCTATGAAAAAGTTAATCACCTTAGGATGTGTTTTTGGGAGTATTTTGCTACTACAAGCACAAGATTTAGAAGCTGGACTTACATCAACTGTCTCGTTGAATACCAATTCAACGTATAGTGCACCTGAAGTAACAAAACCTGAATCAAAAGTTAATGCTATGGGATTTCGTTATTACTACTTCCCAAACATGAGTGCCTATTTTGACACTGTAGAAGAAGAGTACATTTTTTATTGGAACAAACAATGGATGCGTTGTAAAGAATTACCCGAATTTATAGGAGGATATTCAATGTACAAAATGGCAAAAGTTCGAGTAGAAACATATTGCGATGAGCATCCAGAGGAAATGATTCGAATTCATCAAAAGCAATTTCCTTATGTTTCAAAAGGGCGTTTCCCATATACAACGGAATAATCTTGAAATTTTGTAACAGGTCCTGAAAATCCTGTAACCCTTTTTACCCCACCTTTCCCCAATTTTGTATCATAAACTTAACACACTTAGCTATGAAAAAAGTAATCTTAAGTACAGCCATCATGACGATGCTGTTTGGTTTTAGAGCGGTAGCCCAAGAAACCACAACTTCAGCCACAACAAAGGTAGGCGTTAGAGGTGGATTTAGTTTCTCCAACCTTTACACTAAAGATGTTGATGATAAAAATATGCTTACGGGTCTAACAGCAGGTATTTTTATTGAGGCTCCAATTTCGAACAATGTTGCTTTTCAACCCGAATTCAATTTTACGATGAAAGGAGCCGAACTTCAATATAATAATGTATTTGCGCAAGGCAAAACAAAATTTGGATTGAGTTATCTAGAAGTACCGGTTTTGATTAAAGCCAATATTCTTCCTGTACTCAATGTACATTTTGGTCCTTACATCGCCTACCTCGTTGATGCGCGTATTACCAATGAAGACCCCAACGGTACCGTCAATTTTGAACAAACCTACAATGAAGATGATTTTAATCGATTTGATTATGGATTATCGGGTGGTGTTGGACTTGACTTCGGTCCCTTTGGTTTAGGAGCTCGCTATAATTACGGCTTACGAACTATCGGTAAAGAACAATCTTTTGGAGGAGTGAATTACACATTTCCAGATGGAAAAAACAGCAATTTTACACTATTTGCTACTTTAAAATTTTAAGAGAATGATCGTTATGAATAACTTATTATACATTATTGCTTTGTTTTTAACCCTCATGTGGGCCATTGGTTATTTGGTCTTGGATGTAGGAAGTACCATTCACTTTGTACTTGTTTTAGCAGTAATGGTAATCATGGTTAAAATCATTAACGGAAAAAAAATATAAACCTTTAAAACGGACGTTATGAAAATGAAAAATGTTTGGATGGCGTTAGGCGGATTATTCGCCGGCTCCGCAGTAGGTGCATTAATTGCTCCTGAAAAGGGAAAAAACACGCGTAAAACAATTGCCGCAAAAGGAAAACAATTATTGGCTTCTGCGCAAAATGGAATTACACAAATTACCACATTTGGCAAATCGCCTCAAGAGGAAGAAGTGTTTGACCATTTGGACAACTTACGAAGCATTAATAAGCATTTAATGTAAAATTCTTAGTAGTCGCTATATACTCTGATGCACACCCGGTCACTTAAAGGCCGGGTTTCTTTGTATAAAAAAACCCGAACAGTAGTTCGGGTTTGGATTTTTAAAAAACTTCGCTTTCTTTTAATTTTTCAGTATTGGCAACCAATTGGAGTTCATCAATGAATTTCTGAATATTTCCATTTAATACACCATCCATATCAAAAATATCCATTCCTATTCGGTGATCCGTTACACGTCCTTGAGGGAAATTATAGGTCCGAATCTTTGCAGAACGGTCACCCGAACTTACTTGAGAATTACGTTTTTTGGCATCTTCCTCTTGTTTTTTGGCTAATTCCATTTCGTACAAACGCGAACGTAAAACCGACAATGCTTTGTCTTTATTTTTATGTTGTGATTTTTCATCTTGACATTGAGCTACCAATCCAGTTGGGATGTGTGTCATACGCACTGCCGACTTAGTCGTGTTTACCGATTGACCTCCAGGACCCGAAGAACAGAATAAATCGATACGAACATCATTCATATCAATTTGCACATCAAACTCCTCTGCTTCTGGTAAAACCATCACTGTTGCTGCTGAGGTGTGAACACGTCCTTGTGTTTCCGTTTTAGGAACACGTTGTACGCGATGTACCCCTGCTTCAAATTTTAGTGTTCCGTAAACATCTTCTCCAGAAACTTCAAAAATTACTTCTTTAAATCCTCCTGAAGTTCCTTCATTAAAGTCAACTGTAGAGGTTCGCCAACCTTTATTTTCGCAATATTTGGTATACATTCGGTACAAATCTCCGGCAAACAAAGAAGCTTCATCACCTCCGGTTCCGGCACGAATTTCAACCATAACGTTTTTCGCATCCTCTGGATCTTTTGGAATCAACATGAACTTGATTTCCTCTTCCAATTGAGGCAAACGATCTTTCGCTTCTTCCAATTGCATTTTGGCCATTTCTACCATTTCTGCATCTGATCCATCGGCTAAAATTTCATTGGCTTCATTGAGGTTATCGGTCAAACGAACGTACTCATCACGTTTTTCCACCAATGCTTTCAGGTTTTTATATTCCTGATTCAATTGAACATAACGCTTTTGATCTGCGATAACATCCGGTTGAATAATCAAATCGGAAACTTCGTCAAATCGTTGTTTAACATATTGTAAACGCTCTAACATAGTATGATACTCCTTTTTTTGGAATGCAAAAATACAATAAAATGTGATGTTCTCGTATTTATTTTTTACCTAGAAATGCATACAAGACAACTCTTTCTGTTATAAATTTGTCACACTATGCTTTCCTAAATATGAAACAAATCCTCTTTCTCATTGTAATCCTTTCAACTTTTATAAGTTGTACATCACAAGAAGATCCATTCAAATGGTTAGAGGGCTCATGGACTAACGTCACTCCAACAATGGAATTTCATGAAAATTGGCAAAAAACAGATGCCCATCACTGGAAAGCGGAAAGTTTTGTTTTGGTAAAAAAAGACACCGTTTTTTATGAACACATCGATTTGGTGAAATCCGGATCAAATTGGGAATATATCGTTTCTGTTCGAAATCAAAATAACGAACAGCCAGTAGCATTTACTGCTACAAAACTCGAAAACGGAAATCTTGAATTTGAAAATGCTCAACATGACTTCCCCACACGAATTGTGTATAAAAAAATCACGGAAGATAGTCTTGTAGCGACTATCTTTGGAACACAAAAAGGAAAAACCGTTTCCGAAGTTTTTCCGATGAAAAAATCTCATCCATGAAAAAAATAATTTTGAGTCTATTACTACTGGGAATTAGCTCAGTATCGTGTAAAAAATATGATGCATTTGGTAAAGAAATTCGATTTGAAGAATTGAACAAAGCCGCATTTCTAGAGGGAAATTGGGAACAACAGGATTCTTTAGGAGTATTGCAAATGCAATGGAAAATAGAAAATGACAGTACGTTTACCGGTACTGCCTATTTTGTGAAAGGGGAAAAAAAAGACACATTACATCGCGAAAACATTGAAATGCAGCAACGCGAAGACCATTTGCTTTATACTTCTACCGTTAAAGGCGAAAAAGGAGATACTCCCCTCACCTTTCAATTGACTAAAGATGCCGACAGTTTAGTTCTATTTGAAAATCCAAAAAATGATTACCCTTCAAAAATTGAATTTCGTCTTCAAAAAGATGGCAAAATCAAACAAACGGAAAGCGGAATCGTTAGAAAACAACCCAAGAAACAGACGTATCTTTGGTCGAAATCGACAGAAACAACTCAAAACACAGATAAAGGCTCACAAAATTGAGCCTTTTTTTATTCCCAAACAATAACATATCAACACTTTATAGTTTTATTTAAAATTAGTCTAAATAAATATTGCAAATAGGCTTTCAACTCATTACATTTGCTCCGTTATTTTAATTTATTCTAAATAAAATGAAAAAATATAGCCTACCTATCCTCTTGACGCTAATAAGTCTTAAGGGTTTTGCCCAAGAGCAAAGCAAAGATTCAACGGCAACTTTAAACGAAGTCGTTGTCAACAACAAATACAAATACAAAAGAGAAAAAAGCACAACGGTTTCGAAAATGCCTTTGCGAAACATCGAAAATCCGCAAGTTTACAACACAGTAACTGCAGAGTTGATGAAAGAGCAAGTCATAACAAATTTTAATGATGCGCTCAAAAATGCAACTGGAGTGACTCGTTTATGGGAATCGACTGGTCGTGGTGGTGATGGAGCAGAATTTTACTCTATTCGTGGTTTTTCTGTTCAACCTACGATGATCAATGGATTACCTGGTATCAACAATGGTGTAGTAGACCCCATCAACATTGACAATATTGAAGTAATCAAGGGCCCGTCAGGTACGCTCTTTGGAAGTTCCTTTATTTCTTACGGCGGATTAATCAATATCGTTACCAAAAGACCCCATGATAAATTTGGAGGCGAAATAGGTTATACATCAGGAACCTTTGGCATGGATCGCATCACATTGGATGTTAATACTCCTTTAAAAAACGGGTTGAATGTTCGAATCAACGCGGCCTATACTAATGAAAATTCTTTTCAAGATGCAGGTTTTACTAAAAGTCTTTTTGTAGCGCCTTCATTAAGTTACAAGGTAAATGATCGCTTAACCTTCTTAGTAAATACAGAGTTTACTCAAAAAAATGGTGCCTATGCACCGATGGTATTCTTAAATCGCTACACGCCACTCTCCTTCACTGACATGGCTGTTTTTGATAAAAATTTCCGGAAATCATACACTTCAAATGAATTGACAATGTCCAATCCTACTTTTAATATGCAAACCCAAATGCTCTATAAATTGGATAAAAATTGGACATCACAGACAGCCTTGTCCCGAAGCAACACAAAAACTGACGGGTATTACTCCTATTTGTGGGATAGTGGCAATGGCAATGAATTCACACGATTTATTTCAAAACGAAATGGTTCGACCAACGTAACGGATATTCAACAAAACTTCATAGGTGATTTTAAATTGGGTACAATTCGTAATCGAATGGTTGTTGGTTTGGATTATGCCCGTCAAGATATTTTAAATAGCAGTTCGGGGTGGAGAGCCAATGGCATTGTTTCATTGCAAAATCAAACCGATTCAGGTGATTTAACCCAAGCAGGAACCGATGCGCTATTAGTGGGATCTTTTGAAGGAGCCTCTACTGCCACTCAACAAATTCTAAGTGCGTATGTTTCTGATGTAATCAATTTTACACCAAAACTTTCTGTAATGGCAAGCTTACGGATTGACAATTTCAGCGGATTAACTAGCTATTACAGCACTGAAAAAATTAAAGACCAAACGACACTTTCTCCAAAATTTGGTGCTGTATACCAATTGATTGAAAACAAAGTATCGGTTTTTGGAAACTATATGAATGGATTTGCCTATGTTGACCCAAGACAAGTGGCGGATGCCGATGGTTCCAATTCCCGGTTACAAACTTTTGACCCAGAACATGCCAATCAATATGAGTTTGGTTTAAAAACTAACTTATATAAAGATATCCTTTCAGCCTCATTAAGTTATTACAACATCAAAGTTAACAACCGTGTGATGGGTGATCCCAACAACATAAATGGTGCAATCCAAGGTGGCGAAATGGTGAGTAAAGGACTTGATTTTAGTGTAACTTTAAACCCTATCAAAGGTTTAAATATTATCACGGGTTACAGTTATAACGATGCTGAAATCACTAAAGATAATCCTGGCGATGGTTATTTAGGATTACGTCCAGAAGAATCAGGGCCACAAAATTTAGCCAATCTTTGGGCATCTTATACCTTAAACCAAGGAAAATGGAAAGGACTAGGTTTTGGTTTTGGCGGAAATTATGCGAGTGAATACAAGACATTAAACCGCGCCAATATTGGAACATTTACCTTACCCGAATACACTGTTTTGAACTCCAGCATTTCTTACAGCACAGGAGCCTTCAATCTAATTTTAAAGGTTAACAACCTCACTAATGAAAAATATTACTCGGGTTGGTCTACCGTGACGCCACAACGTATGCGTAGTCTTAATGCAGGTATCACCTATAAATTTTAATCTAGGTTTATTTTGTTTTGTTTATTCATACTCCCTACTACTGTGGGGAGTATGATATTTAAAATTGGTTATGAAAAAAAGTATTCGATTGCTACATTTGATCCTTGGACTTACCTCTGGAATTATTGTATTTATAATTGCCATTACAGGTTGCTTATATGCCTTTCAAGAAGAAATTCTTGACCTTACTGAAACATATAAATACGTGGAAAATCAGAATACTCCAGTTATTCCTCCTTCACAACTTCAACAATGTGCTCAAGAACTTCTCCCGAATAAAACATTGCATGCGCTAAAATATTATGGAAAAGATCGGGCAGCTGAAGCGATTTTCTATCATTATGAACCCAATTATTATTACATCGCCTACCTTAATCCATATACGGGAAAAGTAATTCGGGTTGTAAATGAAAATTCGGGTTTCTTCCGTTGGGTATTGGACGGACATTTTTATTTATGGTTACCTCCGGAAATTGGCCAAACAGTAATTGCATCCGCTACTTTAGTTTTTACCTTACTGGTAGTAACGGGAATTGTTTTATGGTGGCCAAAAAAATGGCAAAATAGCAAACAACGTTTTCGATTTATTTGGAAAAAAACAACCCAATGGCGACGTAAAAATTATGATCTACATACAGTTACAGGTTTTTATGTGTTTCCAATAGCTCTTCTTTTTGCATTTACTGGATTAGTATGGGGTTTCCCTTGGTTTGCTTATGGGTATTACACCCTATTTGGCGGTGAAAAATCATTAGTCTATACCGACCCAACTGTACCTTCATTTACCTTACAAGAATCCCAGAAAGGCTTGGATATTGCCCTTAATCAATTACAAAAAATATATCCAAATGCCTATTATTATGAAGTGCATCCACCAGAAACGGATACTACGGCAATTGCAGCCAATGCAAATTGTGAAGAGGGTACGTATTGGAAAACCAACTACCATTATTTTGACCCAAAAACCGGAACCGAAAACGAAGTGAACCATATTTATAACACTCTTGACAAAAGTGCAACTGCCGATTACATCATGAGGATGAACTACGATATCCATACGGGGGCAATTTTAGGATTATCCGGAAAAATTATTGCCTTTATTTGCAGTTTATGTATAGCAGCTTTACCCGTCACAGGGTTTCTCATCTATTGGGGGCGCAAGAATAAATCGACAAAAAAATAATCCAAAACCTGTTCATTTTGAGCAGGTTTTATTATTTATTTAAAATTAGTCTAAATAAATTTGCGTAAACTAGAAATGGATTATACTTTTG
>CAYNDK010000108.1:0-2135 GCA_964395965.1 uncultured Flavobacterium sp.
CAATCCCAACTATATGGACCTTCCCGGGTTATCGGTTTTGATTGGGGGGATGCTTATTATCAATTTGAATTATTGGGGCTGTAACCAATACATCACGCAACGGGCTTTGGGAGCCGACTTAAAAACAGCGCGTGGGGGGATTTTGTTTGCTGCCTTTTTAAAACTATTAATGCCCATCATAGTGGTCATTCCAGGGATAGCGGCTTATGTATTGTATCAAAAAGGGTATTTTGGCGCTGAGTTGATGCAAGACGGCAGTTTGAACCCTGACCGGGCTTATCCTACCTTATTGAACTTACTCCCTGTTGGTTTAAAAGGTTTGTCCTTTGCGGCACTAACTGCAGCAATTGTCGCTTCATTAGCAGGAAAAGCCAACAGTATTGCGACCATTTTCACCTTAGATGTTTATAATAAAAACCGAACCGAACCCGCATCGGAAGCACAATTGGTTAAAGTAGGCAAGCAAGTTGTTGTTGCCGCTTTACTAATCGCTATTATTGTAGCACCATTGTTAGGTATAGATAAAAAAGGAGGATTCCAATACATTCAAGAATACACGGGCTTTGTGAGTCCGGGCATCTTTGCCATGTTTATTTTGGGCTTTTTCTGGAAAAAAACCACCTCCAATGCGGCATTATTTGCTACGATTGGCGGATTCCTTCTTTCCCTGCTTTTCAAATTCTTACCCGGCATGGTGAATTTAGAATTCCTTTACAGCACGGGCTTTGCCGTTCCGAATGCGGAGGGAATTTATGAAATACCGTTTGTCGATCGTATGGGCTTTGTTTTCTTAATTTGTGTTGTAGGAATGGCTGCCATTAGCCTATATGAACACAAAAAAGGAGTGCCAACCAATGGCTTAGAAATCGATGCTACTTTATTCAAAACGACCCCATCCTTTACGGTTTGGAGTTTGATTATTTTAGGAATTTTAGCGGCTTTATATACGATTTTCTGGTAATTGAAGCGCGTGAGCACTATTGAGCATCCTACTCACTTTTTTAAAAAGATTAGGGAACTTTGCTCGAAATTCGTTTGGGGTTTCATAATAATGTTCGATAACCACCGCTAGAAACTCGTATTCATTGGTAAACGCATATTCCCGAAAATACTTAGATTCCACGATTTGATGTTGGACATTGGGATGTTTTACAAATTCCATCAAAGCATCAAAATGTCGTTTAAATACGGAGGCTGTTGTATTTCCTTCTTGATAGGCGTTACGTTGCAGTACATGGGTAAATTCGTGAATTCCCAGATTAAGGTTATCATTTTCAATAGAATGTCCTTCTAGTAGATCAGCCCAAGAAAAGACTACAGCACGCATTCCTGGATTAAACTCGCCTTTATGGTATTGTTCGGTAATATTGGAATAATAAACTTCAGGATATACAATGACTCGTTCGAACACATCGGCAAGATAATCCCGAAATCCGAAAGTCAGCATCACATACGTGCCTGCAACTAACATTCGAACTTCCTCGGTAATTTCGAAATCCCTTCCATGAAATTCATACACTTCCAAAAAATGCGCCACGCGGTGTTCAAATTCGATACGCCGTTTGGGTGATAAGCGTCGGTAAAACGAAAAATAGTGGTGCAATAAACTGGACTGTGAAAGGGAAAGTTTTTTGGTTTTCCAACGAAAGGGAATGCGCAATGGACGACCAAAAAGTGAGGCTAAAAAATAATCGAGAATATTGATGAAAAAATAAAAAATGAGTACGGCAAAAACCAGTACGATCATTAACAAAAGTAAAATTGCGATAACTTCTCCCATGTGCAGGTAAAATCCAAAGATAGGGAAATGGATTGGTAAAGCAGTATTATAAAAATTTTCAATTGTACAAATGGGTTTCAACTCCGTTGATCCCTCAAAGCTCCGCTTTGAAAATAAAACGACTGGAAAGAAATTTTAAAACGAATCCAATACCACGAAGGGGATTCAACTTCGTAGTTGCCTCAAAGCTCCGCTTTAAAAATAAAACAGCTGGAAAGAAATTTTAAAATAAATCCAATTCTACGAATGGGATTCAACTTCGTTGATCCCTCAATGCTCCGCTTTGAAAATAAAACAGCTGGAAAGAAATTTAAAAAAGAACCCAATACTACGAATGGGATTCAACTTCGTTGTT
>CAYNDK010000108.1:2235-9679 GCA_964395965.1 uncultured Flavobacterium sp.
CCCTCAAAGCTCCGCTTTGAAAATAAAACAGCTGGAAAGAAATTTTAAAATAAATCCAATTCCACGAATGGGATTCAACTTCGTTGATCCCTCAAAGCTCCGCTTTGAAAATAAAACAGCTGGAAAGAAATTTTAAAATAAATTTTAATTTCTTTCCAGCTGTTTTATTTATTCGTGACCGCGAAGGGATTCGAACCCCCAACCCTCAGAGCCGAAATCTGATATTCTATCCAGTTGAACTACGCAGCCAATATATTATTTTGAATGTTAAATTCTAAATTAAATTATGCTAAAAGTTTTTTTACGATGGTTGAAATTGTTTTTCCGTCGGTTTGACCGGCTAAAGCTTTTGAAGCAATACCCATCACTTGCCCCATTGCAGCCATTCCTGAAAATCCGTTTTCAGCAATGATTTGTGCAACAGCAGCTTCTACATCAGCTTCGCTCATTTGAGCTGGTAAAAACTTCTCAATAACTGCAACCTGAGCTAATTCAGGTTCTGCCAAATCAGCACGACCTTGCTCTGTATAAATTGCAGCACTATCTTTACGTTGTTTCACCAATTTTTGTAATAATTTAATCTCATCCTCTGGTGCTAAGGTATCTGAGGCTCCCGCTTCGGTTTTCGCTAAAATGATTCCTGACTTGATTGCACGCAAAGCTTCTAAAGCTACAGTATCTTTAGCACGCATTGCGTTTTTCATTTCGTCCATAATTTGGGCTTCCAAACTCATCTTCTTCAGAATTAAAGGATTAGTGTACAATTTTTCGCTTTCGCGAATTTTAGAGTGCCAAAGGTAAAAAAATAACCCGAAAGAAACAATTTCTTCCGGGTTACCCATCTTTAATTAACTTATGATTTAATCTACATTATCGTGTAAGAATGAATTGTTGGAACGCAATTGAATATCATCATTGCTATCTGTCCCTAACGACATTCTCGACTGTGTATTTTGATTTGCTGAAGCATTTAAATCTACGCCCATTCTTTTGTATGCGGGTTCTTTTTCCAATTCATCAACGCGAGAAGGATTGTTGTGAAATTTATAATTGAAATCTTTCAACTTTCTTCGACGCTCATCGGCACGCATACGTAACGTCTCTTCAATACTCATCTCAACTGGTGAAATTTCATCAGAAGCAAACGCTGCATACTTAGGCTGAACTGGCTCTGCCGCAACTTTTGTAGAGAAATTTAATTCTTCATCGATTTTTTCTTCGATTTTAGTTTCAGCTACCGCTGGTTTTGAAGAACCTAATAACTCATTTTCAATTTCCATGTATTCTTCTAACGAATAACGTACTACACCATTATCCACCTCAGTTACTGGCACGAATTCTACATGCTCATTTACTTTGATATTTTTAGTTTCCTCTGTTAAATCAAAAACTATTTTTTGTTCGTGTTGTGCTACAGGAGCTACAGGCTCACTTACAGGTAAATCAAATGTAAAAGAAGGCTGTGCTTCTTCACGGAATGCTACTTGCTGAGGCTCATTTACAAAAATATCATTGACTACTGTAGGTGTAACTGGTGTTGAAACGGGTGCCACAGGTGCAGCTTCTACAGGTGTTGAAAACGAAAAATCTAAGTCTTTGATCGGTGAAACTATTTCGAATGTCACATCCAAATTACGAATGAATTCATTCATAGGAATTAATTCGTTTTCATTGATTACTGGTGGTGTAAAGGCTACAGGAGCTTCATCATCCAATAATTCAAAAACCACTTTTTCTTCAACTGCAGGAATTTCAGCTACTGGTGCTGGAATAACTTCCTCAACTGGAGTTTCAATACGATTTTCAAAAACTTCTACTGGTTTTTGACTTAAATCACGCACTAAACGTTGCTCATCTTCCAAGGAATGAATGATTTTGCGTGGTTCAGTATTCACGATTTCTGCTTGTTGATCGGTTGTAAATCCTGTGGCGATAATGGTTACCGCAATTGCATCACCAAGTGACTCGTCTTCCCCTACCCCCATAATAATGTTGGCATTGTATCCCGCTTCGGTTTGAATATGATCGTTGATCTCACCGATTTCATCTATGGTAATTTCACTAGAACCAGAAACGATAAGCAACAATACGTTTTTAGCTCCATTGATTTTATTATCATTTAAAAGTGGCGAATCCAAGGCTGAAACAATAGCATCTTTAGCACGGTTTTCACCCACAGCTGTCGCTGATCCCATGATCGCTGTACCGCTGTTTGACAATACCGTCTTCGCATCTTTTAAGTCGATATTTTGTGTATAGTGGTGTGTAATTACTTCCGCAATTCCACGAGAGGCTGTAGACAATACCTCGTCGGCTTTAGAGAACCCAGCTTTGAAGCCTAAGTTACCATAAACTTCGCGCAACTTGTTGTTGTTAATTACAATCAACGAATCCACTTGTTTACGTAAACGCTCAACTCCAGCCATTGCTTGCTCTGAGCGAACTTTTCCTTCAAACTGAAAAGGGATAGTTACAATACCTACCGTAAGAATATCGCGTTCTTTTGCCAACTGAGCAATTACTGGCGCAGCACCGGTTCCTGTTCCACCACCCATACCGGCAGTGATAAACACCATTTTGGTATTACTATCCAACATTTTTTCAATCTCTGCAATACTTTCAATAGCAGATTGTTGGCCTACTTCAGGATTAGCTCCCGCTCCCAATCCCTCTGTCAAGCCTACACCTAACTGGATTTTATTGGGAACTGCGCTGTTTTGTAATGCTTGTGCATCTGTATTACAAACAACGAAATCTACTCCTTTAATACCTTGTTTGAACATGTGATTGATAGCGTTGCTTCCACCGCCACCAACACCGATAACTTTTATAACATTTGATTGGTTTTTAGGCAAATCAAATGAGATGCTTCCAAATTCTGAGTTGCTCATCATACGATTTTGGTTTTGTTTGATATTGTGTTTTTGTCTACTTATTCTGCGTTATCTAAGAAATCTTTGATTTTGTCTACATATCGATCGAAGAATGATCTTCGAATCGTACTTTCTGTAGTCACTTGTTCTTGAACAGGAGCTTTGGGTGTTTCTTGAACCACAGGCTCTTGTGACACAACAGGTTGATCAAAAATCTGAACCGGTTGTGGGGCTACAGGCTGTTGGTAAACCGGTTGTGCGATCGGTTGTGGCGCCTGTAATTCAATTTTGTAAGCACTTTGTGTATTATTGGCCACACTATTCATCACCAAACCTACAGCAGTTGCGTACATCGGACTTGAAATTTCTTCGCTAGAATTACCCGCTAAGTGCTCGTTGGGATATCCCAAACGAGTATCAATTCCTGTAATATATTCTACCAATTGCTTAATGTGTTTTAATTGGGAACCTCCTCCTGTTAAAACTATACCTGCAATTAGTTTTTTTCTTGGATTCTCATGTCCATAGGCTTTGATCTCAGCAAAAACTTGCTCAATAATCTCAACTACTCGGGCATGAATAATTTTTGAAAGGTTTTTTAATGAAATCTCTTTTGGATCTCGTCCACGTACACCTGGGATGGATACAATTTCGTTGTCTTTGTTTTCACCAGGCCAAGCTGAACCAAACTTCACTTTCAATAATTCAGCTTGCTTTTCGATAATCGAACAACCTTCTTTAATATCTTCTGTGATCACATTACCCCCGAAAGGAATAACAGCTGTATGCCGAATAATTCCATCTTTGAAGATTGCTAAATCTGTAGTCCCC
Source organism: uncultured Flavobacterium sp. (assembly GCA_964395965.1). Lineage (GTDB taxonomy): Bacteria > Bacteroidota > Bacteroidia > Flavobacteriales > Flavobacteriaceae > Flavobacterium. The sequence continues at coordinate 5,940 of CAYNDK010000108.1, forward strand.
CCTCCAATGTCGATTAAAGCTACACCCGCTTCTTTCTCTTCTTGACTCAAAACTGCATCGGCAGACGCTAAAGGTTCAAGTGTTAAGCCCGACAATTCAATTCCCGAACTTTGCACACAACGACCAATATTACGAATCGACGATGCCTGCCCCACAACTACGTGAAAACTTGCTTCCAAACGCCCGCCATACATCCCGATAGGTTCTTTGATATCGGATTGACCGTCTATTTTGAATTCTTGTGGTAAAACATGAATGATTTCCTCACCTGGCAACATCGCCAGTTTACTCACTTGATCAATAAGCAATTGAATATCTTTCTCACCGATAACTTCATCTGAATTGCTTCGGATTAAGTAGTCTGTATGCTGAATACTACGAATATGTTGACCGGCAATACCCACCACTACATCATTAATTTTGTAGCCTGAATTTTCTTCTGCCTCCAACACAGCTTGTTGAATCGACTGAATGGTCTGCGTAATATTGTTGACCACACCTCGAGACACTCCTAAACTTTTGGCTTTACCAACGCCTAAGATTTCAAGTTTACCATATTCGTTTTTCTTTCCGATCATGGTCACAATCTTGGTCGTTCCAATGTCTAATCCAACGGCAATGTTTTCTTTCTGGTTCATAGTTTCAAAAATTGACACTTTCTGTTTGTTTATCGGGTGCATACCACTTGTTTTGTAAAACGTAAGTTGATGCGCTTGTATTTTTCAATTGTACTGTCATTGACCGCTTTTTGAAAAAAAGCTTTGTAATTTTTAAACTTTCGCTCTACACGAACCATCTTGCCAAACTCAATGGTGTAGTTAAAATTACGACTTGTCAATTCCAGACTTTCATCTGGCAACACTTTCACTCCAACGATGTTCTTTTTTAGAAAATCATCTTTGTGAATTTGATTGAAGACTTCGGCTAACTTGGGTAATGTTTTCTCTGATACATTTCCAACCACAATAGGCACACGTGCTGAGTGGTTTTCTGAAAGCGGCATTTCTTTACCCATTTGATCAATGTAAAAAGAACGGCCATCCCCAAAAAAGCGAGCCACGGGCGTGCGCGGTGTCACTTCAGCCCGTAAAACCCCGTCAACACTCACGTAAACCTCTGATTTCTCAATCATTGGATTTTGGTTGACAGAAGACTCCAATTTATCCAAATTTAACTGCTCTAAACGAATGCTTCGCAGGTCTGTTTTATTTTCTATTAACAATTTATTAACCGTTTCCTGGCGGACAAAATTGCCGTTTTCACCCACAAAAACCACCTCTGTTTTTTTAAGGATTCGTTGCCCATTTCGCACTTGTGCAAATGCATACAAAAACCCCGCCAATACTACGATTAACAGTAATCGAACGTTGATCCAAGTGAAAAATTTCATCCCAATGCTTTTTTAATTTTTGGTACCATTTCTCCAATATCACCGGCTCCTATTGTAACGATAACAGGAGCATCGTTATCCACAAGTTCTTGTACAAGTTCTTCTTTGGCAATTAAGCGCACATTCGGGTTGGTCATTTTACTCATCAACCAAGCTGAATTTACACCTTCCATGGGGAGTTCGCGTGCTGGATAAATCTCCAACAAAAGCACTTCATCAAACTGGGACAAACTGGCCGCAAATCCGTCAACAAAATCCTTTGTTCGGCTAAATAAATGCGGTTGAAAAACAGCAGTAACTTTTTTCCCGGGATATAATTCTCTTACCGCTTGGTATACGGCATTAATTTCAGTTGGATGGTGCGCATAATCGTCAATATACACTTTCGCATCCGTTTTAATTTGATACGAAAATCGTCGTTGTACGCCTTGAAATGAAGCCAAAGCTTTAGCAATGGAACCGGTTGGGGTGCCGTACGTGTAAGCCATTGCTAAAGCGGTTAAGGCATTCATTAAATTGTGATGCCCTGGCAAGCCAAAGGCAATATTTTGAATAGTTTCTGTTGGCGTTTTTACATCAAAAACATAAGCACTGTTTTCAATTCGTATATTATGCGCCACAAAATCAGCATCTTCATTAATCGCTAAAGTAGTTCCCTCAAGCGGCAATCCTTTCGGAATAAATAAATGTTTCGGGTCGGTTACTTTGGCTGCAAATTCTCGGAACGAATCCTGAATTGCCGTAACATCACCATATATATCCAAGTGATCCGCGTCCATTGAAGTAACACAAGCCAAATCCGGATGCAAATGCAAGAAAGAACGATCAAATTCATCGGCTTCAACCACAGAAATAGTTTTCCCTTGTCCGATTAAATTAGAATGGTAATTTTCTACAATTCCGCCCAAAAAAGCGGTAACATCTGCGCCACTTTCAAATAAAATATGACCTAGAATACTCGAAGTCGTTGTTTTTCCATGAGTCCCCGCTACTGCAAAACAATAGGTATCTTGAGTGATAATGCCGAGCACTTCAGCGCGTTTTTTTATAACATAACCATTATCAGCCAAATGATTCCATTCTGAATGGTTTTTAGGAATAGCTGGTGTAATGACCACCAAGGTATTTTCTTTTGTAAAATTAGTTGGAATAGCCGCAATCGTATCTTCAAAATGAATTACCATACCGCCAGCTACTAACTCATCTGTAAGCATTGTTGGCGTTTTGTCATATCCAGCCACGTTTTTCCCAATGAATTGGAAATACCGGGCTAAGGCACTCATTCCAATACCACCGATACCGATAAAATAGACATTTTGAATTTGATTTAGATTCATTTCTTAACGCATTAATTTTACTATTTCATCTACAATATCACGAGTCGCATTTGGCTTACCCAATTGCTTCATGGCTGTACTCAATTGCTGCTGCAGACTTTCATTAGTTAACACATCGGTAAAAGTCGCTTCAAACTTCTCCTCCAATTCCATTTCTTTCAACAACAAAGCACCGCCTTTATCGACAATCGCTTTAGCATTTTTGGTTTGATGATCTTCTGCCACATTGGGAGAAGGTATAAAAATTGTTGGCTTTCCTACCAAACATAACTCCGATACCGAAGAAGCACCTGCCCGTGAAATGACCACATCGGCAGCAGCATAAATCAAATCCATTCGATCGATAAATGCTGTAACGTGCACATTGGGTTTTTCATTAAAATGTTTGTACTCTTCATAATACAATTTGCCGCATTGCCAGAACACTTGAATCCCTTGTTCCAGCAAGAAATCTAGTTCTTTAGCAATCAATTGATTGATGCGACGAGCCCCCAAACTTCCACCCAAAACCAAAAGGGTTTTCTTTGTGGCATCCAATTGGAAATAGGTTTTACCCTCCTCTTGTTTGTGGGAAAGATCAAGTAAATCTTGACGAACAGGATTGCCCGTAAAAACAATTTTTTCTTTAGGGAAAAAACGCTCTAAATTTTCATAGGCAACACAAATAGCATTCGCTTTTTTACTTAATAATTTATTGGTAATTCCAGGGTAGGAATTTTGTTCTTGTACTACAGTTGGGATTCCTTTACTATTCGCCACTTGCAATAAGGGACCACTAGCAAAACCTCCTGTTCCGATGACTACATCCGGCTGAAACTGTTTGATGATGCGACGCGACTTCCATAAACTGCTCAACAATTTGAAAGGGAACATCATGTTTTGAAGTGTCAATTTGCGTTGTAATCCAGCAATCCACAAACCTTCTATGGAATACCCCGCTTGAGGCACTTTTTGCATTTCCATTTTATCTTGAGCACCTACAAATAAAAATTCTGCATCGGGAAAACGTTGCT
>CAYNDK010000109.1:0-9321 GCA_964395965.1 uncultured Flavobacterium sp.
TATTCAGTATTCAGTATTCAGTATTCAGTATTCAGTATTCAGTATTCAGTATTCAGTATACAGTATTCAGTATACAGTATACAGTGTACAGTGTAAGAGAGCGATTTTCAATAGTGTATACGAATAACTGACAGCTGATGACTGATCACTGATGACTGATCACTGATGACTGATCCCTGATGACTGATCTCTGATGACTGATGACTGATGACTGATTACTGATGACTGATTACTGATCACTGATCACTGCCAACTGTTAACCGATGACTAAAAACTAACATGTATTTCAACTCGTTACATTTTGCGGCTTTTTTACCTATCGTCTTTATCTTGTATTGGATAATTGGTGGACGTCGTCGTGAGGGCCAAAATCTTTTGTTGATTTTGGCGAGTTATTACTTTTATGCTTGTTGGGATTGGAAGTTTTTGTTTCTATTAATTTTCTCGACTTTATTGGATTACAGTTGTGCGTTGTTTATTGAGAAACAAGAAACCCGTGCGGGCAGGTTGCGTTGGTTATGGTTATGTGTCGGAATCAATGTGGGTTTTCTTGGAGTTTTTAAATACTACAATTTTTTCGCTACTTCTTTTGCGGCGTTACTTTCTGGATTTGGGTTTCAAGTGCATCCTTATGTACTCGATGTGATATTACCTGTAGGGATTTCGTTTTATACCTTTCATGGATTGTCCTATATTATTGACATCTATTATGGAAGGATTAAAGCAGAGCGTAACTTTGTCGATTATTCCTTGTTTGTGAGTTACTTTCCGTTGCTTGTTGCAGGGCCTATTGAACGTGCTACTCACCTACTCCCCCAATTAAAAGTTAGGCGTGATTTTAACTTTGAAAAAGCCAAAGAAGGAGTATACCAAATCATTTGGGGTTTAGTAAAAAAAATCGTTATTGCGGATTCCTGTGCCAATTATGCCAATGAAATCTTCAATCATGCGGGTTCGATGAATTCGTTGTCACTTATTTTAGGAGCAATTTATTTTGCCTTCCAAATCTATGGGGATTTCTCAGGCTACTCAGACATTGCGTTGGGAACTTCCAAATTGTTTGGCATCGACTTATTAAAGAACTTTAATTACCCTTACTTTTCGCGGGATATTGCTGAGTTTTGGCGGCGTTGGCATATTTCATTATCCTCATGGTTTCGGGATTATTTGTACATTCCCTTAGGAGGAAATACTGGAGGAAAAAGCATGCGTATTCGCAATACCTTCATAATCTTTTTAGTGAGTGGTTTTTGGCATGGAGCCAATTGGACCTTTGTAATTTGGGGACTTATCAATGCCATCTATTTTTTACCCTTACTCCTACTGGATCGCAATCGAAAAAATGTTGATGAAATTGTTATGCGTCCCAACTGGGAATCGGTGCGAACAGTTTGTAATATCCTGCTCACTTTTGCTTTAAGTTGTATTGCTTGGGTATTTTTCCGTGCTGAAAATCTGAGTAAAGCACTTGCCTATTTACAAAGAATGTTTACTCAAGGGAAATTCCAAGAACAGTATTTATCGATTGAACGGTACAATTACGAATTATTGGGATTATTACTCGTATTTATCGCGTTTGAATGGGTACATCGTTATCGGGTCGAACCGATATCGGGTCGTTGGAGTGGACTGAAGCTTAGTCTTTGCCTTGCGGCTCTTTTTGCCTTAGGAGTGTATTCTGATTATAAGAACTTTATCTATTTCCAATTCTAATGAAAAAGTTTATTTACTTCCTTTTGAAAATCATCGGATTGGCCTACCTAACGCTTGTACTCTTGGATGTATTGTATACCACTGTTTACACCAATAGTGCAAACAAGCGCAATAAGATAAGTTACCTGTATGACTCCAAAGATTTATCCTACGATGTCGTATTTTTAGGTTCGTCCCGTGTCAATAATCATTTTGTGCCTGAGGTATTTAACAAAGCGGGGTTAAAATCCTATAACTTTGGATTAACCCGATCGCGATTGGAAGAGTCGGCATTAATGCTCGAACTTATGATTGAGCGGAATTACCACATCAAAACATTGATTTTACAAGTCGACCTGAACATCAACACCAACGATCATTCTGAGGCGATTCGTTCGTTATTTATGCCTTATTTGCACCAGTCTGAGACCATTCGCAACTATTACCACAACATTGATGAATATCCCTATTTGGTCTACATTCCCTTTTATCGGTATATGCATTATGATGCCCGCACGGGTTTTCGTGAGTTTTTCAAAACAGCTGCAAATGAACCTACTAATCAACTCTATCGCGATGGATTTTATCCGTTGATGGAAAACCAACATCCGTTAGTTCCCGCTGATTTACGTAAATACAAGCCGAAACGAAATATTGCTTACGAAAAAATCAAACAGTTATGTGCTGATCATGGCATCCATTTAATCGCCATGACTACGCCAATTTGTACTGAAACACTCAATCGAGAATATTTTAATCAAATTAAAAAGGTTTATCCTGAAATCCTTAACTTTGAAAATACCGTAACTGAAGATAAGTACTTTTCTACTTGCGGACACATGAACAAAGACGGGGCTTACAAATTCACTCAGGTGGTTTTGGACAGCCTTTTTAAACCCCAACCGAAAACACCTTGAAAAAAATATGCTACACGTTAGTTCTGTTTCTTTATTCCCTTGGAATACTAGGCCAACATACGACTGAACTTACCGTAGATTATTTACCTGAAAAATACAGCATCAAGGTCTATCAAGAACTCACTTTTGTTAATACAACTGACCATTCGTTACACCAAATTATTTTAAACGATTGGAACCATGCCTATTCCGATCGAAACACTCCATTAGCCGAGCGATTTGCAGATGAATTTGTTCGCAGTTTTCATGTCGCCTCCGAACGTCAAAGGGGTTCGACCAACGGCCTTACCATCATTGATGATCAAAAATCACTTTTGGATTGGAATCGCTTGGAAGAACATCCAGATCTTGTAAAAGTTTGTTTACCCCATGCTCTAGGTTCTGGAGAACGGATACATTTAGTACTCACGTATATCTTAAAACTACCCGATGCTTCATTTACAGGCTATGGCTATAATGCTGACCGAGAGGTCAATTTAACCCAATGGATATTGAGTCCGGCGCGACAAATTGATGGTGAGTTTGTATTGTATAGCAATTTAAATGTAGATGATGCCGCTAATGCCCCAATGGATGTTCGTTTGACGGTTCGCCCTAACGGTTATTATGCGATTAGTGATTTAGAACAACAACATTTTTCGGATACTTCGTATTTATTTGAAGGAAAAAATCGCTTACAGGTTCGTTTACATTTAGTAAAAAACAAAGAGTTTTTAGGATTTAAAACAGAGGGATTGGAACTGACGTCCAATTTAAATGAACGTCGAATTAATGATATGCACAAGGCATTAATCGTAGAAAAAATTAGAGCCTATGTGGACCAAAGTTTAGGCACAACTGTAGTCCCTAAATTCACAATCACCCAACGCGATTATGAACTCAACCCTTTTTATGGACTTAATCAATTACCCAATTTCATCCGCCCCTTTCCTGATGATTTTGTTTACGAATTAAAATTTTTAAAAACCTACTTATACAACCGATTAAAGGGAACCTTACGTTTGGATCCGCGGAAAGACAACTGGTTGTTTGATGCCATTCAAATATATGTGATGATGCAATATATTGACGAGCATTATCCTGATTATAAAATGATGGGGGCGTTGGGGAAAATTAAAATCCTGAAAGGATATCGCCTTCTTTCGTTGGACTTCAATGAGCAATACAGCTATTTTTACATGTTGATGGCTCGTAAAAACTTGGATCAACCACTTGGAGAATCGAAAGAAAATCTGTTGAAGTTTAATGAAAAAATTGCTTCAAAATACAGGGCCGGACTTAGTTTCAGGTATTTGGCAGAGTACTTAGGAAAAGCAACAGTTGATAAAACGATTCTTGAGTTTATCGCATTAGCTCAACACCAAAATGCCTCTACGGCTGACTTCAAAACGTTGATTGAAAAAAACAGTGGACAACAACTGGATTGGTATTTTGATACTATTATCAACTCACGGGAAATCATTGATTACAAATTTGATGAAGTGACCAAAACGAAAGATAGTGTTTCGTTTACCCTAAAAAATCGCACCCACACCTTTGTTCCCATTCCGGTTTATGGCGTAAAGAAAAAAGAAGTTGTTTTTAAAGAATGGATCTACCCTACTTCAGAAGACAGTGTGTATACTTTTTCGCGAAGAGAGGCCGATAAAATAGTATTGAATTATCATAATGTCGTACCTGAGTTCAATCAACGCAACAATTGGAAATCACTCAAACCCTTTTTTATTTCCAACCGTCCTCTTAAATTTCGCTTTTTAAAAGATCTAGAAGATCCCTTTTACAACCAAATTATGTATGTCCCCACAGTGGGTTTTAACTTTTATGATGGATTGATTTTAGGGCTAAGTTTAAACAATCGAACCGTATTGGACAAACCCATAACTTTTGATATTATCCCTTCTTTCTCAACCACTTCCAATTCGTTGTCGGGCGGATTTAATGTTACGTTTAACCAATACTTGCGCCATTCTAATTTGTATTCAATTCGTTATGGCATTGGAGGCAGTCATTATCGCTATGCACCTGATGCGACCTATGAGAAATTAACTCCCTTTATTCAATTTCGCATACGTGAAAAGGCGCTGCGAAAAAATCATGCGCAGTTAATCAATCTTCGTAATGTTTATGTCAATCGTCAGCCAAGCCTTTATGTAAAGACTACGGGTGAGAATCATTATTCGGTTTTTGATTTACGATTCACAGATGCCAAAACAACAATTACCAAAACCTTCACTTACAGTACGGATGTTCAAATAGCTTCAAAGTTTATAAAAACATCGGGCGAAATTATTTATCGGCAATTGTTTGAAAACAATCGTCAATTAAATATTCGTTTTTATGGTGGTGTTTTTGCACGAAATAGAGATACGAAAGATTATTTTAGTTTTGCTTTAGAACGCCCAACCGACTATTTATTTGACTATTCCTTTTTGGGACGTTCGGAAAGTAATGGCTTATTTCGACAACAATATATCACAGCCGAAGGCGGTTTCAAAAGTCGATTTACTGATCAATTGGCCAATCAATGGCTGGTATCCACCAATATTAGTGGAAGTATTTGGAATTGGATTGAAGCCTATGCCGATTTTGGAATGCTCAAAGACAAGCAGCATGATGCGGTTTTCAAAATGGACTCGGGCATTCGACTTAATTTAGTTACGGATTACTTCGAACTCTATTTTCCCGTCTATTCATCGAATGGTTGGGATGTTGGTAATCCAGGGTATGCCGAGAAAATCCGATTTGTAGTCACATTAAATCCCCGTTCTTTAGTCGGATTATTTACAAGAAAATGGTTCTAAATTTGAACAATTTATTTATTAATCGCATTCATTTGATTAATTTTTTAAATATAATAAAATTAAATCTAAGATTTTGAACCATTAATTAAAGATAGTTCAAAAAATAATTATTAACACACGCACCAACGTATTTGGTTTTTATCTAAATTTGTTACTTTCACTGAATCGAATAAGTCCTATGACAGAAGCACAAAATAAAGTTGAAATCACTTTTGAAGATTTTAAAACAGCTGTTCTAAACGATTACAAGATAGCGCGAGTTAGTCGTGAATGTAGTTTGTTGGGACGAAAAGAAGTGTTGACCGGAAAAGCTAAGTTTGGTATTTTTGGTGACGGAAAAGAAGTACCGCAATTGGCTTTAGCCAAGGCATTCCAGAATGGAGATTTTCGTTCAGGTTACTACCGCGACCAAACGTTCATGATGGCGATTGGAGCTTTGACAATCGAACAATTTTTTGCTGGATTATATGGGCATACCGATTTGGATTTTGACCCTATGAGTGCAGGAAGACAAATGGGTGGTCATTTTGCGACCCATTCGTTAGATGAAAATGGGCAATGGAAAAACCTTACTCAACAAAAGAACTCGAGTTCTGACATTTCGCCAACCGCTGGACAAATGCCTCGTTTATTGGGATTGGCACAAGCTTCCAAAATTTACCGTCATGTTACTGAAATACAGCAAGATAAATTTTCTGTAAATGGAAATGAGATTGCTTGGGGAACCATAGGTAATGCGTCTACATCAGAGGGATTATTTTTTGAAACTATCAATGCGGCTGGGGTACTACAAGTACCAATGGTTATGAGTGTTTGGGATGATGAATACGGAATCTCAGTTCATGCGCGTCACCAAACAACGAAAGAAAGTATTTCAGAAATTTTAAAAGGGTTCCAACGGGAAGAAGACGGAATAGGCTATGAATTATTCACCGTTAAAGGATGGGACTATCCTGCACTTATTGATACCTATCAAAAAGCTGCTGAAATTGCACGTCGCGAACATGTTCCTGTACTTATTCATGTTCAAGAACTAACCCAACCACAAGGTCACTCGACTTCAGGAAGTCATGAACGTTACAAAAATGCAGAACGTTTAGCTTGGGAAGCAGAATACGACTGTTTGGCGCAAATGCGTGAATGGATTATTACAAATAATTTAGCGACTTCAGAAGAATTAACTACCCTAGACGAAACGACCAAAAAAGAAGTTTTAGAAGGGAAAAAAGCAGCTTGGAATGCTTTTATAACTCCAATAAAAGAGGAACAAAAAGAGTTGGTTGCCTTACTTCAATCGCTAGCCGTTTCAAGTGCCAATCAAGTTTTTATTGAAAAAGCAGCCAATGATTTAGCGGCAATCAAAGAACCTATTCGTAAAGATATTTTGGCTACAGCAAGAAAAACACTTCGCTTAGTCTTAGGTGAAAATGGACAAGCTATCTTGAATCAATGGATTGCTAGTTACAAAACAAAAATACAACCCAAATACAGTTCGCATTTATTCTCTGAATCGTCTGACAATGCATTAACGGGTACTGATGTCCCACCAACGTATAATGCCCAGGATGAAGAAGTTGATGCACGTTTGGTACTCAGAGATAATTTTGATGCCTTATTTGCTAAATACCCAGAAGCATTAATCTTCGGAGAAGATTCAGGTACAATTGGTGATGTCAACCAAGGTTTGGAGGGAATGCAGCAAAAATATGGTGCCTTACGTGTTGCCGATGTGGGCATACGAGAAGCGACTATTTTAGGTCAAGGAATTGGAATGGCGATGCGCGGTTTACGTCCCATTGCAGAAATTCAATATTTGGACTATTTGTTGTACGCTATTCAAATCATGAGTGACGACTTAGCCACTTTACAATACCGAACAAAAGGGCGTCAAAAAGCACCTTTAATCATTCGTACCCGCGGTCACCGTTTAGAAGGCGTTTGGCATTCGGGTTCCCCAATGGGAATGATTATTAATGCTGTTCGCGGGATACACGTACTGGTTCCAAGAAACATGACCAAAGCAGCGGGTTTTTATAACCAACTTATGGAGAAAGACGAACCTGCGCTTATTGTAGAATGTTTGAATGGTTACCGTTTAAAAGAAAAAATGCCAACTAATTTAGGTGCTTTTAAAACACCATTAGGAGTAGTTGAAACACTGAAAACAGGAACAGATATTACTTTGGTTTCTTACGGATCTACCTTGCGTTTGGTTGAACAAGCTGCCAATGAATTGGAAGCAGTAGGAATCAGTTCAGAAGTCATCGATATTCAATCGCTATTACCTTTTGATATCCACCATGATATTGTCAAAAGTTTGGCAAAAACCAATCGTTTATTGGTCATTGATGAAGATGTTCCTGGTGGAGCAAGTGCCTTTATTTTACAACAAATCCTTGAAGAGCAACAAGGATACCGTTATTTGGATAGCGCGCCACAAACCCTAACCGCCAAAGCTCACCGTCCTGCCTATGGTACTGATGGTGACTATTTCTCCAAACCTTCTGTGGAGGATATCTTTGAAAAAGTGTACGAAATTATGCACGAGGTTAACCCCAAAGAATTTAAAAAATTAAATTAAAATAGAAATCCCGAGCTTTTCGGGATTTTTTTTGTTTTAGAACCGCCGATAAATTTTTATCTTGGTAAAAAAAAATCATGAATCGCTTAGAATTGCCCCACGTTTTTATCAATCCTGACACCACCGTTCCCGATGTTGTTAGTTTAAATTATAATGTTCAAGAAGCACATCGTAAAACGAAGATTACGCTTCATCATAATGTAGTAAGTTTAATTCTTGAGGGAAAAAAAGAATTAGCCCATAACAATACTACACAAATTGTTGATGACAAACACTTTATATTAGTTCGTAATGGAAACTGTTTAATGTCAGAGCATCTCTCTAAAGAACATCAATTTCGTAGTGTTTTGGTTTTTTTTAATGATGCTTTCCTTCATCGCTTTGAAATGAAGTATCCCCAATACTTTGATGGACAAATCCCAGAAACATCTGTTATGGTTCTTAAAACAGATGAATTCGTGAAAAGTTACAGTACATCTATGAGTTTACTTAATGAATCAGGATCTGTCATAGGCCCTGATTTTATAGAACATAAATTGGAAGAGCTTTTACTTTACTTAGCGCAAAAATATGGACCAAAGGTAATTTCAATTTACAAAAGTAAAACGTCTAAAAAATTGGATTCAGAACGCAGAATGCGAGGTATTATTGAGAAAAATATTTATGCGCGTCTATCATTAGAAGAATTAGCATTTTTATGCCACATGAGTTTATCTACGTTCAAACGGGAATTTCTAAGAATGTATAACACATCACCCAATCGATGGTTTCAAGAAAAGCGGTTGGAACGTTCTCGGGAATTATTAGCAAAAGAAAAAGAACGTCCGAGTGATATTTACCACAAAGTGGGCTATGAAAGTTTGTCGAGTTTTACCCAATCGTTTAAACAAAAATACGGCATCACTCCAAAGCAATATCAACTGGAACAAAATTGACCTTTTACCTATATTTTTTGAACTTTTACAACAATCGCAAATCGTAGGAATAAGATTAAATTTGAGTGGTTTTATTACACAACCATAGTCTTTACAGTTTTTGTTGGTCTATGGGTTTCACACTCTAATTTTACAAAGAAAAAGCCGGAAGTTATTTTCCGGCTTTTTTTTATTATTTCAAAATTCTAAATTCACATCGTCGGTTGATAGAGTGTTCAGCTTCAGTACATTTATCACCACAATTAACGAGTGGCATACTTTCACCAAATCCTTTATGACGAAGACGGTTGCGATCGACACCTTGGGTAACTATGTACTCCAAAGTTGAAGCTGCACGGTTATTGGATAACATTAAATTATAAGTTTCTGTTGCACGGGAATCGGTATGTGCACCA
>CAYNDK010000110.1:0-9293 GCA_964395965.1 uncultured Flavobacterium sp.
TATCGTCGCAATACCGGAACTAATGAAGACGATGTAAATTATACCTATTTTGACGCAGCTTCAAGCTATCTTGGCGCAGATTATCGTAATAATGATGAAGCGGCAAAAAGTGAGAATATTGAATATGCTTCTAACTTGGTGAAGAAATTCAAACGCGACGGGCATAAATTGACCGTTGACTTTTCGGTTTCAAAAAATAAAGATGATAATTTTGCAGCAATCGACTATTTCCGCTACACGACCAACACCTTTGGATTGGATAATTCTTCCAACATCCAACGTCAAAACCGTATTTTAGCACAAACCGATTATGTACTTCCCTTCGGAAAAAACAGTCAGTTTGAAGCAGGGTATCGTGGAAATTTTACGGACTTAAACACTAATTATGCAGTGTACAACAACGGCGTGCTCAACACAACTTTTACAAATAATTTAGATTATATCGAACATGTTAACGCCTTCTATGTACAATTGGGAACTAAAGTAAACAAATTCTCATTCCTTGGAGGATTACGTTACGAAGCTTCTGATATTGATATCAATCAGTACACACAGAATATTTTCAAAAATAAAAAGTACGATAACTACTTCCCTTCTGCAACTATTGCTTATGAGTTAAATGATAATTCCAACATTTCGATTAACTATAGTAAACGTATTAACCGTCCAAGAGGTCGTGAAATCAATCCATTTTCAAGCTATTCGAGCAACATCAATATCTTTCAAGGAAATCCAGATTTAAATCCTTCTTTGACGGATGCAGTAGACATTGGTTATTTGAAAAAATGGGATAAATTAACGTTCAACACTTCAGCCTATTTCAATAAAACCTCCAATACGGTGCAAATGATTCGTAAACCAAATGGAGATGTTGTTGATGGTGTTCCTGTAATTATTACTACACCAACCAATATCGCTGATGAATACCGAAGTGGTTTCGAATTTACGTTCAATTATACACCCTACAAATGGTGGAAAATCAATACCAATTTTAACTTCTTCCGTCAACAAACAAAAGGGCAATATACCTATACCATAGGAACGCAAGATTATGTGATCAACTTTGATCGATCTACCAATACATGGTCGTCGCGTATTACTTCAAAAATTACCTTACCCGGTAAAATTGATTGGCAAACCAATGCTAATTATAATGGAGAACAAAAAACAGCGCAGGGTCGTGTGTTGGGAATCTTTGGTATGAATTTAGCGTTCAGCAAAGATATTTTAAAAGAAAAAGGAACACTTGCTCTTAACGTAAATGACGTATTCAATTCCCGTAAACGCAGAATGTACAACTATACGGATACTGTCGATTCTTACTCAGTAATGCAATGGCGCGTTCGCCAAGTAACCTTATCATTTACCTACCGATTCAATAAATCGAAAAACGATAGAGAGGAAAAACGTCCACGTCGTAATGGTGGTGATGACTCTGATGGTGGTGATTACCAAGGATAATCAAAATTATAGACATAAAAAAAGTCCCGAATTGTCGGGACTTTTTTATTAAAACAGCGTTCGTTACGCTTGCTCTAATGCTTTTTTCTCTTTTCTTTCTTGTAACAACTCTTTAGTTGCACCAAACACCCAGTAGAATACGAAGTGTACTAAGAAAATCATCAACCAGAAACCAGCTGTGAAAATCATTAAGAAAAGTAGAAAACCTAGGTACTGTTGAAATTCAAACATTGTTTTCGCGAATAATTTGTGAATTCTCCCCAAAAGTACTGCAATAAATCGATTTGAACAATATTTCAGAAAGAATTATTAACGTTGTTATAAACATTAGTACCATTTCTTTTTTTTGAAATAATAAATCATCCCCAACAAAAGGATTATCATAAAACCCAAGATGATGAAATACCCATATTGCCAATGCAGTTCGGGCATGTTATCAAAATTCATCCCATACACACCCACAATAAATGTCAAGGGCATAAAAAACACCGATACCACGGTCAAGGTTTTCATGACTTCATTCATCTTTTGACTTTGTGATGCAAAATAAAAATTAGAGGCGCTTTCCAATGTAGCCATATCATAATCAATTTGCTCTAAAAGTTCTAAGGACTTTTGATGCAATCGCTCAAAAAAGGTATAGTTCTGTGCTTCTATCGAATTAAAGACATTGTCATCTTTAATCGATTTAATCGCATATAATGAATCCCTGAGTGGAATAATTGAACGCTTTAAAAAATTATAATTATCACGATGTTTTTCAATTTGCTCCAATACTAATGGACTGCTTCCAAGCTTTGACAAATTGATTAACTCCTCTACTTTATCTTCTTCATTTTCAATAGTTATGTAAAAATTTTCCATAACTGCATCCAACATTAAAAACAAGAGATAATCAGCTCCTTTTTCTCGTACAATTCCCGAATGCGTTCGCAAACGCTCCCGTAAATGCGTGAAGAAGTCAGATCGCTTTTCCTGAAATGAAACCAGCATATTTTTCTTTAGCAAAAAACTGATCTGCTCAACCGTGATGTTATCTGAATTTTCATCCGGCAACAACGACTTTATACTAAAAAACAAAACCTCATGGTACTCGTCCAATTTGGTGCGTTTGGTCGTATTTAAAATGTCGGCCATCATAAAATTGTCTACATTCAAGAATGTACATACCTCTTGGATAATCCCAACATCATTCAATCCATGAACATTCAGCCAATTTATTCGATTGGGCTCTATCGTACTCGCTAATGCTGCGACTTCAAAATCCTCACACTCGGTGAGTTCCTGACTGTCATAGACAAACAACTGTATTTCTGTTTGGGTTCGCGTATGCGACCCTGTATACTCTAAAAACGTAGGTTGCACCTTACGCCCTTTTTTATATTTAATCTTTCGCACAAGAATCGAATTTGGACTAAAGTTAGAAATTATTCCTTTTAAACTGTATTTTTACGAAAATTATCTACAATGCTAACGCTTATTACCAATATCAAGGAATTACTTCAAATTCGTGAACCGAATATACTTAAGGTTTCTGGTGCTGAAATGGCTCAATTGCCTTCCATTTCCAATGCCTTTTTATGTATTGAAAATGACTTAATTATTGATTTTGGCCCTATGGAGCAATGTCCCAAAATCAATCCCGACATCACGATTGACGCCACTGGACGTACTGTTCTTCCGTCATGGATTGACAGTCACACACATATCGTCTATGCGGGCAACCGAGTGCAAGAATTTGTGGACCGCATCAACGGACTCTCGTATGAAGAAATAGCACAACGCGGTGGCGGCATCCTCAACTCGGCAAAACGACTCAATGAAACTTCCGAAGAGCAATTGTATGAAGAATCCAAAGTGCGACTTGAAGAAGTGATTCGACAAGGAACGGGAGCAGTTGAAATTAAATCCGGATACGGTTTGACGGTTGAAGGTGAATTAAAAATGTTGCGTGTGATTAAACGCTTACGCGAAAATTACCCCATCGCCATCAAAGCTACTTTTCTGGGGGCACATGCTTTTCCGCCAGAATATAAAGAAAATCATGAGGGTTATCTGAATCAGATCATCCATGAAATGTTGCCCAAAATAGCTGAAGAACAATTGGCTGATTACTTGGATGTATTTTGTGAAACTGGCTATTTCTCTGTAGAAGAAACGGAACGCCTTATGGAAGCAGGTAAACAATTTGGCCTTATTCCAAAAATTCATGTCAATCAATTTACGGCTATCGATGGCATTGCTGCTTGTGTAAAACATGGCGCGCTATCTGTAGACCATCTCGAGATTGTTACGGATGCCGATATCGAAGTATTAAAACATTCGGATACAATGCCTGTGGCACTTCCCTCCTGTTCCTATTTTATCAGTATTCCGTATACGCCGGCACGTAGGATGATTCAGGCCGGACTCCCACTTGCTTTGGCCACCGACTTTAATCCAGGAACGACACCGTCTGGGAATATGAATTTTGTTGTGGCTACCGCTTGCATTAAAATGAAAATGACTCCCGAAGAAGCCATTAATGCAGCGACAATAAATGGAGCGTATGCCATGGGTATTTCAGAAACACATGGAAGTATCACACGGGGTAAAAAAGCAAATCTATTAATCACACAACCGATCAATCATTACTATGAACTCCCCTATGCTTTTGGATCCAATCGCATCGAACAAGTCATTCTCAATGGTCAAGTTATCGCATAAAAAAAGCCCGGTATAACCGGGCTTTTAAATTATTTTTGAAACGTATTATCGCAAAGTAAAACTCGTCTTAGAAACCAATTCTCCTTTGTCAAAAATATTAACAAAATAAGAACCTTTCTCAAAGTTTTTACCCGGTAGGTCTTGCGATACATTTACCGTTTTGTTCTCATATTTCACCTTCGCTTGGAAACTGTAGGTCAACGATTGTGAACCAAAAGTAGTGGTTTCTTTATCGCCCAACACATTGTTTTTAGCGTCAATTACTTGAACATAATACGTTTTATCACCTGATTTTGCTACTGCATTTTCAGCAATGGTAAAACTGATTTTCAACACATCGGCACGACTAGCTTTGTCGGTTTCGATTTGTTTGCCTGAGCTACGTTGTTTGTAGGCTGCAGTTTTTAAATTAAGGACAGATAGTTTGGAGGCTTTTTCTACAGTCTTAGTCAATTCTTCATTTTGACCCACCAACACTTGGTTGTAATTCTTAGAGTCTTGCAATACAACATTTGTACTGTCTAAATTCTTCGTTAATTTTTGGTTTTCTCCTTTAAGAACTTCTACTTCTTGCATTAACGATTTCATTTTTGTTTCAAGCGACTTGTATTGCTCTTTGTATTTGCGCATGGCACTAGCATCACCTTTGGCTTTTTCTAATTGTGCCATTAGTTGTACTACTTTTTCACGCTCTGCAATTAATTCATCCGACATGGATGTATTTTCTGCAATTGCAGCATCATACGTAGCCTTCAACTCTTGAAGATCTTTTAAAATGTTGTCTTTTTCTGTAGCAACTGCCGTTACTTTTGTTTCTAGATTTTGCGTATCCGTAGTTAATTTAAATATGTAGAATAAACTACCTAACAGCAATAAAACCAGCACTAAAATAATGGCCTTTAAGGAATTGTTTTTTTGATTTTCCATAACAAAAAGGTTTTGTATTTAAGCAAATTTAATAATTATAACTTCTATAACGTCGGTTTTAGGAATTATATTATTTTTGACTGTTAACTTTTTTTATGGAACACCTCAAACGTTATACGCAAATAGACCTCTCTAAGGTAACCAATCACCGAAGTGGAGAGGTAAAATTTGGTGAAAAAATGCTCGTCATTCCAGACGGAGAAGATGTAGCAAATTTTCTCAAAAATTCTGAAGCTAAATTTGTTCTTTTTGGCATTCCTGAAGACATTGGTGTTCGTGCCAACAATGGTCGTCCTGGTGCTGCAACTGCATGGGATAGTGCAATAAGAAGTATTGCCAATATTCAACATAATCGCTTTTGCAAAGGCTCACAAATTATTGTTTTAGGTACACTGGATACTACTGCTTATAATCTTGAAGCAGAAAACTTGCAATTTTCGAGTACTCCCGATCGAAAAAAGTTTAGTGAATTGGTTTCTAAAATCGATAAAGAGGTTTCTCACATTATCAGCACAATTGTGAAATGCGGTAAAATTCCAATTATCATTGGTGGAGGGCACAACAACGCCTATGGCAACATCAAAGGAACAGCTCTTGGAAAAGGTAAACCCATCAATGCAGTAAATCTTGATGCCCATTCGGACTTTCGAATTATGGAAGGACGACACAGTGGCAATGGTTTTTCCTATGCTTTTGAGGAAGGCTTTTTAAAAAAGTATTTTATTTTCGGATTACATGAAAGTTATACTTCCAAAAACGTATTGGACCAACTTAAATCCCTCAAAGATAAAATCCAATACAATACTTATGACGCTATTAAAGTTAGAGGTGAAAAAGAGTTTCGTTTAGAAATGCAAATCGCTTATGATTTTATCAAATCAGATGCCTATGGAATTGAAATCGATATGGATGCCTTACCCTTGGTGCCTAGTAGTGCCATGACACCCAGTGGCTTTTCTGTGGAAGAAGTACGCCAATTCATTTACTTTTTTGGAAAACACACCAATGCTAGTTATTTACACATTTGTGAAGGGGCTCCAGCACTAGATACGGAAACTAACAACCATATGGTTGGCAAGCTAATTGGTTATTTAATGACGGATTTTATAAAAGCAAAAAACAGTTTGGACTAAAAAGCGGTTATCTTTGCAAACCCTTTCCCCTATGGAAAGGTTATTTTTTTATGACTTTTAGTGACTTACAATTAATTCGAAACATACAACAAGCAGTAGCTGAAGAAGGCTACGAGGCACCAACACCTATCCAACAACAAGCCATTCCTATTATCATGGAGGGAACCGATTTAGTTGGGTGTGCTCAAACAGGTACTGGTAAAACCGCTGCGTTTGCTATTCCCATTATTCACCAAATACATCCAATTGTTGGATCTGCAAAAAAACGTAAAAATATTCGTGCGTTGGTGATTACTCCTACACGGGAATTGGCTATCCAAATTCAAGAAAGTTTTCAAACCTATGGCCGGTACACCAATATTGTATCCACTGTGATTTATGGTGGTGTAAGCCAAGTACCTCAAGTCGATCAATTAAAACGTGGTGTCGATGTATTAATAGCTACTCCTGGACGTTTACTCGATTTGCATAAACAAGGTCATATCAATTTGGATCACTTGCACCATTTGGTGTTGGATGAAGCCGACTTAATGTTGGATATGGGGTTTATTAATGATGTCAAAAAGATTATCAAACTAACACCTGACAACCGACAAACCCTTTTGTTTTCAGCTACAATGCCGCTTCCTATTCGTGAATTGGCCGAAACATTTCTAACCCAACCCAAATACGTAACGGTTACTCCAGTAGCATCAACGGCTGAGAAAATTACCCAATACGTATATCAGGTAGAAAAAGAAGACAAACGCAAATTATTACTGCAAATACTCGCTAATTATCCCGGTGAACAAATCTTAATCTTTACCCGTACCAAACACGGTGCAGATAATGTGGTTAAATTTTTAAAGAAAAATAACTTCACGGCAGAGGCCATTCACGGCGATAAGTCCCAATCGGCTCGTCAGCGTGCGTTGGACCATTTTAAAACAAAAGAAATCCAATTGTTGGCCGCTACAGATATAGCTGCTCGCGGAATCGATATTGAAAGTCTTCCCTTTGTAATTAATTTTGATATCCCTAATATTCCCGATACCTACGTGCATCGCATTGGCCGAACTGGGCGTGCAGGTAATGAAGGTTTGGCGATTTCTTTATGTGGTAAAGACGAGTGGACCTATTGGTTGGCTATTGAAAAGCTTATTCGTTTAAAAATTAAAGTGCGAGAAGACCACGACTTAGGTTGGAAAGATGCCGCTGCAAAAGCTGCCGAAGCACAAGCCAACGGAACACCACCTCCTAAGAAGGATTTTCGCAATAAGAAAAAAGGAAATGGGGGTAAAAAATTCTTTGGTAACCGAAACAAAAAGAAATAATCCTATTTCTCGATCAACGTACTGATGACCTGAAATAACTTAGCGGGCTCAAACGGTTTAATAATGATGTCATTAATACCAACCGACAAGGCTTGTTCTGTTATTTCTTGTTTATCAAAAGCGGTTAATGCAACTACTGGCGTTTGAATTCCTTTTTTACGAATGAGCTTTGTGGTTTCAAAACCGTTGATAATAGGCATATTGATGTCCATCAACACAATATCATAATGCTCGTTTTCTAAAGCATCAATTGCCGCATAGCCATCATCCAATATGGTGCATTTAAAATGATTGCTCTCCAAAATTTTCTTGGTAACCACTTGGTTAATCTTATTATCTTCAACAACCAAAATACGATACACTTGTAGTGTTGACAGGTCCACATCAATGTTGTGTAAAATTTCGTTGCGTTTTGATTCATCCGCTTCAAAGGCAATGGTGAATGAAAAGGTGGTTCCTTTACCTAACTCACTTTCAAGTTGTATCGAACTGCCAAAGAGTTCGACTAATCGTTGTACAATCGACAAGCCCAAGCCAGTACCTTGATAATCCCCTTCTTTGCGCTCGATTTGTACAAACTTTTCAAAGATTTTTTCCTGATCTTCAGGAGCAATTCCAACACCGGTATCGGAAACAGAGAAATGGATATGGTATTGCGTTCCTTCAACTCGTTCCAAATGTGCTGCAACTTTAACAGTACCGTCTTTGGTGAACTTTAAGGCATTACTCACCAAATTCATAAAAACTTGTGCCAAGCGCAATTTATCTCCAATCAAAAACTCAGGAATGGTTGGATCCAGTTCGGTCAGTAATTTATTATTGTTTTTTAAAGCAATGAATTCTAAAGAATCCACAATGGTACTGATTTCATCGGGAATATTAAAAATCATGTGTTCCAAAGTGATTTTATTCTCTTCAATTTTATTGATTTGCAATAAATCATTCACTAAAGAAAGTAAATACCGGGCTGAAAACTTTAAGGAATTGATGTGAGGACTATTGGCCAATTCTTTGTGTTCATCCAAAATAATATTGGTAATTCCTACTACTCCATACAGCGGTGTTCGCAATTCATGGCTGATAGTTGATACAAATTGTGTTTTTAATTGAGAGGCTTCTTCAGCTTTTTCTTTCGCTACTTGCAATTCGGCGTATGCTTCTTGCAGTTCGGTCAACGTCTTTTCACGGAAGGTATTGTTTTTGTATAAGGAAAACAAAAGCAACAAAAGGATAAACAAGATGATGACAAACAACAATACAATGAGTTTGGACTCTTTTAAGTACTTACTTTGCTTTGATTTTTCATCCTCAATTTTATCGATTTGGCGTTGGTATTCGTCAATCTCAATTTGACTACCCGCTATTTTTGCTTTTTTGCTGCGTTCATCGTTGTAGACCTTTTCTTTTAAATCTTTATGTAACGTCAGGTAATACAAGGCTTTCTCAAAATTGCCATTTTTTTTGTAATGATTGGAGAAATCATTATAAACATCGATCAGATAAGCATCCAATAAATTATCTTTATTCTTCTTTCCTATCTGTAAGGCTTTCTCAAAATGAAATTCTGCTTGTTGGTTCTGCCCCAAATAACTGTAATACGAACCCATCAATGTATGAAAATGCAGTTTAGGTTCGTCA
Source organism: uncultured Flavobacterium sp. (assembly GCA_964395965.1). Taxonomy (GTDB): domain Bacteria; phylum Bacteroidota; class Bacteroidia; order Flavobacteriales; family Flavobacteriaceae; genus Flavobacterium. The sequence continues at coordinate 9,179 of CAYNDK010000110.1, forward strand.
TCTTTTGAACGATTGACATCCGCCTCTGTTGACTTTAAAAACGTATACCCTTCTTGATATCGATTGACACTAAAATAGGCACCCGTAATACTGAGTTTGGCATACATAACTTCCA
>CAYNDK010000111.1:0-9225 GCA_964395965.1 uncultured Flavobacterium sp.
TGTTACCAAAAGTCGTGCCATTACAGCTTCCCCATCCGAACTAAAACGAACATAAGTAGGATAGGTATAAGCAACCCAATGATTAACAAGGGATTCATTTGAATTAAAATGGGTAATTTCATTAGGGTAAAAACCAATCCGCCAATTGCTCCCCCAAAATGAGCATCGTGTCCGATAGAATCACGACGAGTTCGCATCCCATAAATGGAATAAAACAGGTATAAAATACCAAACAAAAAGGACGGAATACCAACAGGGATAAAAAACAAATACACTTCGCCCATTGGATTTAATAAAATTGCTGAATATATTATCCCCGTTACAGCTCCTGAAGCGCCTACTGCCGTATAACTCGGATGATCTTTATGCATCCACAGACTTAACATATTTCCGAACAATAAACTTGCTATGTAAATAAGAATAAACGTGAGGTTTCCAAATTGGTAAACCACCACGGGTGCAAAGCTGTACAAAGCAATCATATTGAAAGCCAAATGGGTATAATCAGCATGAAGAAAGGCAGACGAGACCATCCGAATTTGATCACCTGATCGAATGGCTCCCACATGAAATAAATACCGGTGAAAGAACAAACGGTCTTCAAAACCTTTGATACTAATTAAGATTGTTAAACCGATTAGGACATATACTATAGTCATCTTTCTTTTTTTTGTAAAAATACAAAACTTAAGATTTGTTAACAGCGTAGTATTGCTAAAGCTTTCCCTGTATATTTGCACAAATTATTTCGAATGCATTTACTAGCATACCTATTATTCTATCCCTTAATTTGGACCATTTCAAAGCTGCCCTTTCCAGCCCTATACTTCTTGTCGGATTGCATTTATGTACTTGTCTATAGAGTAATCGGTTACCGTAAGAAAACCGTACGGCACAATTTACAGTTGGCCTTTCCTGATAAATCACTTGAAGAAATTAAAATCATCGAGAAAAAATCATACCACCATTTGTGTGATATGTTTTTAGAAATGATTAAAACGCTCTCTATTTCTCGAAAAGAAATCGAAAAACGATTTACCTACACCAACCTTGACGTGTACACTGATTTAGAAAAAAAAGGAAAAAGTATTGCCCTAATGTGCGCACATTATGCCAGCTATGAATGGGTAATTTCTATGAATAATGTAATTAGTTTTAAAGGGTACGCAATTTACAAACGCATCAACAACAAACACTTTGATCAGTTGGTTCGCAATATTCGTTCCCGATTTAAAGCTTATTTAATTACAACAAAAGAAACTAAAAAAACCATTGAATCCAATGCCCGTCAAGGTGTTTTGGGCGTGTATGGTTTTGCGAGCGATCAAACACCACGCTGGGGGGACAACCTTTATTGGCACCATTTTATGGGAATTGAAACTCCTATTCATATTGGCGCAGAAGCCCTAGCCAAACGCTACGACATGAACATGATTTACTTGCGTGTTGAAAAAGTAAAACGAGGTCATTATGTTGGAACCTTTGAAGTGTTAACCGAAGAAGTAAAGTCGGTACCTGATTATAAAATCTCAGAGTATTTCATGGCCAAAGTTGAAGAACAAATTTACAGCCAACCTGAATATTATATGTGGACACACAAACGTTGGAAACACAAAAAGAAAATAGCCTAAATAAAAATCCCGAGTTATTCACTCGGGATTTTTTATCAATTATACATACATCTTTGCACGTAATTCTTTCACTTTAGGATCGTCCAAATAATCATCAAAGGACATGTAACGATCAATTGCTCCATTCGGAGTCAATTCCAATACCCGCGTTGCTACAGTTTGTGCAAACTCGTGGTCATGGGTTGTAAACAACACCGAACCTTTGAAGTTTTTCAACGAGTTGTTAAATGCCGTAATCGATTCCAAGTCCAAGTGATTGGTGGGTTCGTCCAACATTAATACATTGGCACGCAACATCATCATGCGGGACAACATACAACGTACTTTCTCCCCTCCTGACAATACATTACATTTTTTCAAAGCTTCCTCTCCCGAGAAAATCATTTTTCCTAAAAAGCCACGAACATATACTTCATCACGCTCTTCTTCGGTTTTAGCCCATTGGCGTAACCAGTCAACCAAATTAATATCCGATTGGAAAAACTCGTGATTATCGTTTGGTAAATACGACTGAATGGTTGTTACACCCCATTCATAAGTACCTGATTCAGCAGCTAGATGACCATTTAAAATCTCATAAAAAGCAGTGGTTGCACGAGAATCTTTAGAGAAAACAACAATCTTGTCCCCTTTGGCCATATTTAAATCCACATTCTTAAACAACACCTCTCCATCAATTGAAGCGGATAAATTTTGAATGTTTAAAATCTGATCTCCTGCTTCACGCTCTTGATCAAAAATAATGGCCGGATAACGACGACTCGACGGTTTAATTTCGTCCAAGTTCAATTTCTCCAACATCTTTTTACGTGAAGTTGCCTGCTTTGATTTGGCCACATTCGCACTAAATCGACGAATGAACTCTTCCAACTCTTGTTTCTTCTCCTCGGCTTTTTTGTTTTGTTGTGCACGTTGTTTCGCCGCTAATTGACTCGACTCGTACCAAAACGTATAGTTCCCCGAATAGTGGGTAATTTTACTAAAATCAATGTCAGAAATATGCGTACATACCGCATCCAAAAAGTGACGGTCGTGGGAAACCACAATAACCGTGTTTTCATAGTTCGCTAAGAAATTCTCCAACCAACCAATGGTTTCAAAGTCCAAGTCGTTGGTCGGCTCATCCATAATCAATACATCTGGATTACCAAATAATGCCTGCGCTAAAAGGACACGTACCTTCAACTTTCCTTCCATCTCAGCCATCAAGGTATAATGGAAATCAGCGGTAATTCCTAAGTTGGACAACAAAGCTGCCGCATCACTGTCAGCATTCCAACCATTCATTTCATCAAATTGAATTTGCAACTCTCCAATACGGTCTGCATTTTCATCCGAATAATCCGCATACAACGCGTCCATCTCCGTTTTAATCGCATGCAATACTTTGTTTCCCATCAATACCGTTTCCAATACGGTATGGTCGTCAAACATATTGTGGTTCTGGTTCAAAACCGACATACGCTTACCCGGTTCCAAGATAACACGACCCGAAGTAGGGTCCATGTCGCCCGCTAAAATTTTAAGAAACGTAGATTTTCCGGCCCCATTGGCACCGATGATTCCGTAGCAGTTGCCTTGCGTAAACGAAGTATTCACTTCATCAAACAAAACGCGTTTACCAAACTGTACCGATAAATTAGATACTGTTAACATGTATCGAGGTTTTTATTAAATTCGGTGCAAAAGTAAGCAAATACCCCGACTTAACCCACCTTTTTTATGTTGTTTTTTTAGGGTTTTAAATAGGTTTGCAATACCCATTTTAAGGCGGCAACAGATCCGACAACCTTGATGATTTTACCTTCTTTATCCAAAACAAAATGAGTTGGAAATGCATTTAAACCTAAAGTGAGATTCATAAAGTCTTTCATGCTGGGAATCACCAAGTAATCCAATTTCTTTTTCTTCAAAAAAACCTTCAAATCTTCTGGACGATCCTCGGCCAAACTGACAAAAATAACATCCTTTCGCAAACTCGAATATTCTTGAACCAATGCATTGACTTCAGGAAATTCTTTGACACAAACCGGACAGTGAATATACCAACATTTAATCACAACATAGTTATCTTTCCAACTCGCATTGGTAATGCGCTTTCCCGACAAATCCATTGCATCCAGAGCGGGAAATTCTGTTCCCTCCCATTGCACTTGTCGTATTCCGTTAAAACCTTGTTCACTCAATATTGCTCCTACACCCGGATTAGCATCTTTTTCTAGTTTAAACAACCGGTATTGTTGGGGTTGCTCAGGATTTGCAATACAAACATACAAACCGGTTTCTAATTTTTGCATGAATGCCAAACGTGTGATAGACACACCCTGTTCATCTATAGCTTCAAAATTACTGTACAAAGCAATTTGTGCATCATGATAAGCTTGCCACTGCACAAAATTACGACACAAGGCACTCACATTCAAACCCTTAAAAATAGTATCCGTTTGGGCTTGCACACTAACTATTAGACAAACCAACACAACTGTAATTCGTAGCTTCATTCTAAATTAATCGCTCAATTTTCAAATGTAAATCAATTTTTGTAGTATCGCAACCGGAATAGGAACACAATCGAAGTTTAACTAATGGTTAACAGTATAATCGACCTTTAGTGAATACATTTGTTTATAACAATAGGGATAGTAGATGAATTGCAAAATTGCCTCAACATATTTATGTCTAACAACAGCGCTTTTTACGCTGTTTACTTCCTGTAAAAAAAGTGAATTTGCCGCAGATAACTATACCGCCTACTTTGGGGGCGAAGTAGAAAATCCGCAAAATCGTTATGTGCTTTTTTGCCAAAACAATCAGGTTATTGATACCATCCCGCTCAACAAAGACAATACCTTCTTTAAAAAATTTGATTCCTTAGCGCCCGGTCTCTACTCATTCAAACACGAACCTGAATACCAGTATGTGTATTTTGATAAAAACGATTCCTTACGGGTGCATATCGATTCCAAAGATTTTGACCAATCCATTGTATTCTGTGGACGTGGCGATCAAAAGAATAACTTTTTGATGGAAATGTTTCTCCGAAATGAAAAGGAGAAAAACAATATGTTTGAAACATTTGATTATGATGTAAAAAAATACAAAAATTCTATACTTCTAAAAAAGAAGAAATCAACTGGAGTGACGACTTTGACATCTATGCCCAAGGTATGTTTCTTTACCCCCACTATACCCGTAAAGAAATTTACCCCATTATTCACAAAATGCGCACCGGAAATGATGTAACCAATCAACTCCCAAAAGATTATTACGACTTCCGTAAAACAATCGATTTTAGTAATGAAAAGTTAACGGACTTCAACCCGTTTGTTATGTACCTCAATTTGATGCTCAACAATGTGGGTTCCATCCATTACCACAACCATTTCACCGAAGTCGATTTGGCACTTAAAACCAATATCAACAAACTCAAAATTGCGGATACACTCATTAAAAACGAAAAGGTCAAAAATATTGTAGTCAACAGTATCGCTTTTCAATACTTACTTGAAGACCAAAATATGGTCAACAATCAGGAGTTTTTAAAACACTACTACAAAATCTCAACCGATAAGAGTAAAAAGAATGAAATCCTAAAACTAGGAAAAGCCATCAGTTTACTCACCGACGGTAAACCATTACCCGAAGTACGCGTACAAAATCTTGAAGGTAAATCCATACCTTCTTCTGACCTTATTCAGAAAAACACTATACTCTTCTTTTGGAGCGACAAACTCAGTTCACACCTTATTGCTGCGCACAAAAAAGCGATCGAACTCCAAAAGAAATACCCAAATTATGAGTTTGTGGCAATCAATTTGGATCGTGATTACGAAACTTGGAAAAAAGCCTTAGAAAAATATGACTTCGGTCCTATTCGTCAGTACCACTGTAGTAATTTCGAAGACATCAAAAGCAAATGGGCGATTACCAAAGTGCACCGAACTTTAATCATCAACAAAGATAAAACCATCAAAAACGGATTCACCAACATGTTTGACATCCGCTTTGAAGAAGACCTGAAATAAAAAAGCCCCGAAATTCTCGGGGCTTTTTTGTATCGCAATTATTGATTTCCTTTTTGATAGTCGGCAATAAACTGAGCCAAACCAATATCGGTTAACGGGTGTTTCAACAACCCTAAGATAGCTGACAACGGACCTGTCATGACATCCGCACCAATCTTCGCGCAGTTTACAATATGCATGGTATGACGTACAGAAGCCGCCAAGATTTCCGTTTCATACCCGTAGTTATCATAGATTTCACGAATTTCTTGAATCAAGTTCAACCCATCAGTTGAAATATCATCCAAGCGACCCACGAAGGGCGACACATAAGTGGCTCCTGCTTTGGCAGCTAAAATCGCCTGACCTGCAGAAAATACCAACGTCACGTTTGTTTTGATGCCTTTGTCTGAAAAATATTTACAAGCACGAACACCGTCTTTCGTCATCGGCAATTTCACTACAATCTGCGGATGTAGGTCGGCCAACTGTTCGCCCTCACGCACCATACCTTCATAATCGGTGGCATTCACTTCTGCACTCACATCACCTTCAACGATATTGCAAATGTCCACATAATGCTTCAAAATATTGTCGGTTCCCGTAATCCCCTCTTTCGCCATTAACGAAGGATTGGTCGTTACACCATCCAAAATTCCTAATCCTTGTGCCTCGCGAATGTCATTCAAATTCGCCGTGTCAATAAAAAATTTCATAAATATGTATTTAAAATAGTTGTGTTTCGTTGAACAATATTTTTTGGGCGCTACCCCTCCATACTTCCGGGGTCGGGCTGTCGGGAGTCGCTACCCTCATGCTTCGGGCGAGCTCCAACAATCCCTCCATCCCTAGCGCAACCGCGTGCAAAAGTACAACACCTGATTTGATTGAGGAAATTTTGTTGGGAATTAGTGGGTGGATGTTAGACTTTAGATTTTAGATTTTAGATTTTAGATTTTAGATTTTAGATGTTAGACTTTAGACTTTAGACGTTTGGTTGTGTACTATCTCCGCTGCCCTATCAATTTATGCATCGATCGGGAGCTTTGTTAAGTTTCAGGTTTCAGGTTTAAAGTTTAAAGTTCTCAACGCCGGAAGAGCAGTCGCAGTTTTCAGTCGCAGTAAGCAGAAAGTGGAAAAGTGGAAAGAGTTTACAAATATAGCACAAAACGTGAGTTACTCAGTAGCTTAGCAGCTCAGCAGCTTAGAAGCTATTTCTAAGTTGATAAGGTGTAAAAGTGTAGCACAAAACGCAAGTTGCTCAGCAGCTTAGGAGCTCAGCAACTCAGAAGCATTTTAAAGTTTTCAAGCTAAAATTAAAATGTTTAACATTAATCCTTAAACTACTGAATACTGAATACTGACAGCTAATTGCTAACCACAGACAACTTACAACAATAAAAAAGCCTCACTATAACCAAGCAAGGCTTTTTTAAATTCTAAATTCTAAATTCTAATGTCTAATGTCTAATGTCTAATGTCTAATGTCTAAAGACTAAAGACTAATGCCCAAAGACTACCCCCTAAACATGCAACGCGCGGTTTTCAGTAGCGGCTAATGCTGCTTCTTTAATGGCTTCTGCAAATGTTGGGTGTGCGTGTGACATACGCGCAAGATCTTCTGCTGATGCGCGGAATTCCATAGCAACTACTGCCTCGGCAATCAAGTCGGCACAACGCGCACCAATCATGTGCATTCCTAAGATCTCATCGGTTTTGGCATCGGCCAATACTTTTACAAATCCATCTAGATCGGCACTTGCACGTGCTCTACCCAAGGCTTTGAAAGGGAAACTTCCCGCTTTATAAGCAATTCCGGCTTCTTTCAACTGTTCCTCTGTTTTACCCACTCCTGCCACTTCTGGCCAAGTGTATACTACACCCGGAATCAAATTGTAATCGATATGTGGGCGTTGTCCTGCCAAGTATTCGGCAACCATTACTCCTTCTTCCTCTGCTTTGTGGGCCAACATAGCACCACGTACTACATCGCCAATCGCATAAATATTGGCCGCTGTGGTTTGCAAATGATCGTTGACCTCTACTTGACCTCGCTCGGTAATTTTTACGCCTGCCGCTTCAGCATTCAATCCGTCAGTATACGGACGACGCCCTACGGCTACTAAACAGTAATCGCCTTCCAATACCAACTCATTTCCTTTGGCATCATCGGCTTTTACTGTTACCGCTTTTCCTTTACGGGTAACTTCTTTTACTTTATGGGAAGTATAAAACTTCATGCCTTGTTTTTTCAATACTTTGGTTAACTCCTTCGATAAACCAGCATCCATACCTGGGATGATGCGGTCAAGATATTCAACTACCGAAACTTGTGCCCCTAAACGCAAGTACACTTGTCCCAATTCGATTCCAATCACTCCCCCACCGATAATCACCAAATGCTTTGGCACTTCAGTCATCTTCAACGCTTCAGTAGATGTAATGATGCGCTCTTTATCCACTGTGATAAAGGGTAATGAAGACGGTTTTGAACCGGTTGCAATAATGGTATATTTTGATTCTATCACCTCGTTAGAACCGTCCTTTTTTGCCACATTGATATGGGTAGCATCCACAAACGAACCTACTCCTTCAAATACGGTGATTTTATTTTTATCCATTAAGAACTTAATACCGCCAGACGTTTGATCCACCACTTGTTGCTTGCGTTCGATCATTTTGGCTAAGTTCACTTGCACCTTACCACTCACTTCAATACCGTGGTCAGCAAAGTGTTGCAATTCTTCATAATGATGGGAAGAAGCCAACAATGCTTTGGAAGGAATACATCCTACATTTAAACAAGTGCCTCCTAACGTACTGTATTTTTCAATAATAGCGGTTTTAAAACCTAATTGAGCGCAACGGATCGCTGCCACATATCCTCCAGGGCCTGATCCAATCACGGTAACATCAAACTGACTCATATCGTTCTTATTTTGTTGTGTATTTTATTGATCGTGGCACAAAATTACAAATGTTTTTTGGGTTAGTGTTCAAGATTGAAAAATAATCTGTGTAAGAAATGATGCGTGATGAAATATACGTTATTTGATGTTGGGAATAAAAATTAAAGAGCACATTAAAAGGTGGTTAATTGAGTGTGAAGCATTTACTTCTTAAACGGGTGGGCTGCTACATAAAAATGAAGCGGAACTTCTCCGCTACCCTTTATAAACCAATCACTTACAAAGAAATCGTTTTCGTAGATTTTTAGAAATCATGATAAATATCAGGGTTTTTGGAGGGGGGTGTAGCGAACTTTGATGTAGTAAATAAGTACAAGTAAATCCTTTTACCAACCTCTAAATTTTAGGACCATGAAAAATATCAAATTAATCCAAGAGTTACATGAAATGGGAATCACAGGCTATCATGAAGTGGCCTACAACCCAACTTATCAAGAATTATATGAAGCCGAACTTTCTCACCACTGCCGTGGTTATGAAAAAGGAGCGGTTACTGAAAGTGGTGCTGTAGCTGTAAAGACGGGTATCTTTACAGGGCGTTCTCCCAAAGACCGTTACATCGTGAAAGACGACATTACCAAAGACACCATTTGCTGGGACGGCAAAGTCAACTTCCCCACT
>CAYNDK010000112.1:0-9176 GCA_964395965.1 uncultured Flavobacterium sp.
ATATCCTCGAATTAAATGGCGTCCAAAACGATTACCTGAACAATCATCCATGGCGATATACCCCAAGGATTGTACTTTTTGATGTAAAACTTTACCATCAAAATAACTACAATTTGAACCCGTTCCTAAAATACAAACTATAGCTTCCTCGTCTTTTGGAGTAGTAGCATAAACTGCAGCGTAAGTATCTTCGTGAACTACAACAGCCGCTTTGGTAAAATAGGCTTCAAAAACTTCTGTCAAGAAATTTTTCATTCGATCCGTTCCGCAACCTGCTCCATAAAAGAACAAATGAGTTGCTTTGTCTTTGTTGTGGGAGATATCAAATTTATCATCCAATCGGGCAATAATTTCTTCCTTATCCAAAACTTCTGGATTCAAACCTAACGATTGAGTGGTGAACAACACTTTCCCATTTTCGTCTATAGCAATCCAATCGGCTTTGGTAGACCCACTATCTACTAATAATTTCATACAATTTGGTTTGGTTAGCTAACAAAAAATCCCGCATTGAATAGTATCAACACGGGATTTTTGTAGTATTATAGGTTAGCGATATGAACAGACAAATCAATTAACTTACTTGAATATCCGTATTCGTTATCGTACCATGAAACTAATTTAAAGAACGTTGAATTCAATCCAATTCCTGCTTTAGCATCCACGATTGAAGTGCGAGAATCTCCAACAAAATCTTGAGAAACCACATCGTCTTCTGTGAATCCTAAAATACCTTTCATTTCATTTTCAGAGGCATTTTTCAAAACAGCCATAATTTCTTCATACGTTGTTTCTTTAGCCAATTTAACGGTCAAATCCACTACAGAAACATCGACAGTTGGTACGCGGAATGACATTCCAGTTAATTTTCCATTCAAGGCTGGAATTACTTTTCCAACGGCTTTAGCTGCACCTGTTGATGATGGAATAATATTAACACTCGCCGCACGACCACCTCTCCAGTCTTTACGTGAAGGACCGTCAGCAGTCATTTGAGTAGAAGTTGTAGCATGAACAGTTGTCATTAACCCTTCTACAATTCCAAAATGATCATTAATCACTTTTGCTAATGGAGCCAAACAGTTGGTTGTACAAGAGGCATTAGAAACAATAGTATCTGTAGGTTTAACTTCGGTATGGTTTACTCCCATAACAAACATAGGGGCATCAGCAGAAGGAGCAGAAATTACTACTTTTTTTGCTCCACCTTTGATGTGTGCTTGAGCAGCTTCAACTGTAGTAAAAATACCTGTAGATTCTGCTACAACATCAACACCTACAGCATCCCATTGAATTTGAGAAGGATCTTTTTCTGCAGTCACACGAATATGTTTATCATTTACAAACAATTTTCCGTCTTTCACTTCAACTTTTCCGTTGAAACGTCCGTGAACTGAATCATATTTTAATAAATAGGCCAAATGATCCACATCTAATAAATCGTTGATGGCTACTACTTCTACATTGTCTCTATTATAGGTTTCTCTGAAAACGATTCTACCAATACGACCAAAACCGTTAATTCCTAATTTTACTTTAGACATTTTTTCTAGATTTTTTTAGTTTATAATTTATTAAGTAGTCATAATATCTGAAACGCGAAGTAATTCCAAATCGATTTCAGTATGACCTTTAATTGCTTGTTCTAATGGTGTCAGATTTACTTTATCATTCATTAATCCGACCATATAATTGGATTTTCCTTCTAAAAGGGATTCAACTGCTTTAACGCCTAAACGTGAAGCCAAAACCCGGTCAAAACAAGAAGGAGCTCCTCCACGTTGCATGTGACCTAAAACAGAAACACGCACATCATATTCGGGTAAGTTTTGTTCTACATAATCTTTCAACTCGAAAACATTTTTCCCGATTTTATCTCCCTCTGCAACCACTACAATACTGGATGATTTCCCAGAGAGTTTACTTCGACGTAACGATTCTAATAAACGTTCCAATCCCAAATCTTCCTCTGGAATAAGGATTTCTTCTGCTCCTGCTCCAATTCCTGTATTTAATGCGATATGTCCCGCATCACGACCCATTACTTCAACAAAAAATAAACGGTTGTGGGAACTTGCAGTATCGCGAATTTTATCGATAACCTCTACCACTGTATTTAAAGCGGTGTCGTATCCTAATGTGTGACTAGTTCCAAAAATATCATTGTCGATTGTTCCAGGAATACCAATTACAGGAACATGAAATTCACGATTAAAAATTTCAGCACCCGTAAACGAACCATCTCCACCAATTACTACTAAGGCTTCAATTCCCGCTTCTTTCAAATTCTCAAACGCTTTGGCTCTTCCTTCAGGCGTCATAAATTCTTTTGAACGTGCCGATTTTAAAATCGTTCCTCCTTTATTCACAATATTGTGTACAGAACGAGGACCCATTTCTTTAAAGTCACCTTCTATCATTCCTTGGTATCCTCTGTAAATTCCCATACAATCCACATTGTAATATGCACAGGCGCGAACCACGGATCGGATAGCGGCATTCATTCCAGGAGAATCACCTCCTGAAGTTAATACACCAATTTTTTTTATTCGTTTTGACATAATCCTCACTTTAATATTGTAAAATTAGCAAACCAAACCCATATAGAATACTGACATTTTACCAATCTGAAAAAATTGGCAAAATTCAAACGTTTTCGTTGATAAGTTTCTAGTTATTTACAGAAAAAAAAGTGAAATTCTCAAAATCACCTCAATCTTCGTTGGGAATACCATCGCGATTGGGTTCGGGAGTCGTTTCTTGTGGTTTTTTGTTATCCGGCTTGGAATTCATCTCAATATGATCTGGGAAATACCCTGAATCGGCAGGAACATCATGCCCAGCAGTAGAAGTAGTTGTGATTTTTTTACCAAAAATCAATTTTATAAATTCATTAAATGTATCAAAGTCAACTTCATAAGAAATACCACCTCCTTGGGTATACCCTACTCCTTGACCGATATAATTAATATCATTTTCACGATTAAATAAACGTAAATTTAATGTTCCGTCTTCGTTTACGCGATACAATGCTTCAAAGTTACCAACAATTGCCGTTTGTGTAACACCTCCTGTAGGCACACCGACTTTACCATTGATCGTAATTCGATCATTAATCTGCGTGGTAATATTTGCAACCAATCGACCATCTGTAGGATTGACCGCTGTTCGATCGGCTTGACTGTAGGTAACATCGACAATAAATTTCCCATCTTTATCATTAAACAAATCGCCAAAAATTGAACTTGCCTTTTCGTAGAAACTATTGGTGATTTGCGACTGACTCAACCCTTCGGGACTAAGAAATCCGCCGGTGGAAAGTAAATACAAAGCTTGTGTTTGTCGGGTATCTTTATCGCTTAATTTTGTTTCAATTTCTGAACGAATTACCGAACTCACATTGGGAAAGTTAATTGTAAAATCGGGTTCGGGAGTTAGTACAGTTCCTTTTAATGAAATAACAACTTCAACGGGGATTTTACGATTAAATGATGCATTTTCAATAAGTACTGCAGGATTGGCTGTAATATTTTGAGATACCGCTTCTAAATTCAATTGGGCACGATAGGGATTTCCGTCCCAAACAATTGAACCAAAACGTTTAACTTTAAATTTTTTATCAATTAAACCTCCGTATTTAAAATTGTAGTAACCATCCCAAACTTGGAAGTCACCCGTCATCTCAAATTTACCTAATGTATTGATATTCATAAATAGTGTCCCTACCCCTGTTCCCCGCATTCCATGTTTGGATTCTCTGTTTAAGATAACTTCAATATTAGCATCGCGTGTAATATCAAATTCAAAATTCATCTGCAATCCATTATAATCCCGAACAAATTCGACATCTTTGGTCTTCTTGCCTCCTTTTTCATCTTTGGTGACAAAATGTATGTATTCGTTTTCAGAAATTGCATCAGCATCATTTATCGGAATTTTGATATCCGTACCTTTTCTAGATTCGGCTTTAACATCAATAACTAATCCATTCGTCGGCCCTTTGATAGAAGCGGATCCGTTGATAAATGCAACTCCAAAATAGGCCGCATCTTCACTATCCTTGGTGTCTAAAGCCAAAATTCGATCGGATTCTACATTTAAATCCAATTCCCAATTTCCAAATTGACTGTGTTTTACGGAACCTCGTAAAATACCTTCTGTATTGTATTTTGCATCAAATAATTTGGCTCGTTGAACTATAAATCGGTTTTGGGTTACATCAACAATTGAATTGTCTTGAACATTATATTGAACGTTTAAATAAGGTAATTTAAAACTTGCATCATCAATAAATAAGCGTCCGTTATAATCTACATTATTAATGTTCCCGTCAATACGTGCATTACCTGAGGCAAATCCTTTAATATTGTTGATCACTTCACCTCCTAAATGATCTAAAACACCTAAGTTGAAACGTTGAAAATTTAAATCCAAGTCGACAAAGGTTTCGCTATTTTTTACACTCAAACTACCTTCTGCAGTAAAGGATCGAACCAGTTGATTTTCAATTGTAGAATGTATATCAAACTTAGAAAAGTCCTCATTTCCTTTAATTTGTAAATCCAGTTTTCCCAACTCATTGTCGTTTACATTTAAATCTTCTATCTGTAATTGAGCGGTTGGCTGATAAACTGAATTTAATTGTTTGACATTAACGACACCATTTACTTTACCATCAAAAACAAATTGAGGCACATCGGGTGTTATTTTGTTCAAATTCACATCATGGAAAGTGAGTTGAAGATCTTTATTAGCATTTTTACCATTCAATATCCCACTTAATTCCATGAACTGATCTTCATGCGAAATAATTAAATCATCAAATCGAAAATTCTGCAGCTTTTTATCAAAAACAATTCGATTTTTATCATCTTCCTTTTCATTGATATACCATAGAAAATCTTTAAACATCATTTCTGATTTTCCAAAACCAATGACATTTTGATTATTGGCATCAATAGTGTGATATAAGTTTAAGTTGAAAAAGTCATTCCCCTTGGCCCCTCCCTTAAACTCGGTTCGGAAAGAAAGAGTGTCTTTAGAAGTAGTATTAATTAATGAAAAGTCACGAATTTTATAATACTTTGTTTTTATACTATCCATTTGTACATAGGTATTGTACAACGGATTTTTATTATCAACTTCGAGAATTACATTATCCAAACGGTTATCGTAAACATCAATATACTTGGATTTTAAATCCAGTTTAAAATCATTTTCATCACTACGAATAATACCGCTGAAAGCTGCATCTTCACTGAACGATATCTTGGGATTGACGATTTCAATAATTTTATGAAACTCTTTAAATTCAAATTTCAAATATTGACCCGATTTCACTTTGTTGGCTTTGTAATTGGTGTAGAGACTACCCAATGAATTTTCTACCAGTTTCGAAATTTGTTCAAATTCAAATTTACCTTGTATTTTACCGCTCACTTCATTTGGAGAATACAATGTAACTTCATGCTCTCCAGCTGAATTAAACTGTGAATTAAGAGCGAGATAATCAAAAAAGTACTGGTCTTTTTGGTTGATATAAGAGGCATTAGTAAATACAACATCGCCTTTCATATTATTCAAAGAATTACCTGTCATTTTCATGACAACATCCCCTCGAAAAACAGCAACATCATTTGAGATAAAATTCAAACTTCTCAAGTTGGCATAGTCAACTCTAGCGTGAAAATCATATTTATTTTCTTTTCTACTTAAATCGACAATTCCATCAAAGTCAAAAAATAAATTTGGATCATTTACATTGACTTTACCCTTAAAAATAGGCTTTTTAAAACTTCCATCCGCAAGAATATTTCGGTAATTGTATCCGTTAAAATAAATACTCTGTACCCCTCCTGAAAATTGTACATCTAAATATTTTTCAACAAATCCTTTTCCATCGACCACTACATTCATTGATACTTTACCCAGATCTTTACGACCTAAAAAAGTACCGACATCAAATTGATTCATCACCAATACACCTGAATAGGAGGCGTTATCAATGTTATCAATATTGGTCATCACCATATCCGAAGATATATCGCCCAACAAAGTACGTAGCGTAAAATCGGCTTCTATCGATACTGGAGTCACTTCGGCATCACCTGTAAGTTGGAATTGCCCAAGTTTACGTAACGATGAGGGCAATTTTTTCCCTAAAACATTTGGTAAAAGTGCTGTTAAATCTTCATAATTTGACGAAACTTTCTTGAATCGACCTTTCATGTAAAAGTCGCCTTCACCACGCGTAGCAAATAAATTTCTAAAATTCACTGTACCTACAATTTGTGAATTAAGTAAATCTCTTAAATACAAACGTTTTGCAGTAAAGTTATTGAGGGTACCATCCAATTTACCCGAAAATGTTATTCGGTTATTTTTACCGATTTCATTGTAGAAATAGCGAATGTCATTGGTTGAAATGGAAGCGAGTTTCGAATTGACGTCAAAGACAACTTTATTATTAAAATCGGCAAAATCCTTACGGTCATAGCGCAAAATCACATCACCTTTGAAATGTGATTCCTCGGTTTTTAAATCGGTTTTTTCAAGGCGAATATTCGTTTTGGTATAGGTAAATTGGGAACTTAAATCGGTTACAAACAAACCGCGATGATCCAAAAAGGACATTTTATCGATGTGTGTATATACATTTGGCCCAATGATTCTAAAATTGGAAATAACCGCATTGATTTTAGTAAAATCAGCATCTTTGGGGACTTTACGATTGTAATCCGTTAACCGGAAAATACTATTTGAAAGGGTAATTTCTTTGGAAACCATACGGAATTTACCCGAAGCTTTTTTTCCATCATCGAAAGCGGCTACAAACTTGTCTAGGTTAGTGTCTCTTTCTCCTTTTTGTGTTTTTACATCTAAAAGGAGTTCATCGACTTTCATTTTACCAAAATAGAGATTGCCATCTAAAAGCGATTTTGCATCAGTAATCGAGGTGCCTATTCGTTTGGCAAAAATCAACGTATCTTTAGTGTCATCCCTAACCGTAACTTCTTTTAATTGAACACCTCCGAAAAGATTAATTTCTACACGTTCTACATGAATATCAACATGAAAATCGCGGTTCAATTGATCCGTAAAATATTGGGCAATTTTTGTTTGTACAAAAGGTAAAGAAAGGGCAATCGCTATTAATAATAGTAAAATCAACAACGTTAAAAGAATACGTAGACTGATTTTTCTAATTTTCTGTAAGCGAATATTTGGTTTTTTTTCTTTCAAATTTATTTTTGTAATGGCGCTGAAAGCCTTAAAAAATGTACTTTTGTATAGGTTGTAAAAATACAGGTTTTACACCTTTGCAACCAAATTTAAACAAAAATTGTGCCTAATGAAAAACGGACCCGTTTTTATTCTTGCTATTGAAAGTTCATGTGACGATACAGCAGCCGCTGTTTTGCGTGACAATGTGGTGTTATCCAATGTTGTAGCCCGTCAAAGCATTCATGAAGAATACGGTGGAGTGGTACCTGAATTAGCTTCTCGTGCCCACCAACAAAATATCGTACCTGTTGTCGATGTTGCCCTAAAAAAAGCGGGGATTACAAAAGAACAACTTTCTGCAATTGCTTTTACACAAGGTCCAGGTTTGATGGGATCTTTACTAGTAGGAACTTCATTTGCTAAATCGCTAGCAATGGCACTCAACATTCCGTTAATTGCAGTTAATCACATGCATGCACATATTTTGGCGCATTTTATTCATGAAGAGGGTTATGCTGTTCCCGAATTTCCGTTTCTTGCACTTACTATTTCGGGAGGACACACGCAAATTGTTCAAGTCAATGATTTTTTTGATCTTAAAATAATTGGTGAAACTACGGATGATGCTGTTGGTGAGGCTTTTGATAAATCTGCTAAGATACTCGGATTACCCTATCCTGGAGGACCATTAATTGATCAATTAGCCAAAGAAGGAAATCCCAAACGTTTTCCTTTTACGAAACCAAAAGTGGAAGGCTTGGATTTTAGTTTTTCAGGATTAAAAACACAAATTCTTTATTTTATTCAAAAGAATATGGCTGCCAATCCAAATTTTATTGAAGAAAACAAAGCCGATATTTGTGCATCTATTCAACATATTATTATTGAAATATTAATGGACAAACTAAAATTGGCGGTTGACCAAACTGGCATTCGACAAATCGCTATCGGTGGTGGTGTGTCTGCAAATTCTGGAATTCGTCAAACCTTGTTCGATGCACAAGAAAAACTTGGATGGACTACCTTCATTCCCAAATTTGAATACACCACTGATAATGCAGCAATGATAGGAATCGTAGGCTATCACCGATATTTAAATGATCGTTTTACTACAACTGATGTTGTTGCAAAAGCAAGAATTGAATTTTAAGATGCAGTTATTTTACACTTCTACTTTAGACCCTCATTCTTTGGCCTATACTTTTGACCGAGAGGAAAGCAAACATATCATTAAAGTTTTACGCAAGAAAGAAGGTGATATAATCTACGTAACCAATGGTTTGGGTTATTTATTCACCACTGAAATTAGCTTGGCTTCAGACAGTAAATGTACTGTTCGAATTGTTCGATCACAATTTACAAATCCGCTACCTTATCGTTTACATCTTGTGGTAGCACCTACAAAAATGAACGAACGGTATGAGTGGTTTTTAGAAAAAGCAACAGAAATAGGCATTCATGAAATCACACCAATCATTTGTGACCATTCAGAACGAACCGTATTTAAGTCAGAACGAATGGAGAAAATTATTGTAGCGGCTATGAAACAATCCAATCAATTGTATTTGCCAAAGTTAAATAGTCCTATTTCTTTTAAAAATTTTATAGCACAAGAATTTTCAGGTAAGAAATTTATAGCTCATTGTGAACCTACGCAACGACAATCTTTGAAAAGTGTCTTACAAAAAAATAAAGATGTCACTCTTTTAATCGGACCTGAAGGCGATTTTTCTGTTAAAGAAATTGAAATCGCTTTGTCAAAAGGTTACATTCCGGTAACTTTGGGTGAAACACGTTTACGAACAGAGACTGCGGCGGTTGTTGCCTGTCACAGTGTTGTTTTTAATAATGAATAATAATATGATGCGAAATGTATTTTTAGCACTTTTGCTTTGTTCCTTTTACAGCTTCTCACAAGCTAATATGATTTTTAAAGATCGTAATTATTTTGA
>CAYNDK010000113.1:0-9162 GCA_964395965.1 uncultured Flavobacterium sp.
AAAAACCAGACAAAGTAATCATGATCGATTCTACCGATTTTGAAGGTAAGTTTGAGTTCAGACCTTTAGAACCGGGATATGGATTGACTGTTGGTAACGCATTACGTCGAGTAATGTTATCAGCTTTAGAAGGTTACGCAATAACTTCTGTAAGAATCGAAGGTGTTGAGCATGAGTTTTCAACTATCTCAGGAGTTGTAGAAGACGTAACTGAAATTGTTTTGAATTTGAAACAAGTACGTTTCAAACGTCAAATCGAAGATATCGATAACGAATCAGTAACAGTTTCATTATCCGGTAAAGATCAAATTACAGCAGGTGATTTTCAAAAATTCATCTCAGGATTTCAAGTTTTAAATCCAGAGCTCGTAATTTGTAACCTTGATTCAAAAGTTAATTTCAACATTGAATTAACTATTGAAAAAGGTCGTGGATACGTTCCAGCCGAAGAGAATAAAAAACAAAATGCTCCATTCGGTACGATCTACATTGATTCCATTTTTACACCGGTAATCAATGTGAAATATGCCATCGAAAACTTCCGTGTGGAACAGAAAACTGACTATGAAAAGTTGGTATTCGAAATCAAAACTGACGGCTCAATCAATCCAAAAGATGCTCTTACTGAAGCTGCAAAAGTTTTGATCCACCATTTTATGCTTTTCTCTGATGAAAGAATTACACTTGAAGCAGACGAAATCGCACAAACGGATACCTACGATGAAGAATCTCTTCATATGAGACAGTTGCTGAAAACCAAATTGGTAGACATGGATTTATCTGTGAGAGCCTTAAACTGCTTAAAAGCAGCTGAAGTGGAAACTTTAGGCGATTTGGTTTCTTTTAACAAACACGATTTGATGAAATTCCGCAACTTCGGTAAAAAATCATTAACGGAGTTGGACGAATTGGTTGCTAATAAAAACCTTACGTTCGGAATGGATTTGTCAAAGTATAAATTAGATAAAGACTAGTTGCTTTATTGAATAAAAAGATTTTAAAATGAGACACGGTAAAAAAGTAAATCACTTAAGCAGACAGAGCGGACACAGAAAGTCTATGTTAGCGAATATGGCTTGTTCTCTTATTGAGCACAAACGTATCAATACAACTGTTGCTAAAGCTAAAGCTCTAAAAGTATTCGTAGAGCCTCTTATCACTAAATCAAAAGAAGATTCTACGCATAACAGACGTATCGTTTTCGCTTACTTAAGAAATAAATATGCTGTTTCTGAACTATTCAGAGAAGTAGCTGCTAAAGTAGGTGATCGTCCAGGAGGTTATACTCGTATTATCAAATTAGGTAATCGTTTAGGAGATAACGCGGATATGGCGATGATCGAGTTGGTTGACTTCAATGAATTGTACAACGGAGGTAAAAAAGAAGAGAAAAAAGGTAGAAGCCGTCGTAGTGGTGGTAAAGCTAAAAAAGCTGAAACTGCAGCTCCTGTTGCAGAAGCAGCTCCTGAAGCACCTGAAACTTCTTCTGAAGAAACAACCGAAAGTGCAGAATAATGAATTCATCACTTTAAATATCAAGGATAAACTTTCGAGTTTATCCTTTTTTTTTGTTTATAAAGTTTTATAAAAGAATTTTTACATCCATTTTTGAAATCCTAATTTTGCAAACAACAACACAACACAAATGAAATACACTACACGTCCCCAGGCACTTTTATTATTAGCCGATGGCACTCTTTTTTATGGAAAATCCATTGGCATTTCAGGAACCACTTTTGGAGAAGTTTGTTTTAATACCGGTATGACTGGTTATCAAGAAGTTTTTACAGATCCTTCTTATTTTGGCCAAATCATGGTAACTACCAATGCACATATTGGAAATTATGGCGTTAATGCAAATGAAATTGAATCAGATTCTATTAAAATAGCTGGTCTGGTTTGTAAAAATTTCAGTTTCACCCATTCACGTCCTGATTCAGAAGGGGATTTGCTAAATTACTTTGAAAAACACAATCTTGTTGCTATCTCTGATGTAGATACCCGTGCATTAGTTAGCTATATCCGTGATAATGGTGCGCAAAATGCTGTCATTTGTTCCGATGGCACTCCTATTGAAGTACTAAAACAACAATTAGCGCAAGTACCTGATATGAATGGCTTAGAGTTGGCTTCAAAAGTTTCAACAAAAGAACCCTATTTTTATGGGGATGAAACAGCTTCATTCAAAATAGCTGCGCTAGATCTCGGTATCAAAAGAAATATTTTACGTAATCTGGCAAAAAGAGATTGTTATATTAAAGTTTTTCCGTTTGATACCCCTTTTGAAGAAATGGCTAAATTTCAACCGGATGGTTACTTTTTATCCAACGGACCTGGTGATCCTGATCCATTAACTCAGGTGCAAGAAACAGCTCGACACATGATAGCTTCAAATAGTCCTGTTTTTGGAATTTGTCTTGGCCACCAAATTCTTGCATTAGCCAATGGAATAAAAACATATAAGATGTTTAATGGTCACCGCGGGATTAATCATCCAGTAATGAATGTATTGACGGGTAAAGGTGAAATTACCTCTCAGAATCATGGTTTCGCTGTTAACAGGGAACAACTTGAAAATCATCCCGATTTAGAAATAACACATTTCCATCTCAATGACAATACTGTAGCTGGAATGCAAATGAAATCTAAAAATTGTTTTTCAGTACAATACCATCCAGAAGCAAGTCCAGGGCCACATGATTCCTCGTATTTATTTGATATGTTTCTGAAAAAAATTGAAGAATCTAAATTGGCTAAGGTTTAATCCACATTTGTGAATTTTTCATATAAATCCTCAAATTCAATATTGTTTTTAAGGAATTGACTGTTGGTGATGTACCACCGTTTTACTAAATCACTTTTTTTGACTTGTATTTCATAAAGCGTGTCAAAAAAAGTGTTTTTTATTTCGTTATATCGACGAACTTCAGCATTGTAATCCTCAACATTTATTTGTTCATTGCTCTCCAAGAATTTTTTCTTAAGCTTTTGAAAATCCTCATAAACAGTTACATATTGTTGGAAAAGAGGTAAAAGTGTTTCGTTTTGTTTTAGAATAAACTGGATAAATTCGGTATTCGCTTCTATCATTGACTTATCTTCATAGTCGTCCTTGTAAATGTCTGTTTTGACCAAAGATTCTTGTGCTACACCACTCATAAAGTTCATGCACTCCATCACTTTTTCAGAGTCACGGAACTTTAAAAGTTGGACTAATTTATCGTCTAAAATATTTAACTTATAAAAGATAAGGTTTTGGTAGGCATTGTATTCAAATACATTTCTCTTGTTGAAGTTTCTGATGATTATTTTATGCTTTAATCCAAATTCCTTTTTCGCATTTTCATACGCCAAAATCTCGGAATAGTATTTAGAAACTTCTAATTCTTTATAAGCGAAATTTTTAAATATTTCAGAATAATCTAAGCCACTTTGTAAATGGTAATCATTTAATTTTAATGATTTATTTTTTAATAACTCAACGGTCTTATTATTTAAACGGATGAAAGCATCACGTAAGCCGGTATCACCATCGATACCAACATCATTTCGTAGAAGATTTTCATTTATGTCTTCCAATTTTAAGTAGATGCGTTCAAGTGTGGTACTCACTCGTGAATCAGGTGTAAAGTCAATTATAGATTTTGAATATTCCATTAAAGACTCCTTTACAAATAATTCATTCTTGCCAAAGTCATTGATATACGCTTTAGCATTTCGATAATTTTGGGCAAAAAGGATGGAACTACAAAAGAGAATCCAAGTAAAAACGATGATTTTTAGTAGGTTTTTCATTCCTTGAATTGTTTGATTTTGATTTGGTTGCGTAAAAATACATCATTTCCAATCAATTCACCAAATATAATATCGATAAAATGACATATTGTATCGGTGTATATGTTTAAAATGATATAAAAGTAAGATAAAACATACAAAAATAAGTAGTTTGTGTTTTTTCTTTTCACAGAATTTTGCAGTCATATTTTAGCTAAAACGATTGAGTTTATAAGTTTTTAGGAATTTGACAAATTAGATTGTATCGATTAATTAAATTTGTGAAATAAACATTGAATAACTATTAAATTCATACATAATGAGTATTATAATTAAAGTACATGCACGACAAATTTTAGATTCACGTGGTAATCCTACTGTAGAAGTAGACGTAATCACAGAAAATGGAGTGTTAGGTCGCGCAGCAGTTCCAAGTGGTGCTTCCACAGGTGAACACGAAGCCGTTGAATTACGCGATGGCGGTAAAAATTACATGGGTAAAGGAGTTCTTAAAGCTGTTGAAAATGTAAATGCAATTATTGCTCCTGAGATTGTTGGAACTTCAGTTTTTGAGCAAAATGCTATCGATAAAGCGATGATTGAACTTGACGGAACGGCCAATAAATCTAATTTAGGCGCTAATGCTATTTTGGGTGTTTCACTTGCCGTTGCTAAAGCTGCAGCTAATGAATTGGGCTTGCCTTTATACCGTTATGTAGGTGGTGTATCTGCAAATACTTTACCGGTACCCATGATGAATATCATTAATGGTGGTTCACACTCTGATGCACCTATTGCTTTTCAAGAATTTATGATTATGCCAGTTAAAGCAAAATCATTTACGCACGCTATGCAAATGGGTACTGAAATTTTCCATAATTTAAAGAAAGTATTACACGATAGAAATTTATCTACTGCTGTAGGTGATGAGGGTGGTTTTGCCCCCAATTTAGCAGGAGGAACAGAAGATGCCTTAGATTCTATCAAATTAGCTGTAGAAAAAGCAGGTTATACTTTTGGCGATGATGTTAAAGTTGCATTAGATTGTGCCGCTTCTGAATTTTATGTGGACGGAAAATACGATTATACAAAATTTGAAGGGGCACAAGGTAAAGTACGTACTTCAGCAGAACAAGCTGAGTATTTGGCTGAATTAGCAACAAAATATCCTATCGTGTCTATCGAAGATGGTATGTATGAAGATGATTGGGAGGGATGGAAAATGTTGACCGATAAAATTGGCGATAAAGTACAACTTGTTGGAGACGACTTGTTTGTAACTAATGTTAGCCGTTTGTCTACCGGTATTGAAAAAGGTATTGCCAATTCAATCTTAGTAAAAGTAAACCAGATTGGTACATTAACCGAAACTATTGCGGCTGTGTCAATGGCTCACAATGCAGGCTATACTTCTGTAATGTCACACCGTTCAGGAGAGACAGAAGATACTACTATTGCAGATTTAGCAGTAGCATTAAATTGCGGGCAAATCAAAACGGGATCAGCTTCTCGTTCAGATCGTATGGCAAAATATAATCAATTATTGCGTATTGAAGAGGAGTTGGCTGATACCGCCTATTTCCCAGCTGAAAAAGCTTTCAAACAAAAATAATTGTACAACAAGGACTATTTTAAGACCCTACTTCGGAAGAAGTAGGGTTTTTTTATGTCGAATTCTCGGTTTTCAACAGCAAATGCTCATTGTCTGATTTTCAGTTATAAGTTTTATATATCTTTGAATTCCTAGATTCGACCTCATGCGTACCTACTTACTACTATTCTTTTCATGCTGGTTTGGCTGTGCTGTTGCGCAGAACCGAGTGGTGGATAGTATTCAAAAAGTTTTGAAAAAAGAACTTAATGAGGTAAATCGGGTACAATTGTTAAATGCATTGAGTGATGCCTACAAGCCCGCAGAGCCCGATAAAATGCGTCAGTATGGTCAACAAGCATTGGATTTAGCTAAAAAAAATGACGACCATATTGGACAAGGCGATGCTTTAATCAACCTTGGAAACTCTTATATTTTACAATCGGATTATCGAAAAGCTTTAGCTTTGTTTCAAGAGGCGAAGGCTTTATTTGAAGAAGAAAATCAAACAGAGCCCAATGTGAAAAGAGGATTGGCAAAATCGATGGGTAGTTTGGGAGTTATATTTTCAGAACAAAGTAATTATACCAAAGCACTCGAGTTTTACCTCAAAGCAGTAACAATTTACGAAGCTTTAAATGATACCGATCGATGTGCGCGATTATATAATAACATTGGGGTTTTATACCAATCACAAAAGTCGTATTTTAAAGCATTATCCTATTTTGCGAAAACAGAAAAGTTACTCAAACGCAAAGATGATCCAGTACTTGGAGTCACCTATACTAATGTTGGAAATTCCTATAGAGGTCAAGGGCAGTTGGATAAAGCGAATGGCTATTATCAAAAAGCCAAAGGAATTTTAATCGCCAATAAAGATGGACGTGGACTAGGAGAATTATACAACAATTTAGGTCTACTGTATCAACAATCACAAAAAGATAAAGAAGCACTAGCCGCATGGAATCAAGCAGAAAGAGAATTTGTTGCCTTTGGTGAATCTTTTGGATTGTCAGATACCTATTACTATTTAGCAGACTATTGGAAAGCTAAAGGTAATAATGCTACTTCTCGAATGTATGCTCAGAAAACAATGAAATTGGCTCAAACCAATCAAGTGTTGGAGCAGCAAATGTTGGTTGAAAAATTGTTAAGCGAATTGGCGGAAAAAGAAGGTGATGTTTCCTTGGCATTTTCACATTTTAAAAAATATACCCAACTAAAAGATAGTATTCAAAATGAAGCTTCTATTCGTCGTGGGGTAGAAGCAGAGTTGAATTTTGAATTTGATAAACGCAACTTGATGCAAAAGGAAGCCTTGCTCAAAAAGGATTTGTTGCTACAAGAAACAGATAAACGAAACCGACTTCAATTAATTTATTCGGTTTTAATTGCGGTTTTACTTTTCGGACTTGGATTCTTGTGGTACAATCGTTTACAGATTAAAAAAACACTTACTTTACAAAAAGAACTCGCAGAATTTGAACAAAAGGCCTTACATTTACAAATGAATCCACATTTTGTATTCAATTGTTTGGGTTCGATTTCAAGTTTTATTGTGAATAATGGTAAAGAATCTGCAGTAAAATATTTGGCGAAGTTTTCGAAATTAATGCGATTAACCCTTGAATTCTCCAAGGAATCCTTAATTTCTGTTGATAAAGAAATTGACGCTCTTCAAAATTATTTGGAATTGGAACAATTGCGTTTCAATGCTGTTTTTTCATTTAAAATTGAAAAGTCAGAAGAAATTGAAGATAATATGGGATTGCCACCTTTGCTCATTCAACCATTTGTTGAAAATGCAATTATTCATGGCATTGTTCCCAAAAAACATTCGGGTCAAATAACTATTCAATTTGATATCGTTGATGATCATTTGAAATGTTACGTAACAGATAATGGAATTGGTATTTCGGCTTCACAAAAGATAAAAGAAAAATCGGTTTCCGTTCATAAATCAATGGCAATCGAAATTATTCGAATGCGTTTGGAAAAAATTGCATCTACAACTGGAAAATCAGCAGGTGTAGTAATTAATGAATTAACTCAAAATGGAATTGCACAAGGAACAGAGGTAGTCTTGACAATACCGTTACAATTTTTGGAACAATAGATGAAAATAACCGCACTTTTAATTGACGACGATCCAAACCTTCGAAGTGGTATGAAAGGGCTTTTGTCTATGGTTGCTCCTGAAGTTGAAATTGTCGCGGAAGCTGAAGATGTTCAGTCCGGAATTGCTGCCATTGAAAAATGGAAGCCTCAATTGATATTCTTAGATATTCAATTAAATGACGGAACGGGATTTGATGTGTTAGAGCATTTTACTCAAGGCACGCATAAATTAGAAAGTCAAGTGGTTTTTATTACGGCACATGAACAATATGCTGTGAAAGCTTTTCGATTTAGTGCGTTGGATTATTTGTTAAAACCAGTCGATCCAGATGATTTACGTTCAGTTGTTGAAAAAGTAAAAAAATCACAAGATGATTCAACAGGAATTTCTCATGTTGAGTTGTTACTAGAAAATATCAAAAGACAAACGAATAGTTTTAAACGAATTGCATTGACTAATTCAGATGGGATTCACCTCTTTGAAATTGCCGATATTATTCGTTGTGAAAGTGAAGATAATTACACCACTTTTTACATCCGAAACAATAAACCTGTTTTGGTGTCAAGAACGTTGAAAGAATTTGAAGAATTACTTCGCGATCACGGTTTTGTTCGTATTCATCAATCCCATCTGATTAATATGACTTTTTTAAAGAGTTATGTTAAGAAGAACGGAGGATATGTGATAATGGCTGATCAAACCCATTTGCCAATTTCACAACGCAATAAAGAACGATTACAAGAATTGATAACAAAAACATTATAGAAATCCAGACGTATGAAGAAAATATTACTTTTCTGGGTTGTTTTGGGGGGGCTTTCATTATCGGCACAAAATGTCGTTATTCCTGATATCCAATTAAAAAATAAATTGGTAGCAACGGTGTGTGCCGACTTTAATAATGATGGAATCTATGATGGAGATGCCGATACTAATGATGACGGTGAAATACAACTTGCAGAAGCGGCAGCTGTTTTTCGATTAAAATTAAATAACGCTACATTACCCAATACGACGTCAATAATTGATTTGACAGGAATTCAAGCATTTGCTAATTGTAAAGAATTGCAATTGGTAAATAATACACTTAGTATATTTGATGCAGCACTACCTAACTTGGAAATTCTTAAAGTAAGTCAAAATAGTCTGCAATCTATTGACTTAAATGGAGTTCCACTATTGAAGGATTTAGATTGTTCTCAAAATCAACTTGCTACTTTGGATCTACAACCAGTTGGTTTGTTAGAGTCCCTGAAGTCCGATTTTAATTCACTCGGTTCCATTAATTTGGAATATGTTGCCAATCTTACTTTTTTGTCTTTGCAACAATGTCAGCTTACAAATTTGAATTTATCGGTTGTTCCTAATTTGATTTATTTAAAAATTTCGGATAATAATTTTGTGCCCAATTTAAATCCTGCTACAAATTTAAAGACGCTTATTGCCCGTAATATGGGGTTGACTAATTTAAATTTATCGGTCAATACAAACTTGTTGTTGTTGGATTTAAGTGAAAACAATTTTAGTGATTTCACTTTTCCATCGTTGCCAAGTTTAACAACTTTAACAATAGATAGTTGTACTTCTTTGCAAAGTATTAATGTGAATGCATTAACGGCTTTAAGTTTTCTCGAAATCAATAATGCTCCCCAATTACTATCAATCAATGCAAAGAATG
>CAYNDK010000114.1:0-6932 GCA_964395965.1 uncultured Flavobacterium sp.
GCAATCATGACCGCATTAGGTCTTACCGTTTGTGTGAATGAAAATCAGACTCAAAATGCAGCCAACCATTCCATTCAACGGAATAATGATGGGACCTTCACGGTTACTACACCTACTCCAGGGATGAACAATGATGGAAGTGGAATTGTATTGAATGCCATAACAATCACTGCAACTCCTAACCCAATCACTGAGGGGCAAACTATGCAGGTTACCTTTACAACCACTTCGCCCGTTTCTGGTTCCAACTTAACTATAAACTTTACTGTTGCTAATGGTTCTTTTTCGCAACAAGATTACAGTGGAAATTTAACGGTAACAATACCTGTGGGGAGTACAACAATGTCGACTTCTGTAGGGATTGTAGACGATACCCTAGATGAAGGCGATGAAGAATTGAAAATTGTTGTTAGTAATGTTCCCAATGGTTATGTTTTAAATAACAACACGATTATTATTCGTGTAAATGATAATGATTATTTAGTTTCTCCATGGGGAACACCTTTAAATCCAACTTATGGAATCGTTTCTCCTACTATTCCTAATGGTTATTATGCTAGTCTGGAAGGACTTTCGGGGGTAGCTTTGAAACAAGCTGTACAAGATATTATTGCTAATCCTTCGGTAGTTCGTGCTCACAATTATGGAGATATTGTGGATATTTTGAAAGAAGCCGATCGAAATCCTTTAAATGGAAGTCAAGTATGGATGATGTATGTTGAAAGTCCACGTTCAAAAATTGATTATCAAACAGGCAATAGTAATGTAGGAGTTTGGAATCGAGAACATATTTGGCCACAATCTAGAGGTGGGTTTGCTGATGGAACTTCTTCTTTTGCCGATGGAATAGATGTTTGGTTGCCTACAGGGCCCGATGATATTCTAGCGGGTCATGCCGACGCACATCACATTAGAGCTGAGGATGGTTCTGAAAATACTACACGCAGTAATCGGGATTATGGTTCAGATTATAACGGTCCTTCCGGAAATGCGGGTAGTTGGAAAGGGGATGTGGCACGTGCATTGTTTTACATGGCTGTGCGTTATAATGGATTAAATTTAGTCGATGGAAATCCGGTTGACTCTACAGTTGGACAAATGGGGGATTTGGCGTCATTGCTAACTTGGAATCAAACTGATCCAAGAGATGATTTTGAAATGCACCGTAATAATTATATTTATACATGGCAATACAATCGTAATCCTTTCATTGATTATCCCTTATTGGCCGATTACATTTTTGGTTCTCATTTCGGAGATACTTGGTCCTTTACGTTACAACAAAATAATTTTAATTCAGAAGCTTTAATTGTGTATCCCAACCCGGCTAATAATGAAATTTATTTTTCGGGTGTTCAACAACCTTACACATTACAATTGTATGATGTAACCGGTAAAAAAGTTATGGATCAAAAAATAATGACTAATCAACGAATTGATGTTTCAGGACTTTCTTCGGGAGTGTATAGTGTAACTCTATTTTCTGAGGTTAAAACAAAAACGTTTAAAATTATAGTTCAGCATTAATTAAAATACACAGTGAATGAAGTCCCTTTGTGGGGTTCACTTTCCACGGTTATTTTTCCTCCCATTGCCTCAATTTGATTTTTTGTAATGAATAATCCAAGGCCTTTTGCATCTGCATTTTTGTGAAAGGTTTTATACATTCCAAACATGTTATTTCCGTGTTTGTTCAAATCGATTCCGATGCCATTGTCGCTAACCATCAGTCTTTTGAGTAGCATGTTGTATTCAATTTTGACAATAGGAACTCGATCTTTGGAGGCATACTTAATAGCGTTGGAGACTAAATTTAATAGAATACTTTCCAAATATGCAGCATTGTAATTCACTAAGGCATTTGCATCAACATCCACAAAGATGGTTGCTTCTTTTTTATTGATTTGATCACTTAATAAATGGAGTGTGTTGTCAATAAACACTTTTAAGTTAAGTTCTTCACGATTCAATCCTAGATTGGATTGAATGTTGATTACTTCATTTAAATTGGTCATTGTATCTTGAAGTGAAAAAGATACTTTTCGAAGCATTTCCATTAATTCCAATTTCTCCTCTTCAGAATCGGCTTCATCCATTAAATTGGAAATAGATTTGATATTACTGGAGTGTGAACGAAGATTGTGTGATACAATGTACGAGAAATTAAGAAGCCGTTTGTTTTGTTCATTCACCAAATCAAATGAATTTCGTAAATCTTCTTCAGTACTTTTTTTATCCTGAATATTTTCAACGATAAGAATAAATTTCTCGGGATTTTCTAGATTATTTCCCAACGGAGTAGCCAACATGTTGATCCAAATTCGTTTACCAGTCTTGGTCATTATCTGGGTTTCGATTTGAAATTCTTCGGTTGTTTTGTTTTTTAAATTCTGAAGACCTTCTTGAAATAATTCAAAGGCATCAGAAGATAATAGTTTCGGCATGGTCATTTTCTTCAAATCCTCGTCATAGTATTCGGAAATTTTAGAAAATTGCGCATTGGACTCTAGAAATAGTCCCGAAGCAATATCCACTTTGGCGATACCCACAGGGGCTTGTTCAAACAACGTTTTAAATTTAATTTCATTTTCGACCAATATTTTTGCCTGTTCAAGAATCAATAAATGTTGTTCTGCTGGTTTTTTCATCATGGAATAGACCCATAATCCAAAAATTAGACACAATAAAGTTCCTAAAATAAGCGAAGTATATATTTGATACAATACATTGTCAGAATGCCTGGAAATTAAATACAAATTCCAATTTCCTTCCGGAATGGTTACTTTGCGGTAATACTTTTCACGGAAGTCACTTTTATTGTTGAGATAAAAGGTTTCTTTCTTTGTTTTTGGATCGGTTTTCGAAAATTGAAAATAATATTTTGTTTCATCAATCGAACCAATTCCCGAGGTCTTCAAAAGGGTATTCATGCGAATAACAACGGCAGAAAACCCCCAGAATTTATTTTTCTTGAAGACCGGCAAACGTCCTACAACTCCCATTCCTCCTTGTTTAAGAATTAACGGGCCTGCAAAATAAAAGCTTTTGGTACGCAGTGCAGTCAAAGCTTCTTGATTCGTTTGATTGGATTGCAGTATGTCATAATTTAAAGCTGCTTCATTTCCTTTAATTGGATAGATGTATTTTATGACGCCATTAGGAACCAATTGAACGGCATCAATTGAGGGATTGGATTCAACTAATTGTTTGCCTACCAAATTGAAATCTTCGGGTATTCCTTTGTCGTTAATTGTAAGCGCAAGGGTTAGGGTAGTCGTATAACTGTTCTTGTAAATTTGATCCATATTGCGCTGAACAACATTCAAAATATTGGACATTTCTCGGTGTTCATTTTCACGAATAATTTTATAACGCAACGAAATAGCAAAATAGACAAATGGCATTAAAAATAGAAAGGCCATAATACCAGAAAGCCTCGGTTTTTGAGAAAACCAAGAAGATATTCGTTGTGTGATTGGTGTGTTGAGTGCTTTATTCATAAATGGCATTTGCAATGCTTATCGATAAATATACGAAAAATAACGACGAATGGTGTTAAAATTCTTAAATTGTACTAAAAGTACAGCTTTAATCTCTATTGTATGTAGGTAAATTCACTTGATTTATTAGCCGTTTAATTAACAATTTTATAGGTTAAATGCGGCAACATTCCCTTACTTTTGTTGTAAAAGTAAAATAATGCCCCATCAAGTTTATTGTTTAGAAGCGTTACCGGATGTTGAAAAGGCTTCACCAAGTTCAGTTGTGTATTCATTGGAGCAAATGGCACTAAAAACCAATGTAACCAGTGTTTATGCTACTTGTGATAGTATGGAATCTTTAGAACAATGTCTTCAAACGTTGTTGTATGAAGATCGTGATTTTAAAGCGTATACGCTTTTGTATTTTGTTGTTGATGGAGCAGACGATTATCTTGAAGTGGCGGGTTATGAATATACTTTGCAAGAATTGGCAGAACTTTTTGAGGGACGTTTACAAGGTAAAATGATTCATTTTGCCAACACCAAAACACTCATGATGGACACGGAGGACAGTCAATATTTCTTGGATGTTACCGGTGCAAAATCGATTTCTGGGTATACGCGAGAACTGCCTATTTTGAGTACACCTTTGGACTGTCAATTTTTTGCATTGGCACAAGAATATGACGATGTAAGAGAACTCACCGAAGTCTTGTATGAAAAACATTTTGCCCAATGTAAGACACTCGGTTTTGAACTCTATTATTAATCAAAATAGTTTTGTAAAACGAACCGGCCCGGGTGGAAGCGGCATCCCCCGATAGCTATCGGGGATACAGCGGACGACCGGAATTGCCGGCCTAAATAAATTATTTCCCGATACAGAAATTGGCAAAGATGTTTCCTAATAGTTCGTCATTGGTAACTTCGCCCGTGATTTCACCAAAATAATACAACGCCTCCCGAATATCGATAGCGACCAAGTCGGAGGGTACCTGACTTTCCATTCCCCATTTTACTTTTTGAATGGCTTCAAGTGCTTTTAAGAGGGCATCATAATGTCTTGAATTGGTTACAATTGTCTCGTTATTGCGCAATGCGCCGGTATTGACAAGTGCAAATAAGGCCTCTTTTAGTTCGTGAATTCCCTCTTTGTTTTTTGCAGAAAGTTCGATGATTTTAATAGAGAGTTCATCCAATTGCACATGGATTTCTTGGAGTTGTTGTGGGTTAATCAAATCAATTTTATTGAGGATGACCACCACTTGTTTTTGAGGGTATTTATTTTTTATTTTTTCAATTTCATTGCGGTATGTTGCGCCTTCTGAGTGAAATTTACTGCTTTCAAATAAGTAAAGAACCACTTGCGCTTGTTCCATTTTCTCAAATGTTTTTTGTATTCCAATGCTTTCTACATAATCTTCTGTTTCACGAATACCGGCGGTGTCAATAAATCGGAAACCGACACCATTAATGTTTATTTCGTCTTCAATGGTATCACGTGTTGTGCCTGCGATAGCTGAAACAATGGCGCGTTCTTCATTCAATAAGGCATTCAGAAGGGTTGATTTTCCAACATTGGGTTCACCTACAATGGCAACGGGAATCCCATTCTTGATTACATTGCCAACAGCAAAGGAATCGATAAGTCGTTTGAGTACAAATTCGATACGGTTCAATAAATCAGTAAACTGACTGCGGTCAGCAAATTCGACATCTTCTTCAGCAAAATCGAGTTCAAGTTCGATTAAAGAAGCAAAGTTCAACAATTCCTCACGAAGGCGATGAATCTCACTGCTAAATCCGCCCCGCATTTGTTGCATGGCGATTTGATGAGAAGCTTCATTGTCTGATGCGATCAAATCAGCTACGGCTTCAGCTTGGGACAAATCTAGTTTACCGTTTAAAAAAGCACGCAAGGTAAACTCACCGGCATTGGCCATTCGACAGCCTTTTCGAAGTAGGAGTTGAATGATTTGTTGTTGAATAAAGGTAGAGCCGTGGCAAGCGATTTCGATAACATCTTCACCCGTATAGGAATTTGGATTTTTAAAAATAGAAACTAAAACTTGATCCAAAACCTTTTGATTGTCAACAATCGTTCCTAAATGTAGGGTATGTGTTTTTTGTTGACGTAAATCTTTACCTTTTACAGAGACAAAAATTTCGTTGGTAATTGCAATGGCATTGGCCCCTGAAACACGTAGGATTGCTACAGCTCCCGCTCCTGATGGAGTAGCTAGAGCAACAATAGTATCATGATGCATGATTTTTTTTTGCAAAGATAGGAAAGTTGGGGGGAAAAGTTTTTATATGGTGAGCCGGATGGAGGAGAATACGTAAATCGCAATTAGCGTACATCTAAGCAATAGATTCATTCGAATTCTTGAAAGTAAACCATTTTACTGCACCGTTATTATTGTGTTAAGATGAGGATTGTCATGTTTTGTTCACGGTAAAGGTTGTACTTTTAAGTACATTTAAAACACACCTTGTCATGAAAAAGATTGTTGTTCCCACCGATTTTTCTGAAGTAGCACAAAATGCGTTGGTAGTTGCTTTAGAAATTGCGAAAAGTTTTGACGCTGAAATTTTATTAGTTCATACGTATGAACTTCCAATAGTAGAGCATCAATTTGCTCCTCAAAATTATCAAGTACTTTTTGATTCTTTGGAATGGGCAAATTTTGAACAGTTTAAAAAAGCTATGCCTGAAATTCATGCACTTGCTGCAGCGCATAAGGCTGATCATATTCGAATAACGCCAGTCGTTTTAGATGGTGACTTACTTTTTAATTTAAAAACACTTATTACCAATGAGGCCGCCGATTTTGTAGTCATGGGAACTGCTGGAATTAGTGGTTGGAAGGAGTATTTCATGGGTAGTAATACTGCTGAAGCTATAGCCAATTTACAAGTTCCTGTTTTGAGTGTTCCCGTTAGTGCTCACTTTGATGGCTTTTCAAAGATTGGTTTTACTACGCGTTATCGCGAAAAAGATAAAGAGGCATTGCAACACGTAATTAACTTTGCAAAAGTTCTTCACGCACAAGTACATTGTCTCTATGTGGAGACTTCATCTACGGATAATACACCTGCGACATACAGTGATTGGAGTGATCATTTTCAAAATGAACCGGTGTCTTTTCATATTCTTCCCAATGATAATGTAGAGGATACAATTGCTGACTTTATCATGAGTGAATCTATAGATATCATGGCAATGATGACCTATAAGCGCAGTTTTTTTGCCCAATTATTTACAGAATCGTTTACTGAACGAATGGCTAATCATGCAACGGTACCCATTTTGGCTTTACATGAATAAAAAAAGCCGCTACTATAGCGGCTTAATTTTGGAATTAATGGTAATTATTTCTTCTTAGCTGCGGCTGCTAAATCTTCTGGTTTTGTAGCTACAGCGACACCTGGTAAAGCTACTGGAGCGCC
>CAYNDK010000114.1:6942-9158 GCA_964395965.1 uncultured Flavobacterium sp.
AATTCGGTACAATCCCATTACTAATGATTTTGCAGGATTATTAGGATCACTGGTAATTCGCATTAAAGAATTGTATTTACTGCCCGACGGTTGTGCTGGCATTTCTCCTGAATCATCGTTGGAATCAATAGTTGTCCATTTGGCTGTTTTTGCTTTTGCTGCTACGTCTTCCAATTTCAAGATTCCTTCAGCACGTTCTAATGTTACCCATGTATCAAAATAACTTGTTCGTTCTGGATTTGCGGTGAAGTCAGCTGCAACATAATCTTTGTCATTAGGCTTTGCACTGTCAGGTGCTGGTGAGATCATACGAATTCCAATTTCGGGAGCGGCAACTGGAATCCATACATATAAGTAGTACATTTTTTTTCCGCCTTTTACTTCATCAGGTTTTGAACCGGGTTTGATATACCCAAAATAACTAATAAGATCAGTATAAGGAACGCGAATTTCTTTTCCCATAACTGATTTTTTGGCTAAGTCAGCGCCAAATTTGTCTAATTTTTGTGCTGATGCAGCAAGTCCTAAAACTAGTGCAATAAGTAGCATACTTTTTTTCATGTTTGTTTTTTGTATTGGTTGGACCTACTCGTTTAAAGGTATTCGGTAACGCCTTATCAATCAAATATATGAATTTATTTAAAATAAAAAAACCACTCGGTCTAGGAGTGGTTTTCTATTTTATGTAGTTGGTTTAGTTGTTTAACATAACCGGCATTACAAGCATGGTCACGCTTTCACCTTCATCAAGTCCATCTACCGGAGTTAAAATTCCTGCACGGTTGGGCATTGACATTTCTAATTGAATTTCATCCGATTGTAAGTTGGTCAACATCTCTGATAAGAAACGAGAGTTAAAACCAATTTGCATATCGTCACCTTGATAGTCACAAGTTAATCGCTCTTCAGCTTTGTTGCTATAATCAATATCTTCTGCTGAAATATTTAATTCCGCTCCAGCGATTTTAAGACGAATTTGGTGAGTTGTTTTGTTGGAGAAAATAGCTACACGGCGTACAGAACTGAAAAATTGAGTACGATCGATAATCAATTTATTCGGATTCTCTTTTGGAATAACCGCTTCATAGTTTGGGTATTTCCCATCAATTAAACGACACGTTAATACATAGTTTTCAAAAGAAAATGTAGCATTAGAGTCGTTATATTCAATTTTCACTTCAGCATCCGAAGCACCTAAAATATTTTTAAGAATAGTTAAAGGTTTTTTAGGCATGATAAAATCGGCAACTTGAGAAGCTTTTACATCGGTACGAGCATACTTAACCAATTTATGAGCATCTGTAGCCACAAAAATTAAACCTTCTGGAGAAAATTGAAAAAAGACACCACTCATTACTGGGCGTAAATCATCATTTCCCGCAGCGAAAATAGTTTTACTAATTGCGGTTGCTAAAACTTCTGCTGGGACTAAAGTAGAAGAAGGATCTTCCAATTGTACTGATTTTGGAAATTCTTCTCCTGGCGCATACGCAATGGCATATTTACCAGAATTAGAACTGATTTCAATCGTATTGTTTTCTTCAACAGTAAAAGTTAAAGGTTGTTCTGGAAACGTTTTTAAAATGTCCAAAAGTAATTTCGCAGGGACAGCTACACTTCCGTTATCGGTAGATTCTATTTCTAAAGTCGCTGACATTGTTGTTTCCAAATCTGAAGCAGAAACGGTCAATGTTTTTTTATCTAGTTCAAAAAGAAAATTATCTAGGATTGGTAAGGTATTGCTACTGTTAATGACACTACCTAAAATCTGAAGTTGTTTTAGTAAATACGAACTCGATACAATGAATTTCATTTCTATTTATTTTTTACAAATATATCGTAAAGATGCAGATTTCAAAAAGTTTTTTTATTAACATTAACGGGCAAAGCGTCGCTTACGCAAGAATGTAAATAAGAAGCCAAATATCCCTAAAATAAACAAAGGAACCGCAACGGTAATGATTTGAGAACTGGTATAGTTTTCTTTCACTTTATTAGGGTCTAATAGCGCCAAATGTACTTCTTTTGTACGTATGTTGATAAGTCCGTTGTCGTCCAATAAAAAGTTGACACAATTAAGCATGAACTCTTTGTTGGCATACATTTTACCGGTCCATTTATCATACCCCAATTCAAGAGGTTGAAAATCTTTGTCCAATTGATTTTTTACGACATCACCATCTGCAATAACAATCATCTTTCCGGGTTTGCCAACC
>CAYNDK010000115.1:0-9105 GCA_964395965.1 uncultured Flavobacterium sp.
CCTCAAAAAAAAACGTCAGCAAACTCTTTTCTGCTTGAAAAAATAAAAACTACTATTCCAATACAATCCCATTAATCTTAATCAACATCCTATAATCCCGTTTTTAAACCATACCAAATACAGCAGCTAACAGGAACTCTGTCTAAACAACTGTAGGGACACTGGAAATAAAAAAGACCTTCCATGTTCAATAGAAGGTCTTTCTTATATATAGTAGAATATTTTTATTCGAATCGAATTGTTTTAGAAGGAACTATTCGTGTAATAATATAAGATGGCAATAACAACACCAATAAACAAACCAGTATTGTTCCTAAGTTCAACATTAAAATGTAAAACAAATTAATATCAACTGGAGCTACCGTGACATAATAACTTTCGGGATCAAGATGAACTACACCAAAATACTTTTGAATAAGAAGCAACCCAATAGCAACACCATTACCCCAAAGAAGTCCACGAAGTATTAAATGAAAAGCATTGTAAAGGAATATTTTTCGGATTGACCAATTATTGGCCCCCATTGACTTTAGTATGCCTATCATTTGGGTTCGTTCCAAAATTAAAACCAACAAGGCTACAACCATATTAATCGTTGAAACTGCAATCATGACCAACACTATTATAAGTATGTTGAAATCAAATAGCTTTAACCAATCAAATATATAATAGTACTTCTCAGTAACAGTTTGTGAGTTTAACGTAGAGGACGTTTCTCTATACACTTCCTCTCCTTTTTGAGCGATTTGATCAAAATCAGCAACAAACACTTCAAACGAACCAACTTCGTCATTACGCCAATGATTAATGCGTTGCACGTGTTTAATATCTCCTATTATATATACGGAATCAAAATCTTTAACCCCTGAATTATATATACCGACTACTTTGAAACGTCTTGCCTTTGGTAATTTGTTCTGACCTTGAACTAAAAAAAAGGTATTGAACTTGTCACCAACTTTCAAATTTAACCGAGAAGCTAAATAACTTGAAACTAAAACTTCGTCTGAATAACTCGAACCTATTTTAGGAACTTGCCCTGCAACTAAAAATTCTCTGATTGCATCCCATCGAAAATCTGCCCCTACACCTTTATATAGTATCCCTTCAAAAGAAGTTGCTGTACGAATGATACCTGCTTTAGTAGCTACCGCTTGCACATGATCTATTCCTGAAACGGATTTAAACTTTGGATAAAATTTTTGATGAATAGAAATTGGCTGTGTACTAACATCTGATTCATTACCATTGAAACCCGTTATCACAATATGTCCATTAAAAGCAGATATCTTTTGCCGTATCTTTTGCTGAAGTCCCACACCCGTAGCAATTGAAAGTATCATCATAAACATACCTAATGCAATTGCCGTGATAGCAATTTTTATAATTGGCGCGGATATACTACTTTTATCCCTCTTGGAAGCCGTAAGGCGTTTTGCTATGAAAAATTCTAAATTCAATCGTATGTGTAATTGGGTGTTCAAAAATACTGTTTTATTCTTGGTTTTGCTAATGGTTTCATGTAGTGGAGTGAAGTCAAATTCACAAACCAACAAATCTTCCACCTCAGTTACTTCAGAATCTAACGCACTATTGCTAACCGGAGCCGAGAATACTAGAGCCTATTTACCTCTTTTAAAAGGAAAGAAAGTCGGAATAATTACTAATCCTTCCGGACTCCTATTTGCCAGCAATGCTGAAAATGATACATTATCCAATGGCAAAATCATTACCGTTCATACATTTTATAAACGGGATGAAATTGGAGGGTTTCAAAAATATAGTAAATCAATTGTTGACTTCCTTCTAGAATCTAACATAAATGTTCAAAAAATTTACGCTCCCGAACATGGGTTTCGTGGCACAGCCGATGCGGGAGAACATATTATTGACGGTAAAGACACCAAAACAGGACTGCCCATTATCTCTTTATACGGGAACAATAAAAAACCGAAACCTGAGCAACTGGCCGGAATTGACATTATGGTTTTTGACTTGCAAGATGTAGGCGCGCGTTTTTACACCTACATTTCCTCCTTACATTATATTATGGAGGCTTGTGTTGAAAATCATATTCCGCTACTTGTTATGGATCGACCCAATCCGAATGGGGGTATTGTGGACGGACCTGTTTTGGAAAAGGAACACAGCAGTTTTGTGGGCATGCACACGATTCCTGTTCTTCACGGAATGACCATTGGTGAATATGCCCAAATGATTAATGGAGAAAAATGGTTGAAAGACGGAAAACAATGTGAACTTACTGTGATTCCGTGCCTGAATTACAAACGGGATATGGAATACAGCTTACCCGTTCGGCCTTCACCCAACCTACCCAATGACCAATCCATAAATCTGTATGCAAGTTTGTGTTTTTTTGAAGGAACGAATGTAAGCGTGGGGCGTGGTACCGATTTACAATTCCAAATCTACGGTTCGCCTTTTCTGAAAAATATGCCTTTTCGATTTACGCCTCAACCCAATTTAGGAGCTAAAGAACCGATGCACAAAGGGCAACTTTGTTATGGAGAGGATTTGTCGAAGATTAAAAAAGTGAAGCGCCTCGAATTAAAATGGCTCTTAAAAGCGTATGCGAACACTGAGGATAAAACTAAATTCTTCAATGATTTTTTCACCAAGTTGGCAGGAACAAAACAGTTGCGCCAACAAATTGAAGCGGGACTGACCGAAGAAACAATTCGGGAGAGTTGGCAAAAAGATCTGGAAGCCTTCAAAAAAATGCGTCAGCCCTATTTATTGTATTAAGCATAACGGCGTTCCATTGCTTGTTTAATTAGTTTAAAACTAAAAAACAATGCATAAAAAATACTGGTCAACAATCCGAAGACGATAACCGACATGCAAAAAATTTCTAATCCAAAAGAGAACTTACTAGGATTGGGCGCATCGGTATCGATATAGGCCCCAAATAATGTGAGTGCCAATCCTACCGCATAAATCCCAAGGAGAATAAATACATGTCGCATACTAAGGGTGTTTTTTAGACAACGAAAACGACAGAAAAATATTACTTCACCGGAATTCTTTTTTTCATTTCTTCTACAATATTGAAAGCAGCCGGACAGATGGACACGTTCTGCAAGGTCAAATTCGCGATTTGATAAAACTTCGTACGATCCGTGTGCGGGTATTCCCGACATGCTTTGGGACGCACTTCATAAATCATGCAATAATTTTCAGCATCCAAAAAAGTACAGGGTACACTTTTCAACACATAATCGTTGTCCTCATCAATTCGTAAATACTGATCTATAAACTGCTGGGGCTTTTGGCGAAAATGCTTCGCAATCCGTTCGATATCGGCTGAAGTAAATAAAGGCCCTGTTGTTTTACAGCAATTGGCACATTGCAAACAATCCGTTTTATTGAATTCGCGTTCATGCAACTCCTGCATTTGGTAATCCAAATCGCGCGGCGGATTCTTTTTGAGTTTGTCAAAATACTTTTTGTTCTCACTCTGGCGCTCTTTCGCCAATTTCGCTAATTCGTGTAATGCTGGTTTCACTATTGTACGGTATCTTTGTGCAAAAA
Source organism: uncultured Flavobacterium sp. (assembly GCA_964395965.1). Taxonomy (GTDB): domain Bacteria; phylum Bacteroidota; class Bacteroidia; order Flavobacteriales; family Flavobacteriaceae; genus Flavobacterium. The sequence goes on from CAYNDK010000115.1 coordinate 3,553, forward strand.
TACAATCATGTTGGATTTATTCGGCCAAGCCATCCTCGATTTTTATACCCAAAACAATCCGCAACCCTTACTTACGGAAACTTCGATATCTGAAGAAGACGAAATGGACGTGGCGTATTTGTTTCGTACGTTTAAAAATATGCCTAAAATCGAGCAAAAAGCGCTCCAACTCGCTAAAGGTAAGATTTTAGATATTGGTGCGGGTGCGGGCTGCCACGCTTTGTATCTCCAACAAAAAGGAATGGAGGTAACGGCATTGGACCAATCTGCCTATGCTATTGAAGCTTGTCGTTTACAAAATATTCAACATTGCGTTCAAAGTTCGTTACTCGATTACAAGCCCGAAACTCAATTTGACACGTTGCTATTACTCATGAATGGCACGGGGATTTTTGGGAAACTGAATCAAACCGCCACTTACTTGCAAAAATTAAAATCCCTTTTGAGTCCGGGAGGCCAAATTCTAATTGACAGTTCGGACCTGATTTACATGTTCGATGAAGACGAAGACGGCGGACGATGGATTCCCGATACCGGTTATTATGGCGAACTCGAATTTACACTCCATTACAAAGGGCAAAAAGAGCAATTCCCGTGGTTATATTTGGATTACAATACGCTACAAAACGCAGCCTTGGCCAACGGTTTCCAATGTGAATTGGTCGCCGAAGGCAAAAATTACGATTATTTAGCAAGGTTAACGGTTTAATTTTTGGGCAGCAATTCCGGCTTTCCGCTGTACCTGCCTGCCGGTAGGCAGGTCCCTCCACTTCGTTGCGGGGATGCCGCTTCAACCTGCCTGCCGGTAGGCAAGTCCGGGCTGCAAATCTATATTTCAATCAAGTCTGTGGTTTGAATAATATCCCATAAGGCTGCATACAACGTATCCAAATCGGCAATCGTATTGTATGCATTAATTGAAAACCGCAAATACACGCCATCATTCAACGGCATGACTGGAATTTGAATGTGGTATTTGGAATACAACACTTCTTTCAACTCCATCGGTTTTGACGTACACACAGGAATACTCGCCATCTGACCCAAAAATTCTTCGGTTACGGGACAAAGTGGCTGACTATTTAACAGTTTACAAAATCGCGGATACTGTTCGATTACCATTGCACGACAGGCTTTGGCCTGCGTTTCCCAGTTATTTTCTTTTAAAAATTGAATCACTTGAGGCGTACATAAGTACGTTGAGTGATCATTGGTTCCCTGGTATTCGTGGTAATCCAAAAATTGACTTTCGCTAGGAAACAAACTTTCGTAGCCCCAACTTACAATTAATGGATCTAGGTCGGCTTGAAACTCCTTTTTCACATACAAAAACGAACTTCCTTTGGGGGCCAACATCCATTTGTGCAACGTTCCTGTATAATAATCGGGATTGAGTTCACGCAAATTCAATGGAATATGACCCGGAACGTGTGCACCATCAACGATGGTTATTAATCCGAGTTCTTGGGCTTTGTCACAAATTTCTTTGACGGGAAAAATAAGTGCGGTCGAACTCGAAATTTGATTGATAAAAACCACTTTCGTTTTGGAGGAATACCCTTTCCAGAAATCTTCCAAGATTTGTTCTTTGGAGGTAATAGGCAAGGAAATCTTTTGGCGAATGTATTTGGCACCCGACTTTTTACAATAAAAATTCCATGTTCGATCCATCGCACCATATTCATGATTGGTGGCTAAAATTTCGTCCCCTGGTTGCAATTGCAAACTTCGCATGATGGTATTGATCGCCTGCGTAGGATTGGGCGTAAAGAAAAAATCATCAGAATCACAACCGATAAATTCAGCCAACGGTTCTTTGGCCGCTTTTAAATATATGGGTAACTTCTTTTGAATAAAATGCACTGGATCAGCTTCCAACTCGCGTTGCAAATTGACTTTGGCCTCAAAAACGGATTGAGGTGTGGCTCCAAACGATCCATGATTTAAAAAAGTAGTCGTTGGATCCAATAAAAATTTTGATTTCATAGCAAATGGTCAAAAAAAATCCCAAACTAAATGTTCGGGACTTTCTTATTTTTCATGTTTTTATTATTGCATGTATTTCATCATCAATGCTTGTAAGTCCGCTTGAATATCCATCATGCTTTCTTGTGACTTTTGATTAACCTCTCCAGCTTTTTCTTTCATTTTTTTTCCAACTGGACTGTTGTAAAATGTCATCATTGCTTTGATATCTTCTTTAGTATATACTTGCATATAAATTTCAGCCGTTTTTTCGTTGATTTTTTTCATCAAACCATCAAACTCAACAGTAAACGCTGCTTTTTTATCATCAGGAACTTGAGTCAGTAATTGATCTTTGTAGCTATTCAACATATTACCAGAACCGCTAGCCTCGATTACTGCTAAACATTCTTTTTTAAATGCTTCATCAACAGCAGGCTTAGCAGCCGCTTGAGAAAAACCTAAAGAGGAAACGCAAACAAATGCGAAAGTGAAAACTAATTTTTTCATTGTATGTTTTATTAATTGTTATAAATGTAGTGATTTTACATTAAACTCATTTAGTCGCTGACTATTATTTTTTGTTACTTAATTCAATCAAATAATAAAAACGCCATTTAATCCTTCAATTTAAATTCAAATGGAAACTTTATCGTTATGCTTGTTGGATTTCCATTTTTTGTTGCAGGATCCCATTTTGGCGAATTCTTTAACACTCGTATCATCTCTGTTGCAGACTCAACATCAATAAGCTGTATGATACGAATATCTGTAACTTCACCATTTTGATTGATCACAAAAGATACCAGCATTTTACCTTGTTTCTTTACTTTACCAAAATCATACTGCTGATTTACATAATCATAAAAATTCTCAATACCTCCACCTTTAAATTTAGGATTAATAAGATCGCCTTGTAAATATACTTCACCATCTCCCAGAATTTGTGAGGAGGCAGCAGTGGAGAATACTAAAAAAAAGAAAAAGAAGAAGTATTTCATGGTTACTTTACTTCAATTTTAATGGGAATCATAAACTGACAGCGAACAGGTTTTCCGTTTTGTTGTGCGGGAGACCACAACGGAGATAACTTCAACATACGCACAGCCTCTTCTCCTGAACCATAACCAACATCGCGAAGTACTTTAATATCGGTTAAAGAACCGTCTTTTTCAATCACAAAGGAAACTATCACTTGCCCTTTAAGTCCACTTTTTTCAGGTGTATGATAATTTTTAACGATAAACTTGTAAAATGCTTCAATACCTCCAGGAAATTCGGGTTTTACATCCAAACCCGCAAAACTATAGATTTGCTCATCGTTTGCTTTAATCGCCTCTTTAATATGCTCGATTCTTTTAATACCGCTAGAGGCTTTCAATTCATTTACATCGATAGTTTCTTCTTTAAAATTCATCATGTGATAGGTAGCTACCCATTTTGATGAGCTAATGGTAATGTTCTTTATAACTTTTGTTATCATTTTGGGAGAAACACCATCCATTTTCCAAGTAGGAGATTTCAATAGGGTAGCAAAAAGTTGCTGAGCAATATCTTCGTTTGTAGAATATTCAACAATTGGAAACAAAACTTCCCCTTTACTATTAATATAAAACTCAATTTTAAAGTAAAGTGGCGTTGCGTCAACTATAGTAATTCGAGACTCTTTTTCTAGAAAGTCTTCAAACGATGACCAGGTAGTTGTAGGAAATACAGGCATCTTTGGCGGTTGCATCGGTTGAGCCATTAGAGCTCCTGTCACGATACATGCCAAAAACAAAAGCACATTTTTCATATTAGGGTATATTTAAATACTTGTGTGTCTGTAAAGATACGCGCCATTTGGGATGCTGCATCACATAATCTACAATCATGGGTGTCACGATTTCTTTTTTGCTCCATTCCGGTTGCAAAAAAAGTACTGCATTGGAATTTACTTTTTCCGCTTGCTCTTCGGCGAAAATGAAATCGTGTTTATTGTGAATAATCACTTTTAATTCATCAGCGGCAGCATAAGCAGCATCTACGGGTAGGCGGTTTTTTTTGGGAGATAGACAAAACCAATCCCAATGACCTGTAACAGGATAACTTCCTGAGGTTTCAATATGCACTCGTAAATTCGCTTCTTTCAAGCCTTTTGTTAATGCGGTCATGTCCCAAGTTAAGGGTTCGCCCCCCGTAACCACAACCGTATCGGCATAGGATTTGGCATGGGCTACTATTTGATCCACAGCCGTAGGTGGATGTAAATCGGCATTCCAACTTTCTTTCACATCACACCAATGACAACCGACATCACAACCGCCAATTCGAACAAAATAGGCCGCAGTACCGGTATGGAATCCTTCCCCTTGAATGGTATAGAATTCTTCCATAAGTGGTAACATCAGACCTTTATCTACGGCTTGTTGAGTTTCTTTAGCTAACATGTTTACTATTTATCGCGAATGTAAATATCAATTGGTACTCCGGTAAAATTCCAGTTTTCACGGATTTTATTCTCCAAGAATCGCTTGTACGGATCTTTTACATATTGGGGTAAATTGGCAAAAAATACAAATTGCGGCACCGGAGTAGGTAACTGCATACAGTATTTAATTTTAATGTATTTTCCTTTTAATGCAGGTGGTGGGAAATTTTCGATCAGGTTCAACATGTATTCATTGAACTTTGACGTTTGAATGCGTTGTTTTCTGTTTTCATACACTTCAACTGTAGCTTCCAAAGCTTTTAATAAACGTTGCTTTGTTAATGTTGAAGTAAATAAAATAGGCACATCGGTAAATGGCTCTAATTGCTTACGAATTCGCAATTCATATTCACGCATGGTCATGGTTTCTTTTTCCACCAAGTCCCATTTATTGACTAAGATGATAATTCCTTTTCGGTTTTTTTGTGCCAACCAAAAAATATTCTGATCCTGACTTTCAAATCCGCGGGTTGCATCTACCATAAGAATACAGACATCACTATGTTCAATAGCGCGTACTGAACGCATTACAGAATAGAATTCTAAATCTTCTTTTACTTTGGCTTTACGACGAATTCCGGCCGTATCTACTAAGTTAAAGTCGAATCCAAATTTTGTAAAACGGGTATCAATTGAATCGCGTGTTGTTCCTGCAATATCGGTAACAATGTATCGATCTTCGCCAATCAAGGCATTGATAAAAGAGGATTTTCCAGCATTGGGACGCCCAACTACACAAAAACGAGGTAATTGTTCTTCTTCATCAGAAGTCTCGGGCAATTCAGGCAGCACTTCTACTAATTTATCCAACAATTCTCCTGTTCCACTACCATTCATTCCGGAAAGTGTAAAATATTCGCCCAACCCTAAGTTATAAAACTCATAGGCGTCTTTTTCACGACTGGCAGAATCTACTTTATTAACAGCGAGTAAAACGGGTTTTGTAACTTTGCGCAACAACTTGGCAACTTCAGCATCCATTGGAGTAATACCTTCTTCTACATCAACCACAAAAATGATGGCGTCGGCTTCATCAATAGCTAACTCAACTTGTCTGCGAATTTCTGCTTCAAAAATATCTTCTGAACCTTTGATATAACCACCTGTATCATGGCAGC
>CAYNDK010000116.1:0-9064 GCA_964395965.1 uncultured Flavobacterium sp.
AAATAAAGTAGCTTTTCCAGAAGAACATTTCGAAAATCTTGAGGTGTTCTTGGATGTTATTTGGAGTAAAAGAGAAAAATCTTCATATTACAGTGAAGAGGAAAATCGTGAAGAAGTACAACACTTTATTCAGTTTTTACATAAAAGTAAAGAACTGAAATCCAATAAGTTTGTAGGAGTGATCCATTATGAAAATCAAACTATTAACTTATTACCTAAACTTTTCTATACTGGAAATGAAATAACTTCCGAATCGGTTCGAATCATCAATTCCCATATTTTATGGTGGTTGAGTTATTGTCGAAAATTACGGTTTCCCAATTATTTGTCGGGTCTCAATACTCATCAATCGGATTTCTTTGAAGTAATTATTTATCTATTTAGTAAATACACCAAAGAAATTTTAAATACTACAGTATATCAACATTATATTGAAGTTGAAAACGAACTCTCTTTTGTTAAAGGACGCATTAATTTTAACGATTATATCAATCAAAATCTTGTACGAGGACGAAATCATAAAGTGAATTGTAGTTATGATTCATTTGAGATTGATAATCAGTTTAACCAGTGTATAAAATACGTTTGTAAATTACTTTTAACCGCTTCTAAAGACCCGCAGAATAAGAGGAATTTACTTGACATCCTGTTTATACTAGATGAAGTGAGTGATGTTACTGTGACTTCTGAGTTATGTAAACGTATTACATTTAATCCTATGTTTACCGATTTTGAGACCGTTCGGGATTATTGTGTTTTGTTTTTAGAAAATAGTGTTTCATTTAACTATAAAAATGATTTGAAACTGTTTGCCTTTCTGTTACCCATGGAATATGTTTTTGAAGATTTCCTTTTTGGGTTTATAGATAAGGAATTAGAACAGGTCAATGCTAAAAATCAAATAAAAAATAAGAGTTTGGATGAAGCCAAATCTTTTGGACTAAAACCCGACTTATTGCTAACCCTAGGAAATAGTAGAATTATAGCCGATACAAAGTATAAAATGGTGTATGCTGATTCTTCTGATGTCAAAAAAGGCATTTCGCAAAATGATTTATACCAAATGGTTGCTTATGCAATACGGTTTAATGTGACTGACATAAAATTATTTTACCCTAATACCATAAACCATGATACATCCAATAATTTAAAAACCATTGAAATTATAGATGAATTGGCATCAACAAAAAAAATTACGATAAATGCCCATCAAATTAGCATAATAGACAATAATATTTCAATAAACTCACTAGAAAATAAGAAGTTATCTGATTGTTTTGTGCAATTAAAAATGAAATTAAAGGAAGAATTGGAAAACATTTTGTTAGAATAATTCAATACGAATAAATAAAAGAGGTACAAATTTTTTAAATATCTAGTTAGTAAATTGCATTTTACAACTACTACAATTAGAACAAATGGCCATCAAATTACTTATAATTTTCGGTACCCTAGGGTCCTGTTTACTGGTCTACTTCAATTATAAATCAAAAACGAAATACAATGATCCCAATTATGTTAACCAATTACAACGGCTCATTGAATTCCTCAATTGGATCGAACAATTGAATGACTATGTGACCTGGGTAGAACGGGATCGAATTAAAGCGGAGTTCGCTGAGGTTGGTAAGTATTTTAAAAACAAATCCAACTATTATAAGCAAGAAACGCGTGTAGCACAGTTTAATACAATCTATCAGGAATTTGATTCCTTTATTGCCACATATAATCAAAAGTATATACAAACCCAAAAAGAACTACTGGAAGGGTACTTTGATAACATCGAAGGCAGAAAACTCGATGACCAGCAACGTACGGCTGTGATTACGGATGAGTATTCTAACTTAATTATTGCGGGTGCAGGTTCGGGAAAAACACTCACCATCATGGGTAAAGTGAAGTACCTTGTTGAACAGAAAAAGGTTAAACCTGAGAATATTTTACTCTTATCATTTACCAAAAAAACCGTCGACGAATTAAATGAGCGATTGAAAAATTTAGGTTTAGGTGTTAAAGCCACTACGTTTCATAAACTAGGCTATGACACGATAAAACACCATCAAACTACAATACCAGCCATTACCAACGAAAATACGCTTGATCGAGTAATCAAATCGTATCTAGCTGAAGAAATCTTTAATCAAGATGCTGCTTTAAAAGCCTACATCGAATATGTGGCTTGCTATATGAATATTCCTGAAGCCGATGAAAATTATGAATCATTGGGTGAAAAAATCGATACTGAAAAAGGGATTGATTTTCAGACCTTGAAAGATAAGTGTGAGCCCACCCCTTTGAACAAAGTTGCCAAAGCATCTTTGGATACTATGCAAGGTGAAAAGGTTAAAAGTGTGGAAGAATTGACCATTGCCAACTTCCTCTATATAAACGGAATAGACTATGCCTATGAAAAGCCCTATCCATTTGGTGATGGAATGTATCGTCCTGATTTTTATCTGAGTGAGTATGATATTTATTTGGAACATTTTGGGGTCGATGAAAATAATCGCGCCAAACATCTTTCCTCTTTTTATGAACAGAAATATGTAGAGGAAATGGAGTTAAAAAGAGTGCGTCACCAATCCCATAATACCAAGTTATTAGAAACGTATTCGTATTTCAACAAAAACAATAAGTTGCTAGAAAAATTGAAAACATTATTGGAAAGCGAAGGCGTTATCTTCCAACCGAGGGATGTTAAAAGTATTTATAGCCAAGTTGTCAAAAATGACAAGAGTTTTGGCAAAGAAATCACAAAATTATTGGCTACATTTATCACTTTGAGTAAGTCGCGACAGTTGGATTATGAAGCCATCACTTCATTGTTTTTATCACGTAAGCTTGCTGCAAATAGTTTTATGCTTGAACGTCAATCCATCTTTTTAAAATTTGCTTTACCTATATTAAAAAAATACGATCAAACGTTGGCAGATTCCAATGAAATTGATTTCAATGATATGATCAATCATGCTACACATCTGATTAAAACCCATAAACCACAGTATTCCTTTCAACACATTATTATTGATGAATATCAAGACATTTCGTATTCTCGATTTAATTTGATTAAAGAAATACGGGAATTATCGGGTGCTCGATTGATATGTGTGGGTGATGATTGGCAATCCATCTATCGATTTGCGGGGAGTGACATTTCGTTGTTTAGTAACTTTGAAAAATATGTTGGCAAATATGCACAATTGTTTATTGAGCAAACCTATCGCAACTCACAATCGCTGATAGACATCACTTCCAAATACATTCAAAAAAATAAAAAACAGATTCAAAAGAATCCTAAATCAAAAAAAGAGCCTATTGACAATCCGGTGAAGTTTGTGTATTACACTACCAATGATGCCGAAGTACAATTCTTAAATGAGTTACAAATCCTTGTCGACAAGAATGGGTATAAGCCTGTTTTAGTTTTAGGTCGTCATAGTTTTGATATTAATGAGTTTATCAAGTTAACCCCAAACAGTAAAATAAAATACAATGAACGTACAGATCAACTCGAAATAAAAGGATTTGAGGAATTGGATATTAAATACATCACAGTTCATAAATCCAAAGGATTAGAAGCTGATAATGTGATCATTTTAAATTTAAAAAATCATTTGCTTGGTTTTCCGAACAAAATATCCGACGACCCTATGTTATCGTTATTACTTAGCGATGATGAAGAATATCGTTTTGCGGAGGAACGCCGTTTGTTTTATGTTGCTTTAACGCGTACAAAAAATCAGGTGGTTTTATTGATTCCGTCAGAAGCCTCTCAATTTGCAGAAGAATTGATTACTGACAATAATTTTATTTTACAAACGAATAACGAAAAGTTGAGTAGAACCCATTGCCCCTATTGCCAAACGGGACATTTGGTTATTAGAGAAAATACAATTCGGGGTAATCAATTTTTAGGCTGTTCCCATTATCCTATTTGTGACCAAACCTTTAATGACATTGAAATCTTAGATAATACGATACTTTGTTCCCGTTGCCAAAGTGGTTTTATGACAAAAAGAACAGGGAAATTTGGTTCCTTTTTAGGTTGTACCAATTATCCAAAGTGTAGGAATACAATTAATTTAAGCTGATTTCCATTTACAAATAATAACAACTTAAACAAATACACCCTTGTGCACCCCCTACTTATTGAACAGGTATTACAGTCGCCTGATGTGTTTGATACCCTCTTGAACTTTCAGGAAGGTGATGTGTTGGAGGTGGTCATGTTTACCCCTCCCAATGGAGTACAGGAACTGTATTATCAATTTAGCAACTCGCAATGGCATTACAATTCGAATCAATTCGTTTCCGTAACAACTATTAAGAGTGGGAAAATTCATTTATATTCGTAAAATATACTAAGCCATACTTTGTAAATCTTATAACCCTATAATTCCATTTATTTATGCATGCACTAGATCAAACGTTACAAGAACGTTTACCGCATTTGAAATTACACCCTAATTATCTTCCGTACATTGGTAAAAACTATGCTACTGCCAAACAGAAAATTCTCATCATTGCTGAAAGTCATTATTTAAATAAATTTTTTAATGGCCAGATTACAGAAAAATTATGGCATGAAAACCCACAAGAAGTGTATAAAATTTTGAACGCTTTCAAAAAAGGTGAAGATGAATACTTCAAAACTAGAGGTGTTATCGCTACTTACTTTAATCAAAAACGAGAGAAAAAAATCAATAAAGGACTTACGATTTTTACCAACATGGAAAATGCCTATCATGAAGTGGAACCCGATGTAAATTTATTGGACCAATGCATTTTTATGAACTATTTTCAGCGTCCTGCAGAGTTTAACGGAAAATCGATTATTAACTCTAAAAGAGATAACCTACTTGCTAAAGAAACTGTACTAACTTACATCGAACTCTTTAAACCCAACAAGGTTTTGTTTGTAAGCAGTTTGGCCTATTCTAACTTTACTTATCAATTAAATTTAAATCCTGTTGAGGGTTTACCGTATATTGGTGAAACTCCCCATCCCAGCAGTGCTTGGTGGAATAAACATGCCGCTAAATATGCCACTAAAGACCAGCCCAATGCTACGGGTAGAGACAAATTTATTCGAGTGTTACGGATGAAAAATGAAGCCAATAAACATTAATTCATAAAAATATCATATTCATGTGCACCCCCACCACCCTACGCTTCTGTACCTGTGCGGTTACCGACTTACCTAACGAATTGCATATTTGGAAATGGGTTCGCCCCCAAGAAAGTGACTTCGCTTTACAAACTATTGGGCTATTTGTTTTTCCTGAGGGCACGGAGACGTTGAATGCCGCTACATTGGAAGCAGCGTTGAATCGGGAGGGTTCATTTGATACTGCACTGGCCTTTGCTCCCAAGGATCAATTGGTGGTTGTGTTGTTTCAACATACCGAGCGGGAGGCTACTTTTTCGTTTGTGTGGGAAAATGGCGTTTGGGAATTTGACCCGCTGGGCGATTGGGGAGGAACGGTGTTGCGGGAAGGGAGAGTGGAATTATGAGTTATTAATTATGAATTATGAGTTATATGACTGCTAATATGGGATTTGAGTGTCTAGTCGTTAGACTTTAGACATTGGAATTTGGGATTTGAAATTTGGTCCCGAAACTTCGGGAGGGATTTTGGGAATTTTGAATTATGAGTTATGTGTTATGTGTTATTAGCCCACAACCCCAAAAGGGAATACAACCTGTTTAAATCAAATTAGCAGATACTACTGATGACTTTCGACTCCATCGATTGATGACAGTCCCCCAACCCCCAAAGAGGGAGAGTAACTTGCATTTGTTGTGGTGAGCTACATTTAATAAAGATTATATTTTTACACTATATTTTAAAAGCCATTTAGATTGAACAACTAACCTGTTTATCGAACAGAGGAAACTGCTGAGGAAATTAAAATCCAATTTCTTTTTGCAAGTAATGGAAAACGTACAACTATTAAAGCTATTGAATAATATACCTTTGTACTATTTTAAAAACCAGTCATTTAATTAAATAGACAATTATGAAAACTGAAAATACAACGTTAAAAGCTTTTGAGGTTATTTCTATGTCTGACAAGACTAAAGAAAAAATAGCTAAGGTTGCAGTTTCTATCCATGATCAAGAATTATTTACAGATAAAATAGAACTAACAAAGAAAACGCTTAGTGAAATAAAATCACTACCTATTTAAAAATAGTAATCACACCTAACAATCGGTTTAGAACTTTCTAAGCCGATTTTTTTTATCTCTAGAATCAGCACAAAAGTCCGACTTCGTAGAACATTATTTGCTAATATCCTTCAAAAAGAGTCTTCTGATACCCTATCCCATTAAACTTATTGATTAACTCGCGGATGAATTCGTAATGTTTCACATAAGTGTTGGGCACGGCAATCATTTGGAGCTTTTTGTTGTGAATCAACTCCATTTTAATTTTATCGGATTTTAGGGTACGAGGGTTGTGGTAATGCTCGGCACCATTTAACTCAAAGATAACCTTGGGTTGGTTGTTTTCGTAGAGTACGCCATCGAATTCTTTTTTGTTGACTAACGGATTGTCACGCTCTTCTGGAAATACGTCAGTTACTTTTACATTTCTACGGAAACGGGTTTCTTTGAGTGAACAGTAATGCTGCATGGTTTTATAGAACTCGTCTTCGAATTTGGAGTTATTGGAAAAGCCAATCGTTAATTTATTGACCTGACTTTGGGCAACTTCGGCAGTTCCGTTTTTATAAGCATAGGCGACCAATGCATACAAATCGTCGTCTTTTTGGGATAAGATTTTGATGGCTTCGCGGTCGGTTACTACAATCAAATTCTCTTTAGCACGGGTGACACCAACGTTTAGTAACTCACTATTGTTTTTAATCCAATCGTAAGTTTTTGGGGAGGTCTTGGTGGACAAGGCTGTAGAGATTATGATTGTTTTGTTTTCTTGACCTTGCACTTTGTGAATAGTACCACAACTCACCGAGGGATCTATCGTTCCTGCTTTTTTGGCTTTCATCAAATACTGATTGATCACTTCTTCTTGGTTTCTGAACGGTGTCAAAATAAACGCATCGGTGAGGTTGTTCTTTTGAATGTACTCCACTATGGCAAGGGCTTCCTCCAATTGTCCGTTTTTATTTTGCTGATTGGCATTGGTCACCGAAAGTAATTTTACGGTTCCCGGATTCCCTACCGCAGAAAGGTTTAAACGTTGGTCATAAAACCGTTTGTTGGAATAATTGATGATTTTTTGTCCGCAACGGTAATGGTAACTCAATAGAATTTCACGGGAAATGGAATCCATTTTTTTATAGGTGGAGAGTATGGAATTGTGGTAATAATCGTATTCGTCGCTAATTTGAAACTGTTGCATCAATTTCCAGTTCTTCTCTTTATCAAAAACGATAATGGGTTTGAGTTGGTTGGTATCACCAATCAAGACCATATTTTTACATTTGGAAATCGGAATCAAACTCGTGGGGATTTCACACTGCCCGGCTTCATCGATGGTGAGCAAATCAAATTTAAAACGTTGACCCAAGCGACGGCTGGAAATGTTGGTCGTGAGAATGATGGGGAAAACTTTGGTGAGTTTTTCTATATTTTTATCGTCGGTTAACCATGAATTGAATTCTTTAATTTGTTCGTTCTCTTCTTGAATATGTAGAATTTCAATTAATTCAATATATTCTTTGGTTCTTAAACGCTTAATGTATTTTAGGGATTCGAAATAAAAAAACTGCAGCAGACTGTGGTTGTCTTTGATGATTTCGAATATGCCTTTAACCTCTTCATCCGTGGTTACTGGAATGGAGTTGATTTTGGCCAGCAACTTTTCACGTTCTTGTTCCAACAACCAATACTTTCCTTTGGCCATGAGTCCGTCAATAAACTCGAGGTTTTGTTCTAAATCGGCTCGTTCTTCATACTGTTGCAGTTTGTCTAAAAGCTGTTTGTTTTTCTCTCTTGAATTTTGTTTTAGGTTGAGTAAAAGCGACTCTTTGGGTACGTCGTTGGTTTTGTAGTTGTATAGTTTCTTGATGGTTTGTATCGCTTCCAACGTACATTGTTTATTGCCCAAACGAAGAAAGGGAATCAAGATCTCTTTGTTTCTATAGGTTCCTAAGTTCAGTTTCTCTTTGATTCCGTCTATCGGTACATTGTTGTTGGAGGAAATGAGTAGGGTTTTATTGTTGGTCAAACAATTTACTACAATGTTTAAGATAGTTTGCGTTTTTCCAGTACCCGGTGGTCCTTGCACATAGGTTACTGGATATTTCAACGCATTGTAAATAGTGCGTAATTGATCAATGTTGACATTGTTATCATACAAAACGATATGGGGTTCTGCCCTATTCTTGCGATCCAATAAGGAGGAATTTTTAAAAAATGCTTTTAAGGGGATTTGCATTTCTAGGTTTTCGTGTTCTGTATGAATTTGGTCAAAAATGGGTGCAATATCTATTTTGGAATAGCCGAGTACGACAATTTCAGGTCGGGTATTGAGTAATTCTCCTTGTTTGAAATTTTCAGCAATCGTATCAATGGTTTGGGTTGGGTTGTCCAAATAGTGTTCTTCAAAGTCGGATGGACTGAAATCAGTGTAAAAGGATAAGGAATATTTAGTGTCTTTGATGTAAAAGTTGGGATTGAATTGTGTAGTATTACCTACCATAAGTGTCTTTTTAACGGGATCGTAAGACAGTTCCCGATAGGCTACCACAAATTTACCGCGTGATTCTAGGTCGATTGAAAATTCACATAGTGCCAATTTATAGTCATAATGTGTTCTATAGTCGTTGTGGTATATATCCTTGATGATTTGTTTTTGCTGGTCGTCGGATAGTTGATAGGGACTTTGCTCCTTCAGTACGGTCAAATCAATTTCCGAAATCAAATGTGTTTTATGCAGAAAAGGGTCGTTGTTTGCTTTGTGGCATTCGAGGTAATAATTGAGCACATCATTGTTGTAGCGATCAAATTCATAGACGGCTAGACTTTCATCTTCGTTTAGCTTCTTGATAAGATTAGGAGGTACATCATAGTGAGAGAACTTGAGTATTTCGGC
>CAYNDK010000117.1:0-9054 GCA_964395965.1 uncultured Flavobacterium sp.
CTAATGGTTGGAACTGAAGGATACTCAATTTATCAATTTAATGACTAATGATGCAATCGAAAATCATCGCCTTCGACGCTGACGATACCTTGTGGCACAACGAACCGTATTTTGAAGAAGCACAAGATAAATTTTGTGGGCTTTTTCAAAGTTTCACTTCGAAGCAAGATTTGTTACAATTAATTTTAAAACATCAAGTCAATAACCTTCCTTTATATGGTTTTGGAATTAAGGCTTTTGTATTATCGATGATTGAATCGGGTTTAGAACTGACCAACAATCAATTATCGGGTGATGCCGTTGAAAAAATCATTCAAATAGGAAAAGAATTATTACAAAAACCTGTCGAACTTTTACCCAATGTTGAAGAGGTTTTAAAAGCATTGCATGGTAACTACCGATTAGTTGTTGCCACTAAAGGAGACTTAAAAGATCAACATCGAAAATTACACGATTCTGGAATTGGTCATTATTTTCATCATATTGAAGTAATGAGTGATAAAACAGAATTGGATTACGAGAAAATGTTGAAACGATTAGACATTCAACCTGAAAATTTTGTGATGATTGGCAACTCCCTAAAGTCAGATGTTTTACCTGTTTTAAATATTGGTGGCTCAGGATTTCACATTGCCTACACAACTACTTGGGCTTACGAACGTATTGATTTTGAAATTGACCATCCTAAATTTCATTCGCTCTCAAAAATAACCGACATACTGGAGTATTTCTAATGATCACAAAAACCAAAATTGATTTAGAGTCTTGGAACCGTAAAGAACATTTCCTCTTTTTTAAACAAATGGAAGAACCTTTTTATGGGTTAACTACACGAATAGATTGCACAATTGCGTATGCTAAGTCCAAGGATTTTGGGGTGTCATTTTTCATTTATTATTTACACAAAACACTTGCAGCAATTAATGCATGTGAACCCTTTCGATTACGAATAGTTGATAATGAACCTTGGAAGTTTGATCGTATCGATGCTTCTGCAACAATAATGCGTGAGGACCAAACTTTTGGGTTCTCTTTAGTTGAATATCATCCAGATCTTTCTGTATTCAATACTATTGCTCTTCAAGAAATTGAGCGTATTCAAAGCACAACAGGACTTTTAACACGAGCATTTCCAAACGAAAATTTAATTCATTTTTCAAGTATTCCTTGGGTTGACTTTCAGGGCTTGTCTCATGCACGCGGTTTTAGTTATCCTGACAGTTGTCCGAAAATTTCTTATGGAAAAATGATTGACGAAAATGGAAAAAAAACAATGGCAATTTCAGTACATGTTCACCATGGATTAGTCGATGGCATTCATGTTGGGCAATTTTTAAATCAACTACAAGAACAACTGAATGCTTAATTAATATACGTCCAGTTTATTCCGTCACTGATAACAATGATTGTGCGCAAATTACCTTCATACATATACAATTGATTTGATCCAACCGTTGAATTTTTCGGGAAAAACATTCCTGCAGCAGTAGTTAATTGGGCAGTAATCGCATTTTGAATATTTCGGATTACATAAATCCTACCCGGGTAAGTTACAGGACTTGGTAGTTGAAATTTATCATCCGTAGCTTGAGGAGCTATTGAAATATAGACTCCGTCACTAATTGTAATAGCTGCTCCACCACTTCCGCTTCCGTTTCCGTTTAATGTAACTGTTTTCACTGACAAGTTTCCATTAATATCCAAGGTGCTCAACGGATTTGTAGTATTTATTCCAACTTGCGCTTGAAGTTGAAGACTTGCAAAAGCAAAGGTAATTCCCAATAAAACAAGTCGAAATACTTTCATAGTTAGGAGCTTAAATTCCTGTTTGTTAAATAAAAGTATTAAAAAAAACACGACCTACTAATTTAAATGCTTCCGAAAACGTTTTCGTGTTAAAAAATAAGTTAAAAACTTCACTATAAAAATAAAAAACGGTGATTCTATGAACCACCGTTTCCCTCTAAGAACCCTTCGCAAGGTTTATTTCCCAAAAAGAAGCAATTCGTTAACAACCACTTCCGTGATGTAACGTTTTTCGCCATTTTTATCATCATACGAACGATGTGTTAATTTGCCCTCCACTGCAATTTCTTTACCCTTAACTACATGTTTTTCGACGATATCGGCTAACTTCCCCCAGGCGGTTACACGATGCCATTCTGTTTGTTCGACTTTATCTCCATTTTCACGATAATAGGTTTCGTTTGTCGACAAAGTCAAATGTGCTACTTTTTTCCCTTTTTCAAATGTTTTGATATCGGGCTCTTGGCTAACTTCTCCAATTAATTGAACTTTATTTCGTAATGCATTCATGGCTGGTATGTTTAATTATTTAATTGAAACTAGTTTTTGGACATCACCAAAATCTCATCGGCTACCACCTCTGTAATGTAGCGTTTCACCCCTTCTTTATCTTCATAATTTCGGTAAGTAATTCTTCCAGTGATGGCAATTTCTTTGCCTTTTGCAACATTCTTTTCGACTAGTGTAGCTAAACTTCCCCAAGCGACAACTCTATGCCATTCGGTTTGTTCCACTTTTTCATCCTCTTTGTAGTAAACATCATTAGTGGCCAAATTAAGATTGGCTACTTTTTTCCCTCCTTCAAAAGATTTGATTTCAGGATCTTGACCAACATGGCCAATTAATTGAACGCGATTTTTCATGGCTTATAGTAATTAAAATTGATTGTATGGCGTAAATTGAACATGACAAAATTGCAAAAAAGAACTTCAAACAATCGGTTGTTTACCATTTACTACCGAATGTAAGTAATTGTAAACGTTTACAATTATAAAGAAAAGGAAGGCTTCCTGGAGGCTTTATATTTTACAATTTATTCTCTATATTTGACTAAGAATTTTTAATTTATTAACTATTCAAATCTTTTATTAAAGCCAAAATGAGAATTAAACACCACGATTATGAAACGAAATTGTATGGAATGCGATCTGCCAATAAGCGGTCGCGAAGACAAAAAATTTTGCTGTGATGGTTGCCGAAATGCATTCAACAACCGTATGAATAGGGACAGTACAAATATGATGCGCAATGTTAATAATAAATTGCGAAAAAACTACCGCATCTTGAATGAACTCAATGCCCAAGGAAGATCTACAATCACTCACGAAAAATTATTACACAAGGGATTTGAATTGGAATACATAACCCATATTTTAACAACAAAAACCGGCAAAACCTATCGCTTTGTGTATAATCAAGGCTATATACTCACAGACGACAACCAACTCGTACTAGTAAAACGTGATTCTTGACGGTGGTAATGCGATTATGAAAAAAAATTACACCAACCTCTACGAAAGCCTCTTCCTCATAGGTGTGGTCTGTTTGCTTTTTTATATGATGATGCCGCAAACTTTTGACGAAAAGGAACCGGCTCCTCTAGCGGAATTCTCCACCCAACGTGCGTTGGAAAAAGTAAAAATCATGGCTAAACGCCCACATTATGTTGGCTCTCCAGACCATAATCGCATTCAAAATTATTTGACAAAAGAACTAAAAGACTTGGGACTTGAACCTTCATTGCAAAGAGGGTTCACCATGACCGAAAAAGGCACTTTGGTAGAGTCTACTAATATTCTTGCACGAATCAAAGGCACTGTTTCTGGAAAAGCTCTTTTAGTATTGTCGCATTATGACAGTGCTCCCCATACAAAATCTCACGGTGCAAGCGACGATGCTTCTGGGGTTGCAACTATTTTAGAAGGCATTCGCGCTTTTTTATCAGCAAAAACACCCCATAAAAACGACATCATTATTTTGTTTAGTGATGCTGAAGAATTAGGACTCAACGGAGCAACTTTATTTGTGACTCAACATCCGTGGGCAAAAGAAGTTGGCGTGGTCATCAATTTTGAAGCACGTGGGTCTTCTGGCCCCGGTTATATGCTCATGGAAACCAATCAAGGAAATCGAAACATGGTAACTGCTTTTAGTGCCGGAAACACAACTTTTCCCGTATCCAACTCACTCATGTATAGCATCTATAAAATGCTTCCCAATGATACAGATTTAACTGTTTTTAGAGAAGAAGGAAAAATACAAGGCTATAACTTTGCTTTTATTGATAGTCATTACAACTACCATACGACACAAGATTATTACGAAAATCTGGCCCCAACTTCTTTGGCTCATCAAGGTAGTTATTTGATGCCTCTATTACAGCATTTATCAAATACCGATCTAAACAACCTCAACAGCACAGAAGACGAGATCTATTTCACTATTCCATTTGGTTTTATACATTATCCGTTTGATTGGATTTGGCCAATGCTCATTATTGCCTCCATCTTGCTCTTCACATTTACTTTTATCGGTTTAGGCAAACAAGTTTTGCGAATTGATGAAGTTGTAAAAGGATTTATTCCTTTATTGGGCGCTGTGTTCACTTCGGCAGTGGTAGGTTTTATTGGTTGGTGGCTGATCAAAATTAGCTATCCCGATTACGCTACCATTCTTCAAGGATTTACCTACAATGGCCACCTGTATATCTACGCATTTATTGCAATAAGCCTCGGAATTTGTTTTTTATTTTACCAAAAAGAAACAAGCCGCTATTCAGAAATGAACCGATTATTTGCAGCACTATTTTTATGGTTGCTTATAAATCTTGGTTTGGCGCTTTACCTCAAAGGTGCCGCTTTCCTGATTTTACCCGTATTGGCATCGTCATTAATGCTTGGTGCTTTTGTGATTACTCAACAATCCAAACGCTTTTGGAATCTAATTTTGGCACTGCCCATTTTATTCATTATCGTCCCATTTATCACGATGTTCCCTGTCGGTTTGGGACTAAAAATGATTCCAGGTTCGGCTGCACTTACAGCGCTGTGTTTTTCATTACTCCTTCCAATTTTAGGCTCTTTTACGAATAAAAAAATATGGGCAACGCTGTGTTTACTTACCGGACTTTTATTTATTGTAAAAGCTCATTTTGAGGCGCCTTTTACAAATTCAAAAGCAAAGCCTAATAGTCTTTTATACGTTTTAGATGCCGATAAAAATAAAGCGTATTGGACTACTTATGATGAAAAGTTGGATGAATGGAATACCCCATTTTTAGGTGTTCATCCAAATGAAGCTACACCTCTAAATAAAAATCAATTGTACAGTAAGTACGGAACAACTTTCCGTTGGATGAATTTAGCTCCCATAAAAAAATTACCCCAACCTGAAATTGTTTTTGAAAAAGATACACTTCGAGGCAATCGTCGTTATTATCAACTTCGCATTACTCCTAAACGCAACGTGAATCGCTATGATATTTTTATTAAAAATCAAGTGGTTATTCAAAATCTAAAAGCAAATGGTGTAAAAGCTATGGCAAATGGTTCAAAAATTAGCGGTGGAACCTCCAATAAAATTTTGAGCTATTATGTTACGCGAAATCAACCACTTGTTTTTTCATTTGATGTGCCTGCCAATCAATATCCTGAATTGGAATTGATGGAAAGTTCGTTTGATTTATTAGAAAATCCGCTATTTTCCATTCCAAATCGTCCAACTAATCAAATGCCAAAACCGTTTGTGCTTAATGATGCCGTAGTTATTTTGAAAAAAATCAATCGAGCGCCAAAACAAACATCCGTTCACTAAGAAAAGGAATTGTACTTTTACTTTATGAAACAAACAATTGGAATACTTGGTTGCGGTTGGCTTGGATTTCCGTTAGCACAATCATTGATACAACAAGGCTATCGCGTTAAAGGAACCACGACTACTGCAGCTAAAATAGAACAGCTTAGCGCAAAAGGA
The DNA here is from genome assembly GCA_964395965.1 of uncultured Flavobacterium sp. Classification (GTDB taxonomy): domain Bacteria; phylum Bacteroidota; class Bacteroidia; order Flavobacteriales; family Flavobacteriaceae; genus Flavobacterium. The sequence goes on from CAYNDK010000117.1 coordinate 5,779, forward strand.
ATAGAAGCTTTTCTCCTCCAGGTAGACGACAACGAAACTGTTGGGGATTGGACATCATTCTTTGCTAATCTTGATGTATTACTTATAAATTTCCCACCCAAGCTTCGCAATAACCCTGGAGCTTCTTATGTGAAAAAAGTGGAGAAATTACTTCACTATATTGCTAATTATCCTCAATTAAAACTTATTTGGGTGAGTTCAACTTCCGTGTTTTCAGATGGACAACACTCCATCACCGACGATACACTTCCAGATCCTGACACTGCTTCGGGTAAAGAGTTGTTTGGAGCTGAACAATGTGTTAAAAACTCTGGACATCCGTTTACTATTGTTCGTTTTGGCGGTTTAATTGGCCCAAATCGACATCCAATTGTACATCTCTCTGGTCGACAAAATATTGAACGCCCATTTGCTCCTGTAAACCTAATTCATTTAGACGATTGCATATCCATTTTGCACAATTGTATTTCACGTGAGGCAATTTACGGGGCGCTAAATGGTGTACACCCAGAACATCCATCCCGAAAAGAATATTATACCCAGGCTGCTACTGATCGAAATTTACCTGTACCTGAATTTGACCTTACAGATGAGCGTTCAGGAAAATGTATTCATCCTCAATTTTTAATAGAAAGTTGGAACTATACATTTCAAAAACAACCTTAAACAAAAAAGGCTTTCTGATTCGAAAGCCTTTTTATTGAATATTCAATTACCAAATTTTTACGCGTTTATCAGGCGCTAAATACAATTTATTTTCGGGTTTAATATTGAACGCTTGATAGAAGGCTTCAACATTCAACAACGGTACATACGCACGGTACATACCCGGTGAATGCGGATCGGTTTTCACTTGATTTTTTATCGCTTCATCACGCATTTTTGAACGCCAAATAGTTGCCCATGAAATGAAGAAGCGTTGCTCTGGAGTATATCCGTCAATTAATCCGGGATTACCATTTTCTTTTAAATACAATTGTAAACCATCATAAGCGGCATTTACGCCCCCTAAATCTCCAATGTTTTCCCCTAAGGTAAATTTACCATCAACAAAAGTACCTGGTAATGGTTGTAATGCACTGTACTGATCTGCTAATGCTGTTCCTAATGCAGTAAACTGTTTTAAATCTTCATCTTTCCACCAATTCACTAAATTTCCATCCGCATTGTATCGCGCCCCTGAATCGTCAAATCCATGTGAAATCTCATGCCCAATAACCGCACCAATTCCACCAAAATTCACAGCATCATCTGCTTTATAATCGTAAAATGGCGGTTGTAAGATAGCTGCTGGGAAAACAATTTCATTATAGGAAGGATTGTAGTACGCATTAACCGTTTGTGGCGTCATTCCCCAACGGGTTTTATCTACAGGTTTACTTAAATCTTCAATGTTGCGTTCGAAATTCCATCGTGCAACGTTTTCCATATTTTCAAAATAGGTTCCGCCGTTTTCCTGAGCAACAATCACTAGTTTTGAATAATCTTTCCATTTATCAGGATACCCAATTTTTACGGTAGATTTTCGTAATTTCTCCACTGCACCCACACGAGTTGCGGGATCCATCCATGGTAAATTATTAATTCTATTTTCAAAAGCACGGAAAACATATTTGATCATTCGAGCTGCTTTCTCTTTTGCTTCCGCTGGGAATTTTTTCTCTACATATAATTTACCCAAAGCTTCACCCACCGTTCCGTTAACAACTTGTAACGCACGTTCCTCACGTGGGCGTTGTTTTTTTGCTCCTTGTAATGTTTGACTATAGAAATCCCAATTCGCCTTTTCAATAGTTGTGGTTAATTCATCGGCATATTTATTTAAAAGGGTCCAGCGCATATAGGCTTTCCAATCCTCAACATTTTTAGATTGAAGTAACCCTTCAAGAGCCGTCATGTATTTGGGTTGCGAAACAATAACGGTGTCTATCTGCTTAATTCCAGATGCTGAAATATAATTTTTCCAATTTACGGAAGGAGTCAATTCTTGTAACTGAGCCAATGTCATCGGATTGTATGATTTTCTACGATCACGACGTTCTACACGGTCCATACGTGGTTGAGCCATTGCAGTTTCAAAGGCTAAAACACGCTCTGCATCCGCTTTAGCTTTAGCTTCTGAAAGTCCTAAATACTGCAACATACGGGCAACATGACTTACATATTTAACTCTTTTTTCTTTTGAATCAGCATCTTCAGCTACATAATAATCACGATCAGGTAACCCTAAACTACCCGGACCGATATTTAAAACATTGCGGTTACTATTTTTAGCGTCAACACCAACCGACATGCCATAAAATCCTAATCCACCCAAGGACTGACGCTCGATCAAAAGTTTGTTCAAATCAGCACTAGTTTTAACGGCATCAATTTTTGCTAATGTCTTTTTGATGGGATCAATTCCACGCTTGTTACGCGCAAGTGTATCCATGTATGTGCGGTAAACATTTACGGCTTTGGCTTGATCTGATTTAGGATCAAGTTTTTTATTTGCCACAGCCTCCTTTAAAATGGCCAATGCATCTTTGTCCGTATTTTGGCGTAATTCGTCAAAACTACCCCAACGCGTGCGGTCGGCCGGGATGTCCGTTTTATCATACCAGGCACCATTTACATAACGAAAGAAATCGTCTCCTGGCTGTACCGACTTGTCCATTAAATCCAGGTTAATTCCGGGCTTTTTCTCTTGTGCCATTGCCGTTTCAACAGCCCATAAAGCGGCTAAAGACAAAGCAAAAGAAAGTGTTTTTTGGTTTTTCATATAAAGTAAAGTTTAGCTTCGAATCACAAAGCTATCAAAATAGGTCTTGAAAAGTTGTTAAATTCAACTTAATACCGTTGATTCCCAAAAAAAATTGGGAGTTGTTCGTATTTTTGTAAAAAAAAATCATGCCGTCTTTTTTTAAAAAATACCGTATTTTACTTCTGTTTTTCTCCGTTTTTTCGATAATAACTATTAGTGCTTTTTATTCGGTACTAAAGCCCAACAAAAATTTACCTATTCTAACACCTAGTGATGTAAATCCAGAATTAGTAGACACTACTGTTCAACATGTTGCGTTGGACCACACCATTGGAAAATTTGCTTTCACCAACCAAAACGGAAAAAAAATTACAGAAAAGGACTATGAGGGTAAAATCTACGTGGCCGACTTTTTCTTCACCACTTGTCAAAGTATATGTCCGAAAATGACCAATAATATGGCGTGGTTACAAGAAAAAATCAAAAACAATCCCAAAGTGAAATTGGTCTCTTTTTCAGTAACACCCGAT
>CAYNDK010000118.1:0-8949 GCA_964395965.1 uncultured Flavobacterium sp.
TTGTTGGTGCTTACAACGGTTTTAGAGGTTTCGGAATTAAATATGAATTATTCACATTACCCAAAGCAGAAACTCTTCATAGTAAAGAAGATTTAATCGCTCGATTGAAACGGTTAACATTGCCAAATATTAAAGTTGTCCTGACTGGACACGGTAAAGTAGGGATGGGTGCCAAAGAGATCTTAGACGGTATGAAAATGAAACAGGTTTCTATCGAAGATTATCTCACTAAAACGTATACACAGCCAGTGTACACCCAAATTGATGTGTTGGATTACAACAAACGTATTGATGGAAGTGTAATGGATAATAAGGATTTTTATACAAATCCTGGAGAATACACGTCAGATTTTGAGCGGTTTGCTAAAGTTTCAGATATGTTTATTGCCGGACATTTTCACGGTAATGGCGCGCCGGATATTTTAACGCAAGACATGTTAAAGGCTCCCGATTGTAAAATTAAAGTCGTAGCCGATATTTCTTGTGATGTGGACGGCCCGGTAGCATGTACTGTTCGCGCAACCACCATTGCTGAGCCTTTCATGGGTTATTTGCCCAATGAACACAAAGAAGTACCTTATACCCATCCTGGTTCTATAATGGTGATGTCGGTGGATAATTTACCGTGTGAACTTCCAAAAGATGCCAGCGAAGGATTTGGAGAAATGTTCATGCAACATGTTATTCCAGCTTTTTTTAACGGCGACAAAGACGGCATATTGCAACGTGCCAAGATGACCGAAAATGGAAAACTAACGCCCCGTTTTGCTTATTTGCAAGATTATGTAGATGGAAAATAAATAGTGTCCCGACTGAGTAAGTCGGGATTTTTTTTGTCATTTTGGTTATATTTGAGAGTTAAAATTAGACTATGAAGTTTCGAATATTCCTTTTGGGATTCTTGATAAGTATGCCTTGGTTGCAAGCTCAACAAGTCTTGCCATTTGTTGAGAATTTTACAAAGTCCGATTATTGGGGCGAAAATCAAGTTTGGAACGCTACTCAAGGTCAAGAAGATGCTCTCTATTTTGCTAATAACCATTATATTTTACGGTACAACGGCGTGCGATGGGAACGGTTTCAATTGCCGAACAAGACCATTATTCGATCGGTATTTTCAGATGGTCAACGCGTTTATTCTGGGTCGTATAATGAATTTGGCTACTGGAAACGCGATAAGGGGCAACTGCGGTATTTCTCATTATCCGAACATAAAAATCTCTTTGAAGGAAATTCGGTCAACGAGGAAATTTGGAAAATATTCAAATTTAAAAACACCATTTATTTTCAATCCTTCAATCAACTTTATGCTTATAATGGAACAACTGTTCGAAAAATAAATCTACCAGGCCTTATTTCCTATTGTTTTCCTATCGATAACAAGGTTTACGTCGCTACTGCAACACAAGGCGTCTTTGTCTTTGATGGCGAAAAATTTACCGTACAATCGCAATGGAAGATTTTAGAAAATAAAATCATACATGCCATTGAAAAACACGACGGCAGCTTGTATTTTTTTACAAGGAATGACGGAATATTTATCGGGAATGCACAGGGTATTACCTCCTTCAATCACCCTCTTAATAATCGATTTAAAACCGAATTGATCAATACGGCTCGCTTTATTGATTCCCATCGCCTTGCTATTGGGACGGCTTTTAAAGGCTTGTATATTTTGAATAGTAAAGAGGGTACGTACCAAAATATAAATCGAAATAATGCATTAAAAAACAATTCAATTTTGAGTATTTGTTTGGACCGCGAACATGATTTGTGGTTGGGGATGGATAATGGAATTGCCCATGTTGAAATCAACTCACCTTATTTACTGTTTAATGATAATTCAGGCGAATTAGGAACCGTTTATGCTATTGCTCCACTGGGAAAAGGGTATTTGTTGGGTTCCAATCATGGATTATTTCGTTATGAAAATGATCGATTGGAGTTGGTTAAAGGTTCGCAAGGGCAAGTTTGGCATATTTTACCCGTAAATGGCAAATACATCATTGGTCATAATGACGGAACATTTGCTTATGAAAATGGTCAATTACAAAAAATTAGTCCGATAAATGGCGGGTGGAAAGTTATAAAAAGCCCCTTTGGACAAGGATATTATCAAGCCAACTATTCGGGAATTGCCCATTATGACGAGCAATTTCAGTGGATAGGACGTTTGGATAAAATTCAAAAACCGATTCGTAACTTGATGCAAGTTAGCGCTTCTGAAATTTATGCAGTTGATAATTATAAAAGTGTTTATAAGCTACAATTGGATAGTAACGGAAAGGTTAAGGAAGTAGTGAATATTACCCATGTTAATCATATCAAAAAAGATTTTAATGTAAAGATGTTTGCGTTTCGCGGACTTCCTTTATTCTATATCAACAACCAATGGTTTACTGTAAATTCAATTTCTGGGAAGTTGGAACCCAATGCCGTATTCAATGCACATTTCAAAGAAGTTACCACCTGTGTTCCCATTGATGAAGACCATTTTTTGGTAAGTAAAAATGGACTTTTGTTCATTATAACCTATGCTCAAAATCAATTTTATTGGTCGGTAATTCCCAAAAAGTATTATGAAGGAAAGAGTCCAAATGAAGATACCCAAGTTGTGAAACAAGGGGATCGATTAATTGTGAATTTGGATGATGGTTTTTTCAGTTTTAAATACACTAATCCACGAAAAAGAATTCAAAACGTACGTGTTGAAGGTTATATTAATTCACATTTAATGGAGCCAGGGGAAGAGGTTCGATTTAATCAACCCGTTACGCTTAATGTATTTTCATCGTATTACGGTTTTTTACGTGAGGATTTATTTTATGCATTAAATGGAGCCCGTAATTTTAATACAGCGACTCAAGGGTTAATTCAATTGAACAATTTAGACTACGGACATCAGCGTGTATCTATTTACATTCGGGAAGGAGCTGGATTCAAGAAAATTGGGGAGTATCAATTTACTGTTGCCAAACCATGGTATATCTCTTTTTGGATGGTAATGGTATACCTCTTGTTAATTTTTGGAGGGTTGTTTTTATACTATCGCTGGAATAAAGTTCGCTATCTCGAAAAATTACGTCTAAAAGACGAAGAGATGCGCCATCAACAGGCTATTTATCAATTGGAATTGGAAACCAATAATAAAATGAAAATCCAAGAGTATGAAAAGAATATACTCGAAATTCAAGTGCAGAAAAAGGCATCTGAAGTGGCAGGGAAGTCACTTTCAATTGCAAAGCAATCTGAAATGATTGATTCGATTCTAAAATTATTAGAGAAAGAGAACGACATAAATTCGTTGAAAAGTAATGTTCGTAAAGTGATTAAAATGAATTCCATCAATAAGAAAGAATGGGAAACGTTTGAAACCAATTTATTTAAAAGTCATGAAGATTTTATCAAAAGGTTAACCGCTCGTTTTGATAAATTAACCTCAAAAGATATTAAACTTTGTATTTATTTAAAAATGAGTTTATCGTCAAAAGAAATTGCTCCTTTAATGAATATTTCTTTTCGAGGCGTAGAGTTGCATCGTTATCGATTACGCAAAAAAATGGGCTTGGATCAAGAAATCAGTTTGTCAAGTTTTATCAATAGTATATAATTCCCCTATAAAATTAAGAAGGCTCATAAAAATGGGCCTCTTTTTTTTGTCTTTTCTTAAAATCTAGCTGCATCACTACTACATCAATATATAGTTTGTTTGTGTGTTTTTTAAGATTTTTTTAAAATATTAAATAGTTGTAATACAATAACATAAAAAATAATTTTTTGATTTTGATGTAGTAGTGTAGGGGGTGCGACTACTACAACTATATCGATGTAATTACTATATTCGTTATCGATAACTTAAACCAACAAAATAGCGTATGAAAAATTTTCTTCTGCTAGTTTTATTAACGCTACCTTCTCTTGTTTTGAGTCAAAAACTGACGGGCAAGGTAGTTGATTCAAAAGGGACCGGTCTGCCGGGAGTGAATATTCGAACACTTGATTCCAAGCAATCAACTACAACCGATTTGGATGGTAGTTTTACCCTAAATTTAAAAGCAACAGAAAAGTTGCAATTTTCAATGATTGGCTATGAAACAATTACCGTTAATTCGGATGCATTACCCAATCCTATCGTATTAAAAGAAACATCCACAGTACTTAATGATGTAGTAGTTGTGGGGTATGGAACACGTAAAAAAGGTGCTATTACCGGTTCAGTCGCTCAAATTAAAGGGGATGAATTATTAAAACAACCCGCGCAAAGTGCGATTCAAGCTTTACAAGGGAAAGCGGCTGGGGTAAACATTGTAACCAATGATGAACCCGGTGCACAACCCAATATTATTATACGTGGTCTTGGGACTGTTACAGGTGCTAGTACACCGCTTTATGTAATTGATAATGTGGAAACCAATGGTTTGAATGGATTAAGTCCCAATGATATTGAAAGTATTGATGTACTTAAAGATGCTGCTTCCTTAGCAATTTATGGACAAAAAGGAGCAAATGGTGTGGTAATCATTACTACTAAAAAAGGGAAAATGGGTGCTCCCAAAGTGGTCGTAGATTCGTATTATGGTCAAAAAACGATCATGAAAAAAGTTAAAATGGCAGATGCTTACCGCTATGCCTATTATAACAATACGGCTTTGGGATCAAGTTCCTATTTTAACCTTTCTCCCAATACGAATACCAATTGGTTGAATGAAATTACCGATACAGGTGAGGTTTATAACAATTCGTTCTCTATTTCAGGTGCTTCAGAAAATGTGAATTATGCGTTTTCTGCATCCAATTACAATGAGAAAGGGGTTTTAAATGGTACTCAATACCGTCGTACCAATGTTCTTTCCAATAATGATTATTATGTTTTTGGAAAACGTTTGAAATTAACCAGTTTTGTGAATTTTTCCAATGAAAATAATGTAACAAAACCAACTTCTGCTTTTACAGCGGCCTACAAGCAAGCGCCTATAATGCCTGTGTATGATGCTAACGGTAATTTTGCACAGCCACTTATAAATTCGCTAGGATTTAATGATGTAGACGGTGAACGATATAACAATGTGGCCAATCCAGTGGCTATGCTGGAAACAGTAAATAACAAAAATCGCCGTATAAATCTTACCGCTTCCTTTGGAGCCGAATTAAAATTGACCGATGATTTGAAGTTTAATTCCCGCTATGGAGCTACCTACATCACCGATCAAAATTTTTATTTTTCGAGATTTCTAAATGTAGTTTCTGCCAATTATAATTCACTGACTCAAAATCGCTACAACGAGTACAATTGGAATTTTGACAACTTTTTCACTTACAAAAAATCGTTCGGAAACCACAATATCAATGCTGTACTGGGAATGTCCAAAGCCGTTTTCCAAAATTATGAAACGCTATCGGCCACACGTTATAATGTTCCTGTGCAACAAAATTATTGGTCTTTAGATTTTTCAACCAACAATACAGAAATAGCACCAGGCTCGGTGGTTTCCAATCGATCTTCTACACCAATTGTAACGATTGCCTATTTTGGAAGAGCTGAATATGATTATTTATCAAAATATTTTGTAACGGCGATTGTACGTCGCGAAGGAATAAGTTCATTTGTCAATAATCAACGTTATGAAAATTTCCCTTCTATTTCGGCCGGTTGGTTGTTGTCTAAAGAGTCGTTTATGAATGACGTTTCTTTTGTGAATTCATTAAAATTAAAAATGAGCTACGGTGTGGTAGGTAATGGTCGAGGTTCTTATGCTTTGAATACCCGAAACTTCACTGTGGGTCAGAACAACTATGCCTTTGGAACCAATCAAAACATTTATCCTGGTTCTGTTTTAGCGTATGAAGTAGATCAAAATCTTACTTGGGAAAAAATGAAGGAATTTGATTTTGGTTTGGATTTTACCGTTTTGAATAATGCAATAACCGGAACAATTGATGTTTATAACCGAAAAAACACCAATATTATCCTTCCTGTTGATTTACCCGATGTATTAGCACCCGGAATTGTATATCAAAATGTTGGGGTTGTAACCAATAATGGTGTAGAACTTACATTGAACTATAAAAAATCCATAAACAAAGATTGGAATTTTACAGTTGGAGGAAATTTCTCCTACAACAAGAATGAACTCTCTGAAGTTACAAGTCAATATTTTAAAAATCTTGCTGGTGGAAATTTAGGGAATGGAGTCGATGTTAAGCAAGTTGTGGTAGGGCAACCATTAGGCAGTTTTTATGTCTATCCACAAAATGGATATAATGCAGATGGATGGTTCAATTATGGTTCTGAGAAAGTGATTGCGGGCTCGTATTTACCGAAATACACATTTGGTTTGAACGTAACATTGAATTATAAAAATTTCGATTTTTCAGTCTATACTTATGGTGTAGGAGGAAACAAGGTTTATAATGGTAAAAAGGCGCAGCGATTTGGTAATGAGAATGTAGAGTATTCTATTTTAAATAGTTTTTGGACACCTTCTACCCCAAATGCAACCAATCCTAAACCCTTTAATGAGGTGCCGCCAGCATTGAGTTATTATGTTGAAGATGGTAGTTTTTTACGCATAAACAATATTTCATTAGGATACACAATTCAATCTCTATTTAAAGATAAGGTGAAAATGAGAGTGTATTTCACAGCTGTAAATCCTTTCATTTTTACAAAATACAGTGGATATTCACCAGAAGTTTCAGGAAATCCTTTGGGAGGTGCTGGGATAGAATTGGATGCTTATCCAACCAACCGTACATTATTATTTGGAGCTAATATTAAAATTTAAGCGATGAAAATTACAATAAGAAAAATAAGTATTGCAGTTCTTGCTTTGTCCATTCCGGCTTTTTGGAGTTGTGATGCCGATTTGGATGTGGCTTCTCGAGATAATATTTCAGAAATTGATTTTCTCAATAACAAAGAAAATGCAATTGCATTAGTGAATGGTGTTTACAATACCTCTTTAGATTGGGGGATGTACTCTTTTTCATGGATTGGAATGACTTCGATTACTTCTGATGATGCAGATAAGGGTTCTACTCCAGGTGATACGGGTACGGATAAACATAAATTAGATGCACTTAATTTTGATGCTTCTATGATTTCCCTTCGTGAAGTATGGGATGCACGTTATGCGGGAATCTATAGAGCCAATTCAGCCATTTACTATTTGGAACAATTATCAATCGATGAAAATTTAAAAAATCGTTTGATAGGTGAAGTAAAATTTTTACGCGCTTTCTGGTACTTTGATTTGGTAAGATGTTTTGGAGGAGTACCCGTAGTGGTTGAAAAAATAGATCTTAATAACACTGAATTGGTGAATCAATTGGTGTACCAACGAAAAACAAAACAGGAGACTTACGCACAAATCGAAACCGATTTATTAAGTGCTATTCAATTGTTACCTAATGCAGGTCAATATGGTGTAGATGACCGTGGTCGTGCTTCAAAAGGAGCAGCACAAGGGTTATTGTCAAAAGTGTATTTGTACCAAGAAAAATGGCAGCAAGCCTATGATATGGCACAGCAAGTATCAGGCTATGCGCTATTGACAAATTATGCGGATGTTTGGCGTGAAGTGAGTGAAAATGGTAGCGAATCCTTATTTGAAGTACAAGCCACTTTAGGGAAAGGTGTTCAAGGATACACCGATGTGCAAGGACCACGTGGGACCCCTGATTTGGGTTGGGGATTTAATTCACCTTCTTTGAAATTGGCCGATAGTTATGAATCAGGCGATTTGCGTCGCAGTGCTACTATTATGTTTGTACAGTCAACTCCTTTTACCTTATGGGATGGTTATCAGGGTTCGACTACTTGGAACAATCCGCGTTACAACTACAAAGCTTACCAAAGTAGTATTTTAGAATCGTGGAATGGGAACAAAAGTGAAACAGCAAAAAACATTCGTTTACTTAAATACAGTGATATTGTCTTAATCAAAGCTGAAGCAGCATTCCATCTTGGATTTAATTCTGAAGCATTATCAGCTGTAAATCAGATTAGAAATCGAGCGGGACTAGCTGATTTGCCTTCAGTGGATTTACTCGCAATCTATAAAGAAAGACATTTAGAAATGGCCATGGAACACGAACGTTGGTTTGACCTAATCCGAACAGGTCAAGCAGCAAGTGCAATGGCTGCAGTAGGTAAAACATTTGTAGTAGGAACACATGAAGTTTTTCCAATTCCCTACAATGCCATTTTACAAAGTAATTTTCAACTAACTCAAAACAATGGATATTAATCAATTAATCAATTTATCATTATGAAAACAAACAAATTCGTACTAGCTTTTTTAGGCTTAGGATTAACCGTAACTACAATCGTAAGTTGTAGTAGTGATGACAATGGCAACAGCTTACCCCCAATTGGTGGATATTATTCTGCTGACGAAGTGGGTTCTGCAAATTTAAAAGCGTATTGGTCTATGAATGGAAACGGGATCGAAGGTAAATCCACAACAAGTCCATCAGCTACAGTTGCGACAACATGGCAAGCTGGGGTTAAAGGACAGTGTGCCAATTTTACCGAAGGATATTTAGCCTATCCCGCAATTTCAAATTTAAATTCCATGAGCAATGTAACAATCAGTTTATGGGCTAAAGTTTCAAATAATGGAAGTAATCCAACAATGTTTTTCCAAATGACTCGTCCATTGGATGCAACTCATGATGAGTGGGGTGGAAACATCAATTTCATGTCAGAAACAGGATGGCAACCAGCTACAAGTGATTCATTGAATGTAAAAGGATTGGCTATCATCAAAAATGCTGATAACAGCGCAAACTGGCAAGATGTTCGCAATACAATTAAATTGGATGCAGGTATGATTGCTGAAAATGCAGCGAACCCTGGAGGAACACAGCACGTTGCTGCTCCAAATAAAAATGGAGGTAAATGGACACATTTTGTATTGTCTTGGGATGGAACAACAGGAACATTCA
>CAYNDK010000119.1:0-8945 GCA_964395965.1 uncultured Flavobacterium sp.
TCTTGGAATCGCGGTTGTCTTCTTTACGCACATGAATGTTTGCTAGCGCCGTTTCCAAAGCCACAATAGTTTGTGCATCGGCTTTGGCGTTGGGGAATTGTGCCAAGGTCAACATTTTCTCCACATGTTGGGCATAAGCCGCACGAATGCTCGTCATTTCAGGAGCTGTAGCAATATAGTAATCGCGATCGGGTAGTCCCAATCCGCTTTGCCAAGCCATGATTACGTTTTTCGTTGGATCCACATAATCCGTATTGACAAAAACACCAAACGGCGCACGCGTACCTTCACGGTTGGCAGCACCTAAGTAAGCCGCTAGTTGTTCGTTGTCTTTTAAGGCGTCGATTTTAGCCCACTCGGGTTGAATCGGACTCAAGCCTTTTGCATCACGGCCTTTACGGTCCATGAACGAGGCGTAAAAGTCGCCAATCTTTTGTTCTTCAGAGCCGGCTGAGCTTTTACTTTTAGCTGCCGCTTGAATGATTTCTTTAACGTCTTTCTCAGATTTGTCCAATAACATATCAAAAGCACCATACGAAGCTTTGTCAGCTGGGATTTTGGTTTTTCGGCTCCAATTGCCGTTAACATAAGCGTCAAAATTATCGCCTGGTTTTACCAAGGTATCCATATTGGCTTTGGTTATTCCGGCGTTTAAAGGTTCGCTCTTCTGGCACGAAGTGACCATAGTCATTAAGGCTAGAACCGGTAAGGTTAGTTTTTTCATAATCGGATTATTTAGTCGGATTGATTGAATAAGTAGGTTTTTAGGGAAAAATGTTACAGGAGAGCTGCTAAGAGGCTGAGAGGCTGAGCTGCTGAGCCACTATTCTCTGAAATAGTGACTAGTGATTAGTGACTAGTTATTAGTTTCTGCCTACTGATTACTGATTACTGCCTACTGATTACTGTTGCTATGCTTCTCAACTTCTGAGAACTGCGACTGTGACTGCGACTTTTCACGCTCTCGTCGATTCCCGCTCAATAATTTGCGTTTCAAGGCGAACCGTTTTGGGTTCCATGCTGCGGTTTTCTTTGCGGGCATTCATTTCTTCCAATAATAAATTAAAAGCGGCCACGCCCATGTCGTAACTGGGTTGTTCAACGGTGCTTAAGGATGGCGTGATGACTTGCGACATGAACCAGTTACTAAAACCGATGACTTTGATTTGTTGCGGTACCTTGATGTTGTTTTCATTGAAATAGGCCAACACGCCCACGGCGACCAAGTCGGTAATACAGAAAATACCGTCCACATCGGGATGGTCTTTGATGATTTGCGCGGCGAATTCTTTGCCTTCTTCAAAAGAAACCCGGCTACAGGTGTAGACCAAAGACGGGTCGAAGGGAATATCGTGTTTCTCCAATCCTTTTTTATAGCCCAAAAAACGGTCGATGGCATTTTGTGGATTTACGGGTCCGCGAATGTGTGCAATTTTCGTACAGCCTTTGGAAATCAGATGGGCTGTGGCTTCGAGGGCGGCTTTTTGGTCGTCGATGATGACTTTGGAACTATTTAATAATTTAGAGATTTTGTCAAATTGAACAAAAGGAACGCCACGGCGAAGAAGTTCTTTCAAATGTTCGTCATCGTTGGATTCATTGGATAACGACATCACAATACCGTCCACACGTTTGTTAAGTAACAATTCCACCTGACTCTTTTCCATCACCACCGATTCGCTGGATTGTTGGATGATCACAAGGTAGCCATTCTTTTCGGCTTCGGCCACAATACCGTCAATGACACTAGAGAAAAAGTGGTGCACCAATTCAGGAATAATCACCCCGATGGTTTTGGATTCTTTGGTGCGAAGGTTCACGGCAAACGAATTGGGCGTGTATTGCAACTGATGGGCAAGGTCATGTACAGCCTTGCGGGTTTTGTCACTTACATCGGGATAATTCTTTAATGCTTTGGAAACCGTAGTGATGGAAATCCCTAAGGTTTCGGCAATTTGCTTAAGTGTCGCTTCTTTCATTGTAACAAATATGGTGAAAAAAATCGATTTCGGAAATCGAAAACGTTTTCGGTAATTTCGAAAACGTTTTCGGTGCGAAATTCTTAATATTCTGTTAACCAAAAAATTAATTTCGGAATAATAATCAACTCAAATTAATAATCAATTAAAAACTGAAAGATGAAAAAAATTACTAATCTTTTGCAAAAAACGCTGTTACTAGCTATGCTATTGCTAGTGTCGCAAGCTTTTGCTCAAAGTGGTGTTTTGTCTGGTAAAGTTACCGATGCGAAAGGTAATGCGGTGGTTGGGGCCAACGTAGCTGCTGGTTCAAAATCGACAACAACCAATGAAAATGGTACTTACAGCATCAGTGGATTGGCAGACGGCGCTACTGCTGTAACCGTTTCGTACATCGGGTACAAAACACTTAAAAAAGAAGTATCGGTAAAAGGAAACACAACAGCCGACTTCCAAATGGAAGATGAATCCAAAAACTTGGATGAGGTTGTAGTGACCGGGGTTGTACGTCAACGCACGAAGTTGCAGTCGAGTGTATCGGTGAGTTCGGTGAATACCGCTCAGATTGATCAAGCGGCGCCACGTTCAACTGCTGAGATCTTCCGTTCGATTGCAGGTATCAAAGCAGAGCCAACAGGAGGGGAAGGTAATGCCAACATTACGGTGCGTGGTATTCCAATTGCTTCTGGAGGAGCAAAATTCTTGCAATTGCATGAAGACGGTTTACCCGTAATGCAGTTTGGTGACGTAGCGTTTGGTAATGCAGATATTTTTGTTCGTAACGATCAAACTCTAGCGCGCGTGGAGGCAATCCGTGGAGGTTCGGCTTCGACGGTTGCGAGTAACTCACCGGCAGGGATCATCAACTTTATTTCAAAAGATGGTAAAAAAGAAGGTGGAACGTTAATGCAACAAGTTGGTTTGGATTTTGGTCAAACCCGTACTGATTTTGAATACGGTTCTCCATTAACTGAAACATTGCGTTTCCACGTGGGTGGTTTCTACCGTCAAGGTGAAGGTCCACGTAATGCAGGATATACTGCCAATTTAGGTGGTCAATTCAAAGCCAATTTGACTAAAGAATTCAAAAACGGATACGTTCGTATGTATGTAAAATACTTGAACGATAAATCAATTGGTTACTTACCAATGCCTGTAAAAGTATCGGGTACTAATGCAAATCCAAACTGGAGTTCGGTAAGTGGATTTGATATTTTACATGATACACCTCACAGCGCCTTTATGTTGGATAACCTTACTATCGGTGCTGATGGTGAGCGTAGAAGAAGTAATATGGCAGATGGTATGCATCCAATCAACACTTCATTTGGTGCAGAAATGTCATTTGACTTGGGTGACGATTGGAAAATTGAAAACCGTTTCCGTCAAAACTTTATCAAAGGTCGTTTTGAGTCTTTATTCCCAGCTGAGATTTCTTCAGGAGGAGCATTGGCTACTGCGTTTGGGGTTTCTAATTTGACCTATGCCAATGGCCCATCAGCGGGTAATGCGTTCAATAATGCTTCATTAGCAATGCGTATTCATACTTTTGATACTGAAATCAACAATTTCAACAACTTTACTAATGATTTAAAATTGTCTAAAAAGTTTGGATCAGTTGATTTGACATTAGGGTACTACAGAGCGTTCCAAAACATTAACATGTCTTGGTTATGGAATTCGTATTTGATGGAAGTAAAAGGCGAGAATGCCGCTTTATTGAATGCAGGTTCAGCGACTTCAAACGGTTTATACGCTTACGGTGTGCCACTTTGGGGTAACTGTTGTACGCGTAACTACGATGCGAACTACGATATCACAGCTCCTTATGCAGCGGTACAATGGAAAGCTAATGAGCAATTAACTGTTGATGCGAGTGTTCGTTTTGATTCAGGTAAAGCAAGAGGTACCTATGCTGGTGCTACACAAGCAGCCAACTTAGACGTTAACAACAATGGTGTAATTGATGGTCCAGAGGCGAGTGTTTCTGTGGTAGATAATGCCAACCGTAAACCGATCAACTACGATTATGATTATACATCTTACTCTTTAGGTTTGAATTATTTATTGAATGAAAACCAATCGGTATTTGGTCGTTACAGCCGTGGTGGTAGAGCCAATGCTGACCGTTTATTGTTTGGACCAAACATCTTAAACTCAGGTGCTGCCATCAATGGATTAAGCGCGGATATGGTTGATCAAGCGGAAATTGGTTTCAAACGCAAAGGAGAAAACCACACGTTCTATGCAACAGCTTTCTATTCAAAAGTTTCTGAACAAAACTGGGATTTCGGTGGAGGAGCTGGTGGAATTCGTCAAATCCAACGCGAATACAACGCAATGGGTCTTGAGTTAGAAGGAAGCTACCGTGTAAGTGACTTCAACATTATGGGTAACGTTACGTATACCAAAGCAAAAATTGCTTCCGATGCGTTAAATCCATCTGTAGAAGGAAACCGTCCTCGTCGTCAAGCGGATTTCATCTATAACATTGTACCTTCTTACAAATTTGGAGGTAAAAAACAACATAACGTAGGTTTCTCAGTAATTGGTACTACAAAAGCTTACGCTCAAGATAATAATCAGTTAGTTATGCCCGGTTATGCTTATGTTAACCCCTTTGTTAGTTTTGAGTTAACTAAAGGTCTTTCGGCTACTTTAAATGTAAACAACGTATTTGATACGATTGGTATTACTGAAGTAGAAGAAGGTAGCATCACCGAAAATCAAGACAATATCTTACGTGCACGTTCTATCAATGGAAGAACCACAACGTTAACAATCGCTTACCGTTTCTAAGATATTTTTCATGTTTATTTTGTTAGCAATTCCTGCGTCAGAAGATGGCGCGGGAATTGTTTTTACGTAAATTGGTAGTTTAAAATCAATATCATGCGCATTCTATACTTCGTATTCTTTTGTTTTTTGTTTAGCGGATCTGTTTGGGCTCAAACACCTGCAACGGCTGTAACCACACAACCCGCCAAAGAAAAAGTAATCATCATATACGGCAGTGCCGATTGCCATTATTGTATCGATACCAAAGCCTATTTGGACACGCGCAAAATTGCGTATGTTTTTTATGACATCGATCGGGATACTGTTGCGCTTCGCGAAATGTTGACGAAGTTAAAACAAGCGGGTATGCCAACCTATGGACTATCCATTCCTGTGATCGATAAATACGGGGAGTTGTTTATGAATAACATTCCCTTTGAAGAGTTTCTCAAAAAATTGGACTAATCCATGATCGTAAAACCCCAACTTAGTTTCTGGCAGATTCTCAACATGAATGTCGGCTTCTTCGGCATACAATATAGTTTTGGATTGCAACAGAGCGCTGTTAATCCGATCTATGATTTCTTAGGCGCTAGTCCCGATGAAATTCCGTTGTTGAATTTGGCCGGACCCGTAACGGGGTTGCTCGTTCAACCCATCATTGGTGCTTTGAGTGACAAAACATGGCACCCGCGTTGGGGACGTCGTAAGCCCTATTTTTTAATTGGAGCCCTTTTGTGTAGTTTGGCTTTAATTGCCTTTCCGTTTAGCAGTTCGCTCTGGATGGCTGCGGGTTTACTTTGGATATTGGATGCGGGAAATAACATGGCGATGGAACCCTATCGCGCTTTTGTTGCTGATAAATTAAATGACGACCAACGTCCGTTAGGGTTTCAAATGCAAAGTTTTTTCACGGGATTTGGGCAAACGTTGGCGAATTTATCCCTCTTTATTTTCCCAATGATTATTGTGGGAAAAACGGGTTCGTTACCCACCTGGGTATTTGCTTCTTTCTTTTTGGGAGCAATATGTTCCGTGGGTTCGATTTGGTGGAGTATGCGCACCACACAAGAGATTCCGCCCACTGAAGAAGAGTTGGTACACATGCAAGCGCAAAAAGGGGGCGTGCTCGAACCTTTACAAGAGATTTTTTCTGCCATTGCCGAAATGCCGAAACTATTGTGGCAGTTGGCTTTGGTGTATTTGTTCCAATGGTATGCTTTGTTTTGTTATTGGCAAAATTCTTCAAAGAGTATCGCACTTTCGATTTGGAATGCCACTCCACAATCCAATCCTGAAGCCTATGAACAAGCGGTGAGTTGGACCGGTTTGGTCAACGGTTGGTACAATATAGTAACTTTCCTCGTGGCTTTTGCCTTAGTAGGATTGGCTAAAAAATACAGTCCGAGAATCACACATGCGTTATGTCTCACAGCCGCTGCTATTGGATTTTTATTCTTCCCACATATTCATGACAAATCTTTATTGTTTTTTGCCATTACCGGATTTGGGATTGGCTGGGCGAGCATGATGGGAATTCCTTATTTGATTGTCGTTTCTGAAATACCCAAAGAGCGTTACGGCGTATACATGGGCATTATCAATATGATGATCGTTGTCCCGATGATTATCCAAAACTTGACTTTTGGTTACATCATGAAACACTTCTTACACAACGATGCCCGCCTAGCGATTACACTCGCAGGAATCTTGCTGTTATGCAGTGCGTTGTTAACCCTACAAATGAAACCTAAAACTACGACTCAAAGTGCCTAATACCGTTTACCAAAAAGCGATCGAATTGCTGCATCAAGCTGCGGCCCCCCAAGGATTTTTAGCCTCGGTGCAACCCATTACCAATTACAATCGGGTGTGGGCACGCGATGGCGTGATCTGTGGATTGGCGGCGCTAAATACGGGCGAAGTTGCGCTGATTGAAACCTTTCGAAATACCTTAGAAACCCTTGCCCAACACCAACATGAAACAGGGACAATTCCGTCCAATGTGGCTTTTGGGGAGCGGGGGACTTCAGAAGTAAGTTATGGCGGTTTGGCAGGACGCGTGGATGCGGTGACTTGGTTTGTTATCGGAGTAACTCAATATACCTATGCGACGGGTGATTTTTCATTTTATAAAAAAATGGAATCGGCAGTGCAAAAAGCATTAACCTTACTGCAAAACTGGGAGTTCAACAACCGTCATTTGGTGTATGTGCCGTTGTCGGGCAATTGGGCCGATGAATACATTACCGATGGGTATGTGTTGTATGATCAGTTATTGCGCATTTGGGCTTTACGGGGTGTACAACATTGTGCTCCAACA
The DNA here is from genome assembly GCA_964395965.1 of uncultured Flavobacterium sp. Classification (GTDB taxonomy): domain Bacteria; phylum Bacteroidota; class Bacteroidia; order Flavobacteriales; family Flavobacteriaceae; genus Flavobacterium. The sequence goes on from CAYNDK010000119.1 coordinate 7,081, forward strand.
TCATCTAATGCTGCCAAAATAAAGGCTATCGAAGAACAGGTGTTGTTGAATTTTACCCGCAATACTGCACTAGACCATTATCATGAGCGCGCTTATCAAGAGGTGACTTGGAACCGCTATATGCCGTGTTCGTTTAATCCTGCAGGATACAAAAACCGGTATGATGCGTTTGCCAATGCTTTAAGCTTGTTGTTGAACTTGGGTTCGCCTGAATTCCAAAACAATCAAATCGAGTATATGATGGAATTGGCGGGACAACAACCGCTCGGACTCGTGCCTGCTTTCTGGCCACCTGTTTTTGCAGGGGAAGAAGATTGGCATTTGTTGAAGAACAATTGCAAATACGAGTTTCGCAATCATCCCTATGAATTCCATAACGGCGGATCATGGCCAATGGTTAATGGTTTTTGCGGCATGGCTTTAGTACAGCGTGGTTTCATTGCCGAAGCGAATCAATTGCGGGAACAATTGGACGATGCCAATGCCTTGGAAGATTTTGCCTTTTATGAAAATTTCAATACCCAAACCATGGCACCTAATGGCGTACCCCAATGTACCTGGAGTGCTGCGGGATCGGTATTATTATACACTCACTTATTCTCACAAAAACCCTTATTATTTTAACCTAAATTATGGAATCAAAAACCATAGATATTATTTGTATTGGCGAGTTACTGATTGATATGATTGGTCATGAAGTCAATACGTCAATCAATCAAACCAAAGATTACCACCGTTTTTTAGGAGGTTCGCCTACTAATGTCGCTGTAAATGCTGCACGCTTAGGCTTACAATCGGTATTGGTGGCTTCCTGTGGACAAGACGGTTTTGGCGATTATGCTATGCGTAAATTGAAAGCAAATCAAGTAATCACCACACAAATTCAACGGTTGGAGCATTTGCCTACCTCCGTGATTTTTGTATCAAAATCGACAGAAACCCCTGATTTTATTCCCTACCGACAAGCCGATTGTGAGATTATGGGAACACAATTACCGGATGCACTTTTGGCGCAAGCTAAAATCTTTCACACCACTTGTTTTGCGTTGAGTAAGAAGCCGGCTCAAGAGACTATTTTGGAACGGGCAAAACAGGCCAGTGCTATGGGGTTACAACTGAGTGTCGATTTAAATTTTTCAGAACGGATTTGGCCCAATCGCGAGGAAGCCAAAGCAGTGATCAAAGAATATCTTTCCAACAATCCTTTAGTGAAAGTTAGCGAAGACGATTGTTATCGCTTGTTTGCTGAAGTCAAATCAGAGGATTACATTTTTGAGTATTTCCACAATTTTGGAGCACAAACGGTTTGTTTGACCAAAGGGAAAAAAGGAGTCGTTTTGTCAGATACTCAAGAAGGATTGATTACTCAAAAAGCCATAGAATTAAACGAAATTAAAGATACCACAGGTGCGGGCGATGCCTTTTGGACCGGATTCTTATACGCCGGTTTGCAAGGTTATTCCTTAACCGATCGCATTACCATTGCACAGAAGTTAGCCGCGATCAAATTGCAAAATGTGGGTCGCTTACCCGAAAACATTGACATTCGATCGTTGTTGCATTAACAATTCATAAATATAAACAGGTTTATTGAAGTAAGAGGACGTTTCTGAGAGGAAGCGTCTTTTTTTATCCTACTCTTTTGATTGGCATTAAAATAATCTATTACTATTTTTAACAATGAAATTAATGTTTATAAATGGTCAACACTAATAAGGTAAGTACATTGTGGCTAGTAAGGTTGCGGATTTTCAATTTGCGCAACACTATCAGCATTGGCGTGTAGAGTACTTCTCAAAAATAAATTAACTACTTCAAATGGGATGAGGTTGTTGTATATTTCTTTGTGGGTACGAATGGGAAAT
>CAYNDK010000120.1:0-8918 GCA_964395965.1 uncultured Flavobacterium sp.
ACCTCAGGATTTTCACGATCATTCAACCAAAAATAATCATCAATTCGATCATGATTATGAATAGATAAAATATGCGGTTTTTTTTGAGCTCTTGGTGGTAACAATGGATCCATAGTTTGAATTTATACCTTACAAAGATACAGGAGCTACAAAGGAATACCAGATAGATTCGTTTTACTTTTCAACTAAAAATTTAACAATGAAATCGTTATTTTTGCCCCACTAAATACAAAAATTATGTTTGGAGATTTAATGGGAATGATGGGTAAAATTAAAGAAACCCAGGCCAAAATGGAGGCAACAAAAGCACGATTAGATTCGGTTCTTATTGATGAAAAAAGCTCGGACGGTCTTGTAAGTGTTACAATCACGGCAAACCGAACCCTAAGAGAAATTCACATTGATGATAGTTTATTACAAGATAAAGAGATGTTGGAAGATTATCTTGTCAATGTGCTAAATAAAGCCATTACAAAAGCAACTCAAGTCAATGAAACCGAATTAGGTGCCGTGGCTAAAGAGGGAATGCCATCAATTCCTGGCATGGATTTATTCAAGTAAAAACGCTTGGCGAAATAGGGATTAAAACACCAATTTCGCCAAATGTTCCAACACATAACTGTGCATAACTTGTTTATAGTCCAAATGGGTAACCATGCGAAGTTTGCCTTGCCCCATCGAACTTATATGTATGTTTTTCTGTTTCAATTTTTCGATAACCCATTTTTCTTCAAGGGTATTTCGAACACTAAATATGATGATATTGGTCTCGATTGGTTCAACTTTATCGACCCAAGGTAGTGTAGCTAAAAGTGCTCCTAATTCTTGTGCTCGCTTGTGATCCTCTTCCAAACGTAAAATATTATTTTGTAAAGCATACATTCCTGCAGCAGCTAGATATCCCGCTTGACGCATACCGCCACCGAAAATTTTACGTATACGAAGTGCACGTTTCATATCCTCTTTTGATCCTAAAAGCAAGGAACCTACAGGGGCACCCAACCCTTTGGACAAACAAACGGAAATGGTATCAAACAATTCGCCAAATTGTTTCGGATGTTGCTTTTTGGCAACCATAGCATTCCACAAGCGCGCACCGTCTAAATGGTATTTCAAGTTATTTTCTAGACAAACTTGTTTAATGCGCTTCATTTCAAGGATTTCGTAACAAGCACCACCGCCTTTGTTGGTCGTATTTTCCAAACTTACCAAAGCCGATTTTGGGGCATGGTAAAACTCCGGATCGTTGATGTGCGTGCGAACTTGTTCAGCCGTAATGAGTCCGCGAGTGCCGTCTACTAGAGAGCACGAAACGCCACTGTTAAATGAAGCACCTCCTCCTTCATAATGATAAATGTGAGCATATTTGTCACAAATAACTTGCTCGCCGGGTTGTGTGTGTAACTTGATTGCCGTTTGATTTGCCATCGTACCACTGGGAAAAAACAAGGCTGCTTCCATTCCAAATAAATGGGCTACCGCTTCTTCCAATTCGTTTACTGTTGGGTCTTGTTTATAGACATCATCCCCTACTTTGGCACGAAACATAAACTGTAACATTTCATTACTTGGCTTAGTAACGGTATCACTGACTAAATTTATTTCCATATCTGTGCGAGATGCTTTATTTTTGCGGCTACAAAACTACATTAATTTATGACAAATACCGAACAAATCAAAGGTATTGTAGAACGCCTTGGTGCGTTGAGGAGGTATCTTTGACATCGATGCTAAATTGATCGAAATTACCAACGAGGAAGAGAAAACCTTTGCGCCCGACTTTTGGAACAATGCCAAACAAGCGGAAGTTATTGTTAAAAACCTGAGATCCAAAAAGAAATGGGTGGAAGATTTTAATAAGGCAAACAATCTTTGTGAAGAATTGCAAATTACCTATGAGTTTTTCCGCGATGGTGATGCTTCTGAAGAAGAATTGGATGCTGCTTATAACTTGGCCTTTCAGCAAATTGACGATTTAGAATTCCGTAACATGTTATCCGATGAAGGCGATAGCATGAGTGCCGTTTTGCAAATTACTGCAGGTGCGGGTGGAACAGAAAGTTGTGATTGGGCTTCCATGTTGATGCGAATGTATTTAATGTGGGGCGAAAAACAAGGCTACAAAATCAAGGAATTGAATTTTCAAGAAGGAGATGTCGCTGGAATAAAAACGGTAACACTTGAATTTGAAGGGGATTTTGCTTTTGGCTATTTAAAAGGAGAAAATGGGGTGCACCGATTGGTTCGCATCTCCCCTTTTGACAGTAATGCCAAACGCCATACTTCATTTGCTTCAGTGTATGTCTATCCTTTGGTGGATGATACAATCGAAATTGAAATTAGTCCATCAGAGATTGAAATTACTACGGCTCGTTCGAGTGGTGCTGGAGGGCAAAATGTAAACAAGGTAGAAACTAAAGTTCAATTGTTGCACAAACCTACCGGAATTCAAATTCAATGTTCGGAAACTAGATCGCAACATGACAACCGCGATCGCGCGATGCAAATGTTACGTTCGCAATTGTATGAGATTGAATTGAAAAAACGCATGGAACAACGCGCCGATATTGAGGCAAGTAAAATGAAAATCGAATGGGGATCTCAAATTCGGAATTATGTGATGCATCCCTATAAATTGGTAAAAGATGTGCGCACCGGACATGAAACCAGTGATGTTGAAGCGGTGATGAATGGCGAACTGGATTCGTTTTTGAAAGCCTACCTCATGATGATGGGACAAAAAGAAGAAGAATAAAAAAAAGCGGTCAGTTTAGTTGACCGCTTTTTTTATAAAAATAATTCGTTGAGTAATTGCTTGAACGCTTCCCAAGAACGTTGGTCGGCTTTTTCATTATAAGCTGCTCCTTTGGAATTATCGGTTCCCGCTCCTTTATCCGTAAAGGAATGAACAGCATTGGCATAATACACCATTTCCCAGTCGGCTTATGCTTGACGCAATTCATCTTGAAAAGCCTCAATTTCTTCTTTGGGAACATAGGGATCATCGGCACCATGTAAAACCAATACTCGTGATGAAATTGGAGAAATAGTTCGTGAAGCGTCGCGACCTAAACCCCCATGAAATGAAACCGCCGCAGCGATAGGCAAGTTCATACGTGCCGCTTCCAAAGCACCGGTTCCGCCAAAGCAATAGCCCATTACTACGATTTTATCTTTGGCTGCTCCCAATTGAATGAGTTGATCATAGGCCAATTGAATACGTTTTTGATATTCTAATATATTTTTTTTGTAATATCCTGCCTTTTGTCCCGCTTCTTTATAATCTTTTGGTCGTTGGTCCACCCCATAAATATCGGCTACAAAAGTGTAATACCCCATTTTTTGTAATTGCTCAGCCGATTCTTTGGCATGGTCATCAATACCCATCCAAGCAGGTAAAATAAGAATACCCGGTTTACCTTTTAACGCTTTTTGGGGAGTTCCAGAAAATCCGCTCAATACTTGTGATTGATCTTTGTATTCTACAGGTTTTAGTTGGGCGAAAGAAAAACCACCAAACAAAATCCCAATCAATAAAGTTAGTTTTGTTTTCATCATTTATTTTTTATAAAAATACGTCTTTACAGAAAAAACAGGTGTTAAAAAATCCGTAAATCAAATGAACGATTTACGGATATCAAGACGAAATACTCCTATTTTATTAGATTCCCATTTCGATTTGAAAACGAAAATACCAATTGTTTTTTTGACTTCCATCACCAAAGCTTAATTGATCATACGTTAATTCGGTTTGTAATTTAAAAGCATGCTCCCATAAGTATTTGGTAAGTCCGATTGTGTATTCTTTTGTGTCGGGTGTTTTCATGACAATATCTTTCCCAACTTTTTGCAATGAATAACGGGCAATGATTTCATAATTGGATTTAGTCAAATAACTCAATTGATAATCAAAGCCACTTCCCACAAAAACATAGTTAGATTGAGTCAAATCTTCTGGATTGAAAGTTATCGCATTTTTTGTAGCGGTCCGTGACATATAACTGGTCATAGCTGCAAATCCTTTGTATTTGAACATTCCATCCAACAACACCGATTTTAATGTTCGTTGTTCATACAAATCATTTCCCAATTGTCCTTGTGTGCGTTGGGCATGATTATTTTGTTGAAAAGCACCTGACAATAGAAGTTTAGGTTTCTTTTCACGCATTAAATCGCCTTCAAAGTAGGTTCCATCCTTGGTAAACGAACCCAACGGCATCAATTCAATTTTCCCTGTTAAAGCTAAACCGGAATCGTGACCTTTTGTAGTATTTCGCCCCTCTCCAGTTGAAACAGCAGCTTTAACGTTATAAGAAAACTTGTCTTTGTATTCGTTTAAATTATGAATTTGAAAACCAAAATCACGATCAATATTAAATCGTGCATTATTAATGGAACGATCTGTTAATTGCAAAGCTCCAGAGGAATTCACCCGTTGCCGATTACCCGGCAATTTGGTTTGTCCAAAACTAAAATTCCAATGGGTATTGGGACGATACATGATTACCGCATCACGAATAATATTATAATTTTCACCATCTGCAATAGGACCTGTATCACCCGGTGCAAAGGAAAGTTGAATTGCATATAAAAATTTAGGATTCCCCACAAAACCATCAAAACGTAGACGTAAGCGACGAATTTGCCAATCGTAGCCACCTGTTTCTCCTTCATTATCGATGTAAGAGGCTCTATTTTGCATACGAAAACGAATATTTAATTGAAATAAACTATCGGGGGTAGTAATTCCTAATCCTTTTCCATAATTATAATACGGTAAAGTTGATAATCGCAAATCATTATCTTTCTTTACTTTTTCTAACGTTACTTGAGCTTTACTACTCACCGTTAATAGTGCGAATAGTAAAAACATCCATTTTTTAAAATTCATTATGTTGTTGATTTAGTAGTTAATTATTTGTTTACAATTTGAAAATAGTTTCTTAACCCTTATGGAAAGGGTACAAAAAAAGCCGACAATTCCTGCCGGCTTTTGATATTGATTTTATAGAAATAAATTAATGACGTAATACGTTAGTGCTGCCATGAGTGCAGATACAGGAATGGTTAATATCCAAGCCCATAAAAGATTAATAGTTACTCCCCAGCGAACAGCAGACACGCGTTTTGTTACACCTACTCCAATGATAGAACCCGTGATAGTATGTGTAGTTGAAACAGGAATTTTAAAATGTTCTGTTGAGAATAAAGTCAAGGCTCCAGCTGATTCAGCCACAACGCCTTCAAACGCATTTACTTTGGTGATTTTAGAACCCATCGTTTTCACGATTTTCCATCCTCCACTTAACGTTCCTAAACCGATGACTGTATAACATACTAATGGAATCCATTCGGGCATCTGACTCTTGATTCCTTTTTCTTCATTAGGCAATACAACTTGCAACCATTCTGGCATTGAAATTACTTCTTGATGGGTGGTATTTAAATATACCGCAACAGCAGCAGCAATAATACCCATTACTTTTTGCGAGTCATTTCCTCCATGTCCTAAACTAAAGGAAGCTGAAGATAATAACTGCATCCGTTTTAGTATGGATTCTGCTTTTGAGGCTGAGAATCGACTAAATACTAAATTGAAAATGGCTAGACTATAGAAAATGATAGCGACTAATAGCCATTTGATGTTATGGGGTTCGGTGACAACCGACCAAAAATGACTTTCAAATCGTGGTTTTTCAATTTTATCATACCCTTTCATTACAGTAAACAAGAACCAAAAGACTAAGGCCATTAATGCTACTGTAAATATTTTAGGTCCGATTGCTTTACGTGAGGAATACATCATCCATAATGAGATGAAGTAGGATATAATCATTCCGACTAAAGGTGCTAGTACGATAAATGAAATCACAATTAAAACGCCACTTGGTAATAAATCCCCTTCTTTTGGAGCTTTATACCAGGTTACAATTCCCCATCCTGTATGCTCTAAATCGGTTACTTTTCCTGAAAATCCATGAGCAATCGCTGCCCCTGCAAATCCACCAATCAAGGTGTGTGACGAGGATGAAGGAATTCCTTTCCACCAAGTGATAAGATTCCAAATAATTGCTGCGATGATCCCCGCTAGAATAACCGTCAAATCCAAACTGTCTGTTTTTGCGGTTTTAGCAACCGTGTCGGCCACACCAAAACCAAAAACCCAATACGCTAGGAAATTGAAGAAAGCAGCCCAAAGTACCGCCTGAAATGGGGTTAACACTTTGGTCGCTACAATAGTTGCAATAGAATTGGCTGCATCATGGAAACCATTGATGTAGTCAAATGCTAAAGCAAGAATGATAATGACTATTAATAAAGTAAATTCCATCGAAACTGAATTAAGAATGTTTCACAGAAATTTGTTCCATTACATTGGATACACTTTTACATTTATCCGTTGCCATTTCTAAAGAAGACAATACTTCTTTGTATTTGATAATGTTTTTAGCATCCGTTTCATTTTCAAAAATATCAGCTACTGCTTTGTCAAAAACAGCATCAGCTTTACTCTCTAATTTATTGATTTTTTTGCACGTATCCTTAATTGCCTTTGGGTCTTTCAAGTCCTTAAGTTCTTTGATACCCACTGCGATTAATTGACAAGCTTCTAAATTGATTTCCGTCAATTTACGAATAGACTTCGTGATTTTTTCAACCTGATACAAACGTATACGACTTGCCGCTCCGTGCATGTTGTCAGCCACGTTATCAATAGCTTTTATTAAGGAGTGAATATCTTCACGATCAAAAGGCGTGATAAAATTACGACTCAATTCCAAATGCGTTTTGTGCGCTATATCTTCAATTTCAGCTTCTAATTCTTCTACTTTTTTAAACAATTCTTCGCGCTCACCTTTCGGTGCATTAACAGCATCGTGTAACGTACTTGCCATTATCGTTAATTGTTTTGAAGCCTTCTCAAATAATGGGAAGAATTTTTTATCTTTTGGGACAAAAAATTGAAATACACTGTTTAAGGACATTTGTTATGATTTTATATTCGGTGCAAATGTATTTTAACAATGTTAAATTAATATTAACAAATGAATAAGTCGAAGTTATGTTTTAATACTAAATTAACCTTGTGCTAACATCTAATTTGGATTCAATGAAAACGTTTTCGTACTTTAGCGACACCAAAAACGAAATGACTGCCCTATGGACTTAAACTTCAATAAAAACGAAGATCACAACAAACTTTTACTCTCCGATCTCAAACAAAAATTTGCCAAAGTCAAACTCGGTGGTGGCGAAAAACGCATTGAGAAATTACACACTGAAGGTAAAATGACGGCTAGAGAACGTATCGATTATTTACTCGACAAAGATAGCAAATCGATAGAAATTGGGGCCTTTGCTGGAGATGGAATGTATCTCGAACATGGCGGTTGTCCTTCGGGAGGTGTAGTTGTAAAAATAGGCTACATTCATGGAAAACAATGTATCGTTGTGGCCAATGACGCTACCGTAAAAGCGGGCGCTTGGTTTCCCATTACTGGAAAGAAGAACTTACGCGCACAAGAAATTGCTATAGAAAATCGATTACCCATTATTTATTTGGTGGACTCTGCAGGTGTCTATTTACCCATGCAAGACGAAATTTTTCCGGATAAAGAACACTTCGGACGAATTTTCCGCAACAATGCCATCATGAGCAGTATGGGAATTACCCAAATTGCAGCCGTTATGGGCAGTTGTGTCGCTGGTGGAGCCTATCTGCCTATCATGAGTGATGAAGCACTTATTGTAGACAAGACAGGAAGTATTTTCTTGGCAGGAAGTTATTTAGTAAAAGCAGCTATTGGTGAAAATATTGACAATGAAACCTTAGGCGGTGCCACAACCCATTGTGAAATTTCGGGTGTAACCGATTACAAAGCCAAAGATGATAAAGATGCTTTGGACCGTATTCGTTCCGTTGTAGGCAAAATTGGCGACTATGAAAAAGCCGGATTTAATCGTGTGAAGTCTGAAAAACCTGCTTTAGAACCTACCGATATTTATGGTATTCTACCCAAATCCCGCTCGGATCAATACGATATGATGGAAATTATCAAGCGTATTGTAGATAATTCTGAGGTGGATGAATACAAAGCGGGTTACGGTCAGTCCATTATTACTTGCTATGCCCGCATTGACGGTTGGGCGGTCGGAATTGTTGCCAACCAACGTACGGTTTCCAAAACCAAAAAAGGGGAATTGCAGTTTGGCGGTGTGATATATTCCGATAGTGCCGATAAAGCAACACGTTTTATTGCCAATTGTAACCAAAAGAAAATTCCGTTGGTTTTTCTACAAGATGTTACCGGATTTATGGTGGGTTCCAAAAGTGAACACGGCGGAATCATTAAGGACGGTGCCAAAATGGTGAATGCCGTTTCTAATTCGGTGGTTCCTAAATTTACCATTGTCATCGGAAATTCCTATGGTGCCGGAAATTATGCCATGTGTGGAAAAGCGTATGATCCAAGATTAATTGCGGCTTGGCCTAGTGCTGAATTGGCTGTAATGGGTGGTGCACAAGCAGCAAAAGTGTTGATGCAAATTGAAGCCGCTTCCCTGAAAGCCAAAGGTGAAGTGGTTGATGCGCAAAAAGAACAAGAATTGTTTGATAAAATAAAAGCGCGCTATGATGCACAGGTTTCACCGTATTATGCTGCTGCCCGACTTTGGACGGATGGAATTATCGATCCATTGGATACCCGCACTTGGATTTCTATGGGAATTGAAGCGGCCAACCACGCACCTATCGAAAAGAAATTTAATTTAGGAGTAATCCAAGTTTGATGAACAAAATACAAATTCGAATACTTGAAATCTTTGGAACGCTCCTCGTGGGTGTTCCTTTTTGTTGGTGGATATCTGATTTACTTTTCTTTGATGAAGGATATTGTATTGAAAGAAGTTTTCCCTTT
>CAYNDK010000121.1:0-8824 GCA_964395965.1 uncultured Flavobacterium sp.
AATTCGCCCCAATTTCCTTGCATTTTACTGTCGCCTTTCAAGGCTTTGGTCAAATTCACGGTTTCTTTGGACATTTGTTCGTTCATCTCGCGCAGTCCTAGAATTTGTTGGCGTAAAGCGGCATGATAGTCAATGCTTTCTTTGTGGGTATCTTCGACTTTCTTTTCAAACAACTGAATTTTATCTTGCAAAGGTGTCAAGATGTTTTTCAGTTGTTCTTTGTTTTGTTCGGTAAATTTGGTGGTTTTTTCTTCTAATATTTTATTCGCTAGCAATTCAAATTCTTTGGTGAATTTTTCTTGCAACTGTTCGACCTCTTGACGGTATTCTTTATTGCGTTCCAACAAATTATCAAAATCGACTTCTTTTTTGGTGAGTTGCATCGCCACTGCTTCTCGCTCGTTTCTGTATTGTTCTTTTTCAGTTGTAAGTCCCTTTAACTGAACGTGCATTTGTTCCAATTGTAAATTGAGTTGGCGAATTTGCTCCTCTTTTTGGGCTAAAGTGGCTGTAGCTTGGTTGCCCGAAAGTAGTTTTCCGATCAAAAAACCCAGCGCCAAGAATACGGCTGATAAAATTATAGTTAGTGTCATTGTACTGATTTTTTAGCTCATAAAAATACAAAACAAAAGCCGTCTTTTCATAGCTGAAGTTAATTTCATAACTGTATTTTTGATGTGAAATTTAAATCGATGGAACACAGGCATTTTCTTTTACACAAACCCCACGGTTATTTGAGTCAATTTATATATGAAAAAAAGCGGCACAAGAAACTATTGGGTGAATTGTATGCTTTCCCTGAAGGAACGATGGCTATTGGTCGCCTGGATGAAGATTCTGAGGGATTGATATTACTCACTACGGATGGAATGATGAGTGAGTTGGTGCGGAGTAAAACGGTAGAGAAAGAATATTATGCACAAGTAGATGGAATAATCACCGATGCGGCAATAACTCAATTGGAAGCAGGTGTAGAAATAGGTTTTAAAGGCATACGCTATACTACAAAACCGTGTCAAGCCCGAAAGATTGAATCCTTACCCGATTGCATAGGTGAGGGACGTCGTATTCGCGATGCGCGCCACGGTCCGACGAGTTGGGTAAGTCTCACCTTGACCGAAGGAAAGTTTCGTCAAGTTCGAAAAATGACTGCTGCAGTTGGTTTTCCCACGTTGCGATTGGTGAGGGTTCGTGTAGGAGATTTTTCGCTAGACTTGACGGTTGGAGCGGTACAAGAAGTGAGTGCTTTTTTTTAAAAAAAGTCAAATCAAATCGTATAAATATTTCTAATGGCACGCTTTTTGGGTTTGCTTTTTACGAATTAAGAATTATTTTTACCAAAATTTTGATCATCATGAAGAAAATTACAACTGTTTTAATGGTATTAATGGCAACATTGACCTTTGCTCAAGGGAGTCCAATTGGTCACTTAACCATTTTCTCTGAAGACGGAGATAAGTTTTATTTAATTTTAAATGGGGAACAACAAAATGATATTCCTCAAACCAACATTCGTATTGAAGATTTAAATCAGCCGTATTACAATGCTCGTATTCAATTTGAGGATAAATCCTTGATGGATATCACTACCAATAATATGATGATTGCAGATGTGGATGGCATCATGTCGGATGTGACGTATAAAATTCGTCGTGACAAAAACAAAAAAGGGAAAATGAAAATGAATTATTTCTCTGCTGTTCCTGTTCGCCCCGATTTTGTACCACCTTCCAATGTGTATGTAATGCATTATGGACAACCGCGTCCAGCTCCAACACAAACTGTAGTTGTTCAACAACCTGCTCCCGTTCGTGGTGGAACAGTAACTCAAACCACTACAACAACTACAACTACTGGCGGCGATACAATTAATGCCAACATGAATGTAGGCGGAATTAGTGTAGGTTTCTCTGTGAATGATTCAATGGGAAGTGGAAGTGTTACGCAAACAACAACGACTACGTCATCCTCTTCGACTCATGTAAGTCATAGCGGTCATGTGGATGGAGAATTCCAAAATCCACGTCCAGTTCAAAATCAACCGGTAGGTTGCCCTGGAAGAAGTTGCATGCGTCCAGCCGATTTCAATGCTGCTTTGGCAACTTTAACTAAACAAGCTTTTGAAGATTCACGTTTAAAAACAGCAAAACAAATTGTTGCAGTAAACTGTTTGAATGTCGATCAAGTTATTCAAATTGCCAACTTATTTTCTTTTGAGGATAATAAATTGGCGTTTGCAAAATATGCCTATGATTTTTGTATCGAGCCGCGTAATTATTTCAAAGTAAATGGAATCTTCAGCTTTAGTTCAAACGCTGATGAATTATCGGAATATGTACAAAGTCGTCAATAATTAAATTGAAACTATTTTTTAAAGCTGTTCATTTTGGACAGCTTTTTTTATGCAATAATAAATCGACCTGTTGTAGGGTCAAAATGAATGTTTTCGTCTTGAAATAAGGAAGAAAATATACCCGAAGAAATATGGTTGCAGGGTTGGTCTACTACTACTTTTTGATTGGTCATCACAATCATTTCATCTGAAAGTTGTATGGCTAAATCAATATCATGGGTTGAAAAAAGGATGCATTTGTTTGTTTCGGCCGCTAATTTTTTTAACAATCGAAATACGCTAACTTTATGTACTAAATCCAAGTGAGTTGTTGGTTCGTCCAAAACCATCCATGGCGTATCTTGTGCTAAAGCACGTGCGATAAGCACGCGTTGTAACTGACCATCGCTAATTTCAAAATGTTTTTTATGTTGAAATGATCCTACTTCGGTACGATCGATAGCTTGTTGAATTGCCTTTTTATCTTCGGTAGTGAGTTGTCCCAGCCAGTTGGTATACGGTTGCCGTCCCAAAGCAATTAACTCATAAACGGATAAATTGCTCATGGGTATTTTTTCGGTGAGCACAAGCGCTAAATGTTGGGCGCGTTCTTCTGGTTGTAATTGTGTAATGGATTTGTTTTGAATAAAAACCTCACCTTCCAAAGCAGGTTGTAGTCCGCAAAGTGTGCGTAACAACGTAGATTTTCCTATTCCGTTGGGTCCCACCAAGCTTATTAGTTTTCCAGAAAAAAGGGTAATGTTTAATTCGGAAGCCAACGGTAATTGCGTCCCTTTTTTGGTATATCCAATGGATAGGTTGGAGGTAGTTACGACAGCGTTTTCCATTAGATACTACTTTTTTTTCGAACAATTAACCAAATAACTATTGGTGCGCCTAGGATTGAAGTAATGGCATTGATGGGTAATGTAAAATTGAAACCGGGCAGTTGTGAAACGGTGTCACAGCTCAACATAATACTCGCACCCAGCAGTAATGTTGCGCCAAATAATGTTGCATGCTTATGGGTTTGGAAGAGTAATTTGGCAATATGAGGAATGGCCAAGCCAATAAAGGCAATGGGGCCTGCAAATGCGGTGATGCTTCCTGATAGTAGGCATGTTGCTGCAATAATAATGTTGCGCGAACGGGAAATAGGTATACCCATACTTGCTGCATAATTTTCACCCAACAATAAACCGTCAAGTGCTTTTAAAGAAAATAAACTCAGTACTAAACCAAGGAGTAGGCAAACTCCAAGAATAGTAATGCTTCCAAAAGATAAATTTCCAATATTTCCCATGCTCCAAAACGTAAAACGTTGTAATTGTTCGGCCGAACTGAAGTAACTTAACACAGAAACAATGGCTGAGGTAAAACTCCCAAACATGAGTCCGACAATCAATAAACCTGCAGTGTCTCTTAGTTTTCGTGCAACTAAAACAACTAGAAATAACACGGTAAGACTACCAAAACATGATGCGGTTACAATACCATAGGGTGAAAGGAAGAGATGACTCCATGTGGCAGGGAGTAGCGAAGCTCCCATGATGACAAAAGCAACTCCAAGACTTGAACCCGAGCTAAGTCCGAGAACATAAGGACCCGCAAGTGGATTGCGGAAAAGTGTTTGCATGAGAAGGCCACAGGTAGAAAGTCCCATGCCAACAATGATGGCTGTAAGGGCTTTGGGTAAGCGAAAATGAAGGATAATGTATTCCCACGTTGATTTTTCGGAAGGGCTACCGATTAAACATTTCACTACTTCTTTAACAGGAATAGCCACTTGGCCCAATGTTAGATTGGCAAGTAAGGCCAAAAGAAAGAAAATACTTAGGCCAAAAAACAAGTTGCGATTTCGTTGTGGAGTAATCACTATTCGAGTTTAACAAAAAAATAAAGTTGGTACGAAGGTAATAATTCTGGGTGGAGAATTTTGACCAAATCTTTAAGTACTAAATCCGGGCGATTGGGCGCCAATTCATAATACAAGCTTCCTCCAGTTTTTCCTTTTTTGCGGTTAAAGGAATACACTTGTTTTTTTTGAAATGCAGTGAACTGCTTATAGTGTGGATTATTGGCTAGCATATCGGCGAGTGAATTGAACTGTCCTGAAGTAATCCAAAGTTGTGCATCGTGTCCTTTTTCGTAGACGGTTTCAAAGGATAATGACAAACTTCCGGTTCCTTTAGTAGCTTTCCATAGATAATCGCCATGTGCTTCATTAATTAATAAACTGCCCCAGCTGTCTCCTTTTGGTAGGTACCATTTGCCTTCAAAAATATCACCGGCGAGAACGGACGTTTTATGTTTTGCTCGGGATGCAATGGCTTTGGTATGAAGATAATCGGTTTCAATTTTTGTGAAAATTTCTTCAGCTTTATCTTGTTGGTTGTATAACGCACCAAAGAATTTAATCCACTCTGCACGGCCAAGTGGTGTTTGTTCATTCCAATCGCCATTAAGCATCACCTTTAAACCACTTTTTTGTAGATTATCCAATGTAGGATTATTATTGTCGATGCCATAACCCACAATTACATCGGGTTGGAGTTCGATTAAAACTTCTGTATTTAGGGTTTGATTGGAGCCTAGTTCTTTGATTTTACCCTGTTCAATGCGTTGGCGAACTTTGTCTGAAGAGATGTAATCCAAGTTGGGAAAGCCAACTAGAGTATTTATTTTTCCAAGCATTTCCAGTGAAGGAATATGTGTAGTTGAAGTGGCTACCATTTTTTTGATTGGAACCGTAATGGCGGTATAGTTTTGTAACGAATCAGGTAGTACTACTCCTTTTTTATGAAGGACATAGGTGTAGTTTTTTGTGGCTTCAGGCCAAGGATTTTTAACGGTAACGAGGGTGAATTGGTCGTAGTTTTCAATTGCGAGTCCGGTGGCGTATTTTATAGTGTTGGAAGATTTTTCAGCAGCAGCAGTTGTTGTGTCTGACTTGCATTGCACCATCAAAATGGCTACTAGAGCGATGAGAAAGAGTCCAGATTTGCGAAACATGAATTATTTTTTGGCAAAAGTAGGGATTTCAGTTATGAGTTATGAATTATGAATTATGAATTTTGGGTGGGGTTTTTATAATTGAAAATAAAAATTACCTTTGCGGCGTATTTCGGTTGGGTAAGCACGTCTGTGTTTATTCATTAAAAGGGAATCAGGTACGTAATAATTCTAAATTCTAAATTCTGAATTCTAAATTTTATAAATCCTGAGCTGTACCCGCAACTGTATGCTACCAAGCTTGTCATCGCTACTGTGCCATTGTTCGAAAGAATGAGAAGGCAGATGACAAGACGCAAGCCAGGAGACCTGCCGCGATATACTGAGTATCAAACTTTCGGGATAAAAGTTTGGGTATGGGTAATTCTATACTTTTTTCCCAGTAGTAGTAATTTTTAGGGAACAAAAAATGAACAACAAATGGTGGGGTATTGGTGCCGTATGGGCGCTCGTATCGACGTTGGCGTATGGTCAACAAAACGAATCATCTAAGGTAAGTCAATTGGATGAAGTCGTGATTTCTGACACGAAGTTTGCGCAAAGCAAAGAGAAATCGGGTCGGGTGATTGTGAAAATTTCACAAGAAGAATTAAAAAAACGCAATGGTCAAACCTTAGCACAAGTGTTAAACAGTGTAGCCGGCGTGGAAATCAATGGCAGTCAGAGTGCCAATGGGAAAAACTTAGGGTACTACATTCGCGGGGGTCGCAACCAACAAGTGTTGATTGTGATTGATGGAAATCCGGTGACGGATCCTTCGGGGATAAGTTTTGAATTTGACCTGCGTTTGATTCCGGTGGACCAAATTGAAAGTATTGAAATCATGAAAGGCGCTGCAAGTACGTTGTATGGAACGGGTGCAGCTACTGCAGTGATAAACATCACAACCAAATCGGCTGGAAAAAAAGTCTTACAAGGAAACGGCTATGTGAACATAGGTTCAAACAACACCGCCCAACAGAGTAAGATCAATGGTCAGGAATTCAATCAAGGATTTTCAGCTAATGGAACAGCGCATCAAATTACTTATGCAGCTGCGCTGAATAGTACAGAGTCGGGTAATATGTCCCAATTAGCAGCTCCAGCGGGACAGCACTATGAAGCCGACCGTTTTTCGCGTTTAAATTTATCGGGTAAATTGGGATGGAAAGCGAGTTCGAAACTTCGTTTTGACTTGTTTGGGAGTCAGGACAAAATTCATAACGACTACGATCAATCCTTTGATAATACCGGTACGGGTGATACGCCTTTAAATGCAACAACTTCAAAACAAGAGCGGTTAGGATTTGCTCCAACATTTACGTATGCAAAGGGTGAGTTTAAAGTAAATTCGGCATACACAAAAATTAGTCGCGTATATGATGAATTCAATAGTTGGGCCAATCAGATGGAACGATCAACCTATGTGGGTCGATCTGCGGTAATCGATGCTTTCAACAAATATTCGATTCGCAAAGACTTTTTTGTGATTGCGGGAGTAAATTATCAGTTTCACGATATGAATTCAGATACTCCGTATGGGTCAATAGCAAAAAATGCAACCAAGTTTAATATGGTTGATCCCTATGTTACCGCGGTATGGAATTCTGATTTTGGATTGAATGTAAATGTAGGTGGGCGTATGAATCACCATAGTGCGTATGGGAATCATTTTGTGTACAATGTGAATCCTTCGTATCAATTTAAGAGCCTACCTGTGAAGTTAATTACATCAATCAGTACTGCCTATGTGACTCCAAGTTTGTACCAATTGTATTCACAATATGGCAATACTTCCTTGAAACCTGAATCGAATTTAACGGGTGAAGTAGGTTTTGAAACGCAAGGGTTTGGGAAGAAATTGACTTTTACTGCAGTTGGTTTTTACCGTGAGCAGACTGATAGTTTTGGTTTTTATACCAATCCGACAACTTTTCAATCCAATTATGTCAATATCGATGGAATGAATAAAGCGAAAGGTGTAGAAGCAAGTTTAGAATTTAATGCTACTAAAGCGCTTCGATTTACAGGAAATTACACGTTTACTCAAGTAGATGCGGCCTTGAATCGATTGATTCCTAAACACAAAGCCAATGTTGGATTGGATATTACTCCCTCATCACGTTGGTTTGTCAATGTGAATTATCAGTATACCGATGGACGTCGTGATTTGTTTTTTGATGGAGTAACGTTTGCGACTGTTCCCGTTCAATTAGGATCCTACTCCGTATTGAATGGTTTAGTGAAATATGAATTACTCAAAAATCAGTTGACTCTTTTTGCCTCAGCAACGAATATTTTGAATGAAGAATTTACAGAGAGTATTGGATATTCGACCCGTGGACGTAACTTCCGCATCGGATTAAATCTTGCGCTGTAAAATTAATTTCCTTTTCATGTTTGTGATTGCTCTTCTTTGATTTACAAGGAAGAGCAATTTTTTTTGAAAAAAAATACTGTTCCTTTGTAACAAATAAAAATGAGGTTCGTCTTCCTTTTATAAACCGGTTCTGACCATGCACCAAAACGAATTTGTACAACTGATTACTCCTTTTAAAGACAAGGTTTTTCGCTTGGCAAAACGGTTATTGGTGAGTACAGAAGAAGCCGAAGATGCCACCCAGGAAGTGATGGTGAAGTTGTGGTCCAAGAATGAAACGTTGTCTGAACTGAATAGTGTGGAAGCGATGGCGATGACGATGACACGCAATTATTGTTTGGACCAATTAAAATCGAAGCGAGCGGGTAATTTGAGTATTGTACATAGTAATTACCAGGACCGGCAAGCGGGATTGCAACAGCAAGTGGAGGATAGTGATCGATTGCGATGGGTTGAAAAGATGATCAATGCATTACCAGAGCAACAACGTATGATTATTCACTTGCGTGAAGTTGAAGAATATGAATTTGAAGAAATTGCTCAAGTATTGGGTATGAATGAAACGGCTGTTCGCGTGGCATTATCAAGAGCGCGAAAAGTGTTACGAACACAAATGATGGAAATTGAAGGTTATGGAATGGGAAGTTAGACAAATAGAACAACTACTTGAGAGTTATTTTGAAGGGACAACCACGTTACAAGAAGAGAAAATATTAAAACAGTATTTTTCTTCTTCGCAAGTGGCACCACACTTGGAATCGTACCGTTCACTTTTTGCTTATTTTAAGCAAGAACAAACGGCTCAGTTTACGCGAAAAGAGGTTATACCCACTTCGAAAAATAACTGGTATCGTTGGATGGCGGCAGCGAGTGTGGTGGTGCTTTTAGGGATTGGGATTTATACCCTACAGCATCAAGAAGTTCCTGAGCATACGGTTGCACAAAACGAATTAGGGACCTACACCACACCAGAACAAGCTTTTGAAGAAACACAAAAAGCATTGGCCATGGTATCAGGACATTTGAATACAGGAATCGAAAGTATGGGGTATTTAAATGAATATGAAAATTCAAAGAATCAAATTTTTAAACAATAATCATCATCAAAAAACGAATCGTAT
>CAYNDK010000122.1:0-8799 GCA_964395965.1 uncultured Flavobacterium sp.
AGGCGAATAGACTTAATTTGAGTTTCATAGGATTATTTATTAAAATGAATAATTGTATTGAAGGGCAACAACCAAGCTTCGGGTTAAACCATCGGGACGAACATCACGCACAGCAAAGGGAGTCGCCAAAGTGAACTCAATTTGTTGGTGTTTTTGAAAGGAATACACTCCATTTATGACTCCATTTACGGTCAATCCCGAAGAACCTTCAAGAGCTACTTGTTGATTAAAAATATTCGTATAGGAATCTTCCCCCAAATGATACACGGTCAAAAGACTGGGATTGAGACTGAATTTTTGGGGAGTAATGGTATAGCGGTACCCAACTTTTAGCAAAGCATCCGGTTGCCGTTGGAATAAATTGGTGGAGGGGAAATCGGTTGTTCCACTGTACTCAGCGAAATATGAATTTTTATTTAAATTGACGAATGGGACTTGTACAATACCTTCTACATTCCAATTTTTATACCGCCAATTTCCGCCAAAAAATCCATCGATAGTCCCCAAACTGGATTGATAATCCAGAGGAAGTGAGTAGCCATTAATTTTTAAATTGGACGCTGTAAATGGGAATTTCAAGCCTAAAATTGTTCCCCACTGCGACTTCTTTTTTGTCTTAAAAAGATAATTCCCCACTAAGAAAGCATCCCCAAATTGGGTGCGCGTTCCAAAACTTCCTTTTGCCGTAGACAAGGTAACTTTGGCAGTAAAGGACAGTTGCGGATTCCATTGTTTGGTATACGCTAAAAAATGGGCAACATAAAACACATCTGCTTCCCCTTTTCCATACGATACAGAATAGGCTAATGTATTTTTAAAAATATCTTCCTCCTTACTATTTAAAGAATTTACTGTGCAAACACCCGCATCACTACAACCTTGTGCCTTTAAATTAAAACCACAGCAAACAAAACAGATTACAATTAAATAGACTCTCATGGTTGCGGAATTAATTGGCCATGCGCAAACAAATGATTGTACTGCTGACAGTGAATAAGAACATAGTTGTAGGTTGAAAAACTTACATTTTCCGGGATAAGATAAATTTGCGAGGGTTCGAGATTCCCTAAATTGATAAAATTATTGGGAACATCGGATTGGGAGAGGTATACTTTTAAATCGGGTCCCTCTTGGATGGTGTAATCGACCAATTTTAATTTGTAGCGGCCTTCGTCCAAATAAATGGCAACTTTTCCAGCTCCTGAAATAAAATCCGTTGTGGTAAAATTGGCTTGATACCGCAATTGTGCATTGGAAGTGAGATCTGCCCCAACGGGACGACGCTGTGTTAATACCCCTTCTTCTTGACAAGACATCAAAAGAAGGGATAAAAACAAAACAATAGTTTTAGAGTGCTTTTTCATACTTTTTTTATTCAAAATTAGTATGACCCCAAGATGGGAAATGTCAAGAAGCCGACATTCGCACTATATTTCTTTTAATTTTTGAAGATTTTCGATAATTATTTCTTTCCGACTGTAATAAATCAAGCCTTTATTCTCTAATTCAGTAAGGAGTTGAACGGCGGTTTGTCGTGAAGTACAAATGATTTGAGCGATATCGTTTTGAGTCAGATAATTTTCAAAATGAATGCGTCCTTCGATTTCAGTGCCTTCGCGCTCAGCCCATTCTGTAAAAAATGAAACCAATCGGGATTTTGCATCTTTAGAAATCAAATTATTGTAATTGTTTCGCAATCGCTTCATTTTCAACCCGACGAATTTCGTGTAGGACAATGCCAAATCAGGATGTTTCAACATGAGTTGTTCAAAATCGGATTGTAAAAAGCTGCAAATAGAAACTTCAGGTGTCAACGCTTTGGCATATTCATTTCCTTCATCACCTTCATCCAATTCTAAATGTCCAAACAAATCGCCCTTTTGAATAACGTCTTTTACAATCTCATTGCCTTCATCATCCAAAGAAACGATTTTGATACTTCCTTTTTTTAGTAAATAAATTCGTGGCATTTCGCTAGTTCCAAAGTAAATCACATCGCCTTTTTGTGCTTTTTTGAATCCTGTAATGATACACAATTGCCGAATTTGGGACATACTTAATGTCCTAAACAACTTGTGATCACGCAAATACCAATATTTAAGTTCGTCAAACATACTGCTAAGGTATAAACTTTTTGATACAAAAAAACCTCCACTAAGGGAGGTCTTTTCAATATACATAAAAAAAATTAAGTAATGAGTCCGCGTGAAATAACAATACGCTGGATTTCAGAAGTTCCCTCATAAATTTGGGTAATCTTCGAATCGCGCATCATACGCTCTACGTGGTATTCAGCTACATAACCGTTACCACCGTGAATTTGTACTGCCTCATTAGCCACTTCTAAAGCTACTTCAGAAGCATATAATTTAGCCATCGCACCACTGTGAGCAATGTCTTTTCCTTCATCTTTTTCAACAGCAGCTTTCATCACTAACAGTTTAGCAGCTGTTGTTTTCACAAACATATCCGCCAATTTGAAAGCAATTGCTTGGTGTTTGAAGATTTCTTTTCCAAAGGCTTTGCGCTCTTGGGAGTATTTCAATGCCAATTCGTAGGCGCCATACGCAATTCCTAAAGCTTGTGAAGCAATACCAATACGGCCGCCATTCAAGACATTCATTGCAAAAGAGAATCCAAATCCGTCAGCACCAATACGGTTTTCTTTCGGAACTTTCACATCGGTAAACATTAATGAATGCGTATCCGATCCGCGAATCCCCATTTTCTTTTCTTTGGGTCCGATTTCAAAACCTTCCCATCCGCGTTCCACAATAAACGCATTGATTCCTTTATGTCCTTTTTCAACATCGGTTTGGGCAATAACTAAATAAGTAGAGGCTGTCGAACCGTTGGTGATCCAGTTTTTAGTACCATTCAATAGGTAGTAATCCCCCATATCAATGGCAGTCGTTTTTTGAGACGTAGCATCAGAACCCGCTTCTGGCTCAGACAAACAAAATGCCCCAATCACTTCACCTTTGGCCAAAGGCACTAAATATTTCATTTTTTGTTCTTCACTACAGTATTTTTCCATTCCGGCACAAACCAAGGAATTGTTCACTGACATGATTACCGCAGCAGAAGCATCTACTTTTGCGATTTCAGTCATCGCCAATACATATGAAACGCTGTCCAAACCAGCTCCACCGTATTTGGGATCAACCATCATACCCATGAAACCTAGCTCACCCATCATTTTCACTTGCTCTGTGGGGAACTTCGAATGTTCGTCACGCTCGATAACGCCAGGCAACAATTCAGTTTGAGCAAAATCACGCGCCGCCTGCTGAATCATCAAATGCTCTTCGGAAAGATTAAAATCCATAAAAAATCGTGTTTGTTAAATCGTAAATTTTAATTTTGGTTTCCAAATGTATAATATAAAAAGCGAAACTTCAAACGTTTTCGTAATTTTAGAAAATGTCTAAACAAACCTATCATATCCTCGGTGTCATGTCGGGCACATCCCTTGACGGCATTGACTTGGCCGAACTATTTTTCACCTATGAAAATGGACATTGGACCTATAAAATCGGGACAGCCGCAACTTTACCTTATCCTGAAAGTTGGATCACCCAATTAAAGGCTGCAATCACCTTTTCAGAAAAAGAGCTTCAACAAATTAATTTGGACTATACCACCTATTTAGGAGCTGTTATTTCAAAATTTATTGCTGATAATAACTTCAAAAATTTGGATGCGGTTTGCTCCCACGGCCATACCATTCTGCACCAACCTCAGCGTGGTATTACCTTGCAAATTGGCAATCTACCCGAAATTGCGACCTATGTGCAACAAACAGTAGTGTGCGATTTTCGCGTGCAAGATGTTGAACTGGGCGGACAAGGTGCACCGCTTGTACCCATTGGTGACCGGACTTTATTTAACGAATATACGTATTGCTTGAATCTAGGCGGATTTTCCAATGTTTCCTTTGAACACAACGGTCAACGACTGGCCTTTGACATTTCGCCTGTGAATACCGTATTGAATTTTTATGCAAATCAACTCGGACTCCCTTATGACGAAAGTGGAAAAATAGCGGCATCTGGAAAAATGATCCCCGAACTTTTCGAAACACTCAATGCATTCGATTACTACCACCAATCCTTTCCAAAATCGTTAGGATTTGAATTTGTTCGCGAAAAAGTACTGCCTGAAATGGAAAAATTTAATCCAACTCCCGAAGATGCGATGCGCACGTTTATCGAACATATCGGATGGCAAACCGCACGTGCCTTACCCGCAAAAAAAGGAAAACTTTTGGCAACCGGTGGCGGCGCCTACAATACTTTTTTAATCGAACGCATTCAGGCGCATTTGCCCGAAATGGATTTGATTATTCCCGATGCAAAAACCATGGAGTTCAAAGAAGCCTTGATTTTTGGACTACTGGGTGTCTTGCGTTTGCGCAATGAAATAAATGTTTTGGCAAGTGTGACAGGTGCGAAAGATGATCATTGTAGTGGGAAGGTGTATTATTACAAATTGTAAATGGTAAATTATGAATGAATCCGTACTTTTGCACCACAAACAAACCACAATGAAAGACTTACTTAAAAAATTCGAAAATAAACAACCCGAAATTGTATTCAATTGGAAAGATAGCGAAACCGATGCGGAAGGCTGGACGGTAATCAACTCCCTTCGTGGCGGTGCTGCCGGCGGTGGAACACGTATGCGCAAAGGACTCGACATGAATGAAGTGCTTTCATTGGCTAAAACCATGGAAGTAAAATTTACCGTTTCTGGTCCAGCTATTGGTGGTGCAAAATCGGGAATCAACTTTGACCCGAACGATCCCCGTAAAAAAGACGTTTTGAAACGTTGGTACAAAGCGGTATCACCACTTTTAAAAAGTTATTACGGCACGGGTGGTGACTTGAATGTAGACGAAATCCACGAAGTTATTCCGATGACAGAAGAATGTGGCGTTTGGCACCCGCAAGAAGGTGTTTTCAACGGTCATTTCAAACCCACCGAAGCAGATAAAATCAACCGTATTGGTCAATTGCGCCAAGGTGTTATCAAAGTAATTGAAAACCCAAAATTCTCTCCCGACGTTTTACGTAAATATACTGTAGCCGACATGATTACTGGTTATGGAGTAGCCGAAGCGGTTCGTCACTACTACAACACTTATGGCGGCGATTACCATGGCAAAAAAGCTATTGTTCAAGGATTTGGAAATGTGGGTTCGGCCGCTGCTTTTTATCTTGCCGAAATGGGGGTTAAAGTAGTTGGTATCATTGATCGCGAGGGCGGAGTAATCAATGAAAATGGTTTTAGTTACGAAGACATCAAACGTTTGTTCTTAAATAAAGACGGCAACAAATTGGTAGCCGAAAACATGATTCCTTTCGAAGAAATCAATGCTAAAATCTGGTCCATCGGTGCGCATATTTTTGCTCCTTGTGCCGCTTCGCGCTTGGTGACGCAAGATCAAGTTGATGCGATGATTGGCAGTGGATTGGAAGTTATTACATGTGGTGCCAACGTACCTTTTGCCGACAAAGAAATTTTCTTCGGACCTATTATGGAACAAGTTGACAGTCGGGTGAGTTTAATTCCTGACTTCATTTCTAATTGCGGAATGGCGCGTGTGTTTGCCTATTTTATGGAGAAAAAAGTTCAAATGACAGACGAAGCAATTTTCTACGATACATCAGAAACGATAAAAAAAGCCATCGAACGTGTTCACGATCGAAAAGCAGATAAACACAACATTAGTGCAACAGCATTTGAAATCGCATTACAACAATTGGTGTAAATGAAAATCACAAAACTGTTTTCTTCCTTTTTTGAAAGTGAAAAAGCGGGCGGACTGGTGCTTGTCATCTGTACCGCTATTTCGCTTTTTTTAGCCAATTCCAGTTGGTCGGAATCCTATATTCATATTTGGCATACGCCTATAGGGAATCAACCCGCTGAATATTGGATTAATGATGGATTGATGGCGATATTCTTTTTGTTGATCGGACTCGAATTGGAGCGGGAAGTCTACATTGGTGAATTATCAAAAATCAAAGATGCAGCACTACCGCTGGCAGGTGCTTTAGGGGGCATGTTGATTCCGGCGCTATTATTCACCTTTTTCAACAACAACACTCCTACGCACAAGGGCTACGGAATCCCTATGGCAACTGACATAGCTTTTGCTATTGGCATATTATCCTTGTTAGGAAATCGTGTTCCGCCGGCATTAAAAGTATTTTTAACCGCATTAGCAGTAATTGACGATTTGGGCGCCATTATCATGATTGCCCTTTTCTATACCGACGATATCAATCTACTCAACCTCGGAATATCTTTAGGCATTTTTGGGGTTTTACTTATCCTCAACCGATTAAAAGTAAACAATTTGTTATGGTACTTAATCGGTGGAATCTTCATGTGGTATTTTATGCTGCATTCGGGTGTTCACGCAACAATTACAGGTGTTTTATTAGCCTTTGCGATTCCTTTTGAAAACGGAAAACCCAACACCATCTCTTATCAACTCCAACATTGGCTGCACCATCCCGTCGCTTTTCTAATCATACCCATTTTTGCACTTTGCAATACTGCTGTAGTCATTGAAGGTGATTTTGTAAAAACCTTATCACAACCTTACAGTTTGGGAATTGTATTCGGATTAGTTTTTGGTAAACCTATGGGTATCCTATTATTCAGTTGGCTTACCGTTAAATTGAAAATTACCCAATTGCCTGAAGGGTTCACTTGGAAGCGATTAATCGGACTCGGCATGTTGGGTGGTATCGGATTTACCATGTCCATTTTCATTACACTCTTGGCTTTTGCAGATGTTGAAATCATTAATAATAGCAAATTCGTGATTGTTATTGCTTCATCGCTTTCCGGGATTTTGGGTTATTTTTGGCTCCAAAAAACACTTCCCAAGAGTGTATAGTCGGGTTTACTATAATTTTTTGTATTTTTCAACGTTAAAAAAACAAATTGCATCCCATGAGCAAAATTGGTTTATTCAAAAGTCTGTTCAAATTTTTACCGTTGCCGGTTTTTTTGCTGGTCCTCTTTCCTGCACTTTTTATTGTATTGTATAAATTTTTACAAAAGACACAACTAAACGACAAGAACAAGTCACGCATATTAAGCACTTATTGTACTGTAGCCTTTTTATTATTTTTACGCTCTATAACTTTCTGGCCTCCCTCCGATGCCGAGTTAGCTGCAATGATTGCTGGTGGCGGTGGTGGCGGTGGCGTTACAGTTAACTTTGGAGACAGTGATTTTGGATCAGGATCGAATTATCAAAGTGAAGAACTTAATGTTTCCAACACTTCAAAAGCAACTCCTGCAGCTGCACCTGAAGAAAGTATCATTGCTGAAGAAAGTGATGGTGACAAAACGGATGTCGTTGTGCCAAAAAACGAACCGGTAAAAAAACCAACAACTCCTGTTACACAACCCATCAAAGCAACAAAACCTGTAGAAGTTAAACAACCTGTCCGTAAAGTAGATGATGCTTTAGCCAATCTTCTAAAAGGAAATAAAAAAGGAGGTGATGGCGACGATGCATCAGGTGGAAATAAAGGAAAAACCAACGGTAGTTTGGGTTCCAATGGCTACTATGGTAGTGGAGGTTCTGGTGGAGGAACGGGCGGCGGAAACGGTCCTGGCAATGGAACAGGCACTGGCCCCGGAAGCGGGAGCGGTTCAGGTGGTGGAAACGGAAGTGGTCACGGACCCGGAAACGGACCCGGATATTTTTTAAATGGCCGTAAAGCACTTAATAAACCACAACCAGCCTATACCTGTAATGAATCGGGATTAGTAGCTGTACAAATTACAGTAGATAAAAACGGAAATGTCATTGAAGCCAAACCAGGTGCGCGAGGAACAACCAACCCTGCATCGTGTTTAGCTACGCAAGCGAAAATTGCGGCGATGCAAACCAAATGGTCGGCAAGTCCCGATGGTGCTGAACGGCAAGTGGGAACCATCGTCTATAATTTCAAATTAACAGAATAATATATAAGCTCCAGAAATTGGAGCTTTTTTTATGAATTGTTTTTTGCCTCAATCCATTTTGATAAATACTTTAGACTTTGCATCGTATGATGATTGAGCAATTGCCCAATAACATTCTGCTCCCGATGTGACTTCAGATTACTAAGGCTTTCTGAAAATGTATTCCAAAATTGAATTATAGTATACTCTCTAGTAAATAACTGTTGGATTATTTTAAAACCATTTTGTTGAGCGATATCCCAAATCAATTGTTCATTGTATAAACGAACCGCTTGCAAAGCAAAATCATCCCAATCATTGGCGACTGTTCCATTCCATAAGTTCTCAACTTGCATTCCTTCTGCTCCAATAGCTGTAGTTACAGAAGGCGTTCCCACTTGCATCGCTTCCAACAGTTTTCCTTTGATTCCAGCACCAAAACGCAAAGGTGCCAAAAGAACTTTTGCTTCGGCTAATGTAACTAATGCATCTTTTGCTCTGCCTTGTATTAAAAATCCTTGTGCTGGATTATGGAGTTGGTTTACTTTTTCTGTCACATAAGCCCCATAAACATGCAATTGAGCTTTAGGTAGTTGCTTTCGAATGCGTGGCCAAACTTCTTGTTTGAGTATTTGAACGGCATCCCAATTGGGTTCATGCATAAAATTTCCTATAAAAACAAAATCTGTTCGTAATTCAAAAGGCACAATACGCTCAACTTTTTCACCAAACAAAGGCAAATACAACAATTGTGAGGCTGGAAATTGCCATTCTTTTTGGAGCCATTCCAATTCAAATTTTGAAATTAAAAGCACCCAATCACAA
>CAYNDK010000123.1:0-5234 GCA_964395965.1 uncultured Flavobacterium sp.
AAAGTATCCTGTGCCAATGGTGCCGAAATGGTGCAGTATTTAGAAAAGAACAACAATATCGATTTGATTTTAATGGATATTGAAATGCCTGTAATGAATGGTATTGAGGCAACTGCAGTGATAAAAGCGAAATGGCCGCATATCAAAATTGTAATGATCACCGTTTTTGATACCGATGAAACCATTTTTAAGGCGATACAATCGGGAGCCGATGGGTATTTACTCAAAGAAACGAATGGAGAGAAAATTCGTGAGGCCATCCAAGACACACTACAAGGCGGTGCCGCAATGTCGCCTTCAATTGCCATGAAAACCCTACGAATTCTCAAAAATCCCGATGCGGTTTTGGTGACACAAACTACAGAAACCATCCAACTTTCCGAACGTGAAGTCGAAGTATTGGAGCAAATTTCGAAAGGCTTAAAAAACAAAGCCATTGCCGAAAATCTTTTTATTTCAGCGGCAACGGTCAAAAAGCACATCGAAAATATTTACCGCAAATTGCAAGCACACAATCGGGTCGAACTCGTACAAAAAGCCCGAGATAATAAGTTGATATAATACGCTGTTTGGCGTATGGGAACTGTGAGATTATTAATTCAACTTTAAACCAAAAATAAAATGATTATGCGTTGGAGTTTCGTTATCCTTTTTTGTACTGTTTTTGCTCAAGCTCAATACGGTGACGCCTATCATGCACCCAATAATGCCGAAATCTATCGGCAGCAATCACGTGATTTACAAAACACGCTCAATACTATTCGAACCAATATGTATAGTAAATCCGCTACTCCAAATTATGGCAATACGGGTTCTTCAGCTGACGATCAAAAAGAAGCTTTAAAAATGATTGAGTGGATGTGGGACAAAAAGAAATACGACGAGCATTGGCAAAAAAAACTCGAAGCTGAACGCGCAGAACAGGCGGAAAGAGATGCTAGTTTTCGCGCATTGTATGCCCAACGGTACAACGAATGGTATGCGCGTTTACAAAGTAAAGGTTATTATGGACTAACGGCAGCTGAGTTTGCCAATTTCCATATTGTGGAGAGTGGTGAAATGGGGGAGTATCAGGAATTTTATATTGCAGGGATGACCCAAAAAATGTACGATGCAGAGCAAGCCTATACCCTTTACCTCAATACAAAAACCAAATCAACATTGTCGGAAAAAATGGAGCAATTGTACCAGGCACGAATTATGGGTTCGATGCTCATGCCCGAAATTAACACCTTACAACAAGCGGCCAAAGACAGTACGGAAGTAGCGCAATTGGAGAAATTAGAACTTAAAATTTGGCCCTATATTTTTGGAGGTTTCCGAAAAAAAGGCATAAAGTATCCGCGAGGACTTGCAGAATATTCATCTACGCAATACGATAAAGCCACATCAGAACAACGGCAAATTATGTTGTTGCGTTTCATGGAATTAATTGATAAGTATCCAAAAGAAGGTTTTTTGGCAGCAGGCAATTGTAGATATGGGTACAATCCGATGCTTTTGTTGTTTGATGATATAAAAAACGATTCCAATTACACAGTCGAATTCAAAATTAATCTTGCAGAAGCTGTCTTCGCTACACCCATCAATCATACCATGGAAGGCGGTCCAAAAAGTAGTCGGACACCCGATGGACAACAAATGATAAAAGCACTATATGGGCCGATATTAAAATGGGCTTCAGAAACACGGAAATCCTTTTTGGCTACTATTTCTGAAGAGGATTGGGACTTTATAAAGAAAAATTCAACCCTATCCAGAAGCGATTTTAAAGCGTATATTGTTCGGTTTTATGGTTTAGACTTTTTTAAATACTATTTTAAAAATTTATAAGATGCGCTATTGGGTAGTAGGATTACTTTCTCTCGTAGGGTGGGTTTTACAGGCACAAGATTGTCCACGAATCTCTGTAAATTTTAACAAATATTGCAAGATAAAGTTGGACGGGAAAACAATTTTCGACGACATAAGTCATATAAAAACCTTTGTGTCCAAAGGAAATCTATATCGTATTTTAACCCAAAAAGGGTCTAATTATAAAGCCATCATGAATTGTAATGGTGAACTTTTAGTACCCTTTGAAGATCGGATTGACCAAATTGTTTTGGATGAAATACCGGATGGTCTTTTTATATTTCTGCATAACGAGGATGAGATTCGTATTTTGGATGAAAATGTCAAACCATTTGAGGATGCAGTTTTTAGTAAAAATGATTGTGAATTTAGGAATCCTCTAAATAATTCTCAACGTTCGAAAACACTGGCGCTAGAAGTTGATTGCAATGGCAAAAGATTTATTGTAGATCAACATTTTAAACGTGTGCCTTTTCATACGTTTAAGGTTCTTAGAAATCATACAGAAAATGGAAGTTTTGGAGAGGTGCTTTATGTGGAAGTCAAAGATCAATCCAACGAAATTAGCTACGGTATTTACAGTTCGAATCAGGAAGCTTATCTAGTTCCGCTTCAAAAAGAGAAAATTGACATTTTTTTTGAAGGATTTGGTTGTGTAATAAAAAATAAAAATGGCAAGTATGCTTATTTAAATTGTACTAACGGAGCGATTTCTCTACCTGTGTTTGATTACATCTATCCCAATGCAGAATCGACACAACTACATTATAATTATATACCTTATTTCAAAGTAGCACAAGTGAAATGGAATGGAAAAATTACCTTGATGGATGTTGAGAATGCCATTCCTATTTATTTGCCCGAATACGATATGATTCATTACACGAATACGGTTGTTTTGGTACTAAATAAAAAGAACCAATGGGCATTGTATTCAACAAAAGGCGAACCATTAATAACCTATGAACAAGGTTTTGAAGAAATTAGATGGCCAACGGACAATGAAGGACTCATAGCGGTCAAGAAGAATGGGAAATGGGGTTGTTTTGATGCGAAATTGAAAAAAATGGTCTTGGAAACGATATATGATTCTATTGGAATTTTCATAAATAGAGAAATTAGAGTGGTGTTAAACGGACAAAAACAAGAAATTAGGCTATGAGAATATTCGTGATTATAATCTTGTGGATAGGTTTTGAATTGAGAGCCCAAGAATCCTATCGCGTCGCTGAATTTCATTTTCCAAAATCGGTGAAAGAAGTCATCAAAACCGAATCAGAAGTCAATCGGGTTACGGGTGAAAAAAATACCTTCAAAACGGTTACCTATTTTTTTGAAAACCAACGTTTACAAAAACGGATTACCCGTGAAAACGACCAAGAGATCACAGAGACCTTTCACTACAAAGACTCGCTTCTCGTAGGGTACACAAAAAATTATCCCGATATCAAAAGTGAAGAAAAGTACCTGTATTCGAAAACTGGGCGATTGCAAAAAATTCTATTACTGGATAACGGTAAAATCACCGCTCAAATTCTGTTGACCTACGACAAAATGGGTCATCTCATTCAGAAACTCACCCTAGCCGATGATAAAACCCCAGTGCGGAAAGAAACATTTACCCAGTATGCCTTGCCAACATCCTATAACCAAAAAGTATGGGTAAAAGAAGGGAAAAAATGGCTCGTAGATGAAGTCTATCACTATGTCAAGGGCCAACTCGTTCAATCGGAGCATAATTTATTGGGCGAACCTTACACGCTTTTAAAAACCTATGATGCCCATCATAATTTAGTAGAAGATATAAAAGTCGAAACCCAAGATCCTATTCGGTACAACCATACCTATGACGAAAAAGGGGAGTTGGTAAAAACGTCAGTGGTTACCAATGATGCCGTGTATTATGTGTTGGTGGAATACAGTTATAATTCGAAATAAAATCAAAAAATGAGAAAAATTGCACTTGTTTTATATTTACTCTTTTATTTCACCCAATCCCTTTGGTCACAAACACAGCATTTTCCAGATACGGGTGCCGTCGAACAGCAACCCAGTTTTCCCTATAAACCCGACAATGAAGATTTGTTTCCACGATTTCGCTATTCTCCCGATGGGAAATATCTCGTAGCAACCAACCATTATTTGGTTACAATTTGGGAAGTCAGTACCGGTAAATTTATTACCAGTTATGGAAACAATGAAAGAAAACAATTTTCATTTAATGATGGATTATTTTTTACGGTAGATGGGAAGTACGTCTACACACGATATTGGCCGAAGAATGAATGGGTGGAGACATTAGCCATTGTAGTTGATTTAAAAACTTTAGAAAATATATACGATCCTGTTTTGCATGAGCAACTGATAAAATGGGAATACAATCATAAGGTAAATCCAAACCATT
This sequence comes from uncultured Flavobacterium sp., assembly GCA_964395965.1. Classification (GTDB taxonomy): domain Bacteria; phylum Bacteroidota; class Bacteroidia; order Flavobacteriales; family Flavobacteriaceae; genus Flavobacterium. The sequence goes on from CAYNDK010000123.1 coordinate 4,259, forward strand.
TCGATTATGATTGGGTGCGACGCGGTTGGTTGACCTATCAAAATACAGGGGGGCGATTTCGTATGAAACGAGCTGAATACAAAAACAACGAAAAGGATCATGTTGAAACACCTGAAATTGAAATGCAAACCGTAGATCCTGTTACCACGCATTACTTGTATTCAGTTTTTGCACAATCGTTTGATGGCAATAACAAATGGTATGATCAGTTTTCAGAAGAGGAGCAAAAAGAAATGAAAGCTTTTGAAAAAAAGAATAAGTTTCCAATGTGTCACGATTTATTCTTGAGACGCTACGATTTCCTAAAAAAGGATGTCACAATGGAAGTGAAACTGTGCGATGCCGCTACATTCAGATACCATACGATCAAAGAAGTTTTAGTTGATGCGCAACAGAAAATGGTTTATGTCCAACTTTCAACCCCAAAAAATGAAGTATGGGCACTATCATTTGATGGAGAAAAAAAGGCTGTACTTGAAGGGGGTGACCGCATGGAAGATATTGGAAATGGGCAATTAGCGATTTATTATTCCAATCCAAAAAGAAGTGCACTTTACGATACCCAATCAGGTCAGTTGATTGCTTCGTATTTCTTGGAAGGAAAGAATGCCAAAGGGGATTTAATAGATTATTATCCCTTATGGAAACAAAAAACTTTCATTAAGATCGAAGATGTGCCCTTTGGTAAATCCTTTGGGGTATATCGCATGGATAACGGACAATTAGTGTATTTACTGGAGGATAAAGAGGGAGCTCGATTGTTTACCCCTGAATCGGCTAAAGATTGGGACAAGTGGCGAGAAAAACAACGTAAAGAAGCTCAAGAACAAGCTATTCGTGAGCAAAACGAACGTTTGGCGCGGGCCGAAATTCAATGGAAAAAATGGGAGGAACAAGAACGTATAGCGCTCGAAGAAGCCAAACAGAAAAAGGCAGCCGAACTAGAAAAAAAACGCCTCGACCCCTATGAAGATTG
>CAYNDK010000123.1:5334-8753 GCA_964395965.1 uncultured Flavobacterium sp.
GAAGTCTTTAAATCGGAACTTAAAATCACCGATTTTACCGTAAAAGCCGTCGAAGTGAGTTTTACCGAAAATTTCATTATCGCAGCATACAACAAAAAAGGCGACAACGCTATCATGGATGATCTTTTTGCGAAAACCATGAGCATTCCTTACAACCATTACGACAGCCAAGCACAACCCCAATTATTGACCACCGCCGATAAAGAAGCAGGAATCGTTCGTAAAATTGAAATTCGCAAGCGCTATGGGTCCAATGTCGGTAAGGCTAACTTAGTAGCAACCATCCTGCTTGATACTTCCGGAAAAATCAGCATTCGTTTTACGACTAAATACTAAACAAATACGCCGTTTGGCGCATGGATTCGTGTATACAAGTTGTTCATTTTTGTAACTTAAATAGAAGATTATGAAAACACTTGTACACACGTTTTTCTTTTTATGGACCACCTGGATATTTGCTCAACCACCAGTGGTCACTCCGGGAGCTGCCGGAATCGCAAAACCTACCGGCTTTACCGTTTTGAATGGGAAAATGATCTTTGCCGGAATGTCCTCAACAAGCGGGCGCGAATTGTTTGTCTATGACGGAACCACAACCACTTTACTCAAAGAAATTGCTTTTTCGGGAACATTCATCGGTTCGAGTGCCCTAGATGTTGCTATGGAAGATCCAGTGGAATTTCGGGATCGAACCTGCATTTTCAACAACAAGTTGTATTTTCCCGCCAGTGATAATCCGTTTAATCAAACCGCAAATTCATTGTGGTGTACCGATGGAACTACAGCGGGAACGGTTAAAGTTTTTGATTACACGGCTGCGGGTTGTACCAATTTAAAATACTTGACTGTTTTTAATGGCAAAATGTATTTTGTGGGTTCCAATATAAATACCGCGCAAGAAATTTGGTCTTCCGATGGCACACTCGCAGGGACATCCTTATTAAAAGATATTTACCCCGGATTCAATTCGGCCGTTTCAACCCAATTCAATCCCAATTTTAAAGTCTTTAATGGGAAATTATACTTTGTAGCCAATGATGGTACAACCGGCTACGAACTTTATGCCACCGACGGGACCACAGCAGGGACGCAAAAAGTAGTCGATTTGAGTAATTTGTATACTACCTCAGAACGAGGCGCTTTTTACTACGGGGGTAATTATCTCTATTTCCCGTTTCAAATTTTCAACAACCGCTTGTGGTTTACCTGCCGACCCAACAATACCAATGCCACAGACTATACAAATTACGCCATGTACAGCACCGACGGAACGGAAGCAGGTACCCAAATCTTTACGTTGCCCAATCCGAATACGAACTCATTGTTTGTTAATCATTTTGCCTTAGCACGTGGATTTACGGTGGCTAATAATGCCCTGTATTTTTTTGCTAGAAACCGTCTCGTGCCCACGCAACAAGGAATATGGAAAATCGATACCGCCGGGAATTTCACCTATTTACGCGCCATGGAAACCTATCTCGGAGATACAGGAACTTCCGATATAACCATTGAAAATACCATGCGGGAATACAACGGCTCACTCTATTTTCAAGGGTCTGATGGTGCTTCGAATTCAAATCAACAGCAGTTAGTGCTTTGGCGCTTGAACCCTTCTGACGATTCGTTCTCGATGATTCAAGGACTACAAACCAATCAATTGAGTCATTTTGACAATTCTTTTGGTTTGGGCTTGGTGTCGATTGTGTATAATAACGAACTCTATTTTGTAAAAACAAAAACAGGATTCTTAGCCAAAACCAACGGCACCGCTGCGGGTACGGTGAACGTGGCCCGACAAATGCCAACAACGGTAAATGCCACGCAAGCTATGAGTACTATTCCCAAAGAATTGGAAGTGTCCAATAATAGTTTGTTTTTTAGAGCGGCTTTTCAACTGGGCGGAACAGCCGAATTATGGATGTTGACCGACCCGAATTTAACCGTAGTAAATACTTCGAATGCAAAATTCAAAGTGTACCCGAATCCAACCCAATCGTATTTTACCATAGACCAATTACAAGAGCAAGTTCGTGTTGAGGTGTTTTCGATTGAAGGAAGAAGTGTCCTTCAAGCCCAATGTGACTCCCAAGATGCATCCGTAGATATATCCACGTTACCTGCGGGAGTTTACATCGTACAAATTTCGACCCAAGAAAAACAAACTAGCATTCAAATTTTAAAACAATAGATCATGAAAATTTTTAAAATTGTTCTCTTTTGTCTTGCCACGAGCTTAGTGTCTTGCTCAAAAGACGATACAACGTCAAATAACAATTCAAATTCCATAACCGATGGTTTCTTTTATGCAGAAAATGGGGCTACAGCGACTCAGACGGTTTCCACACCTTATGCAAATGCAACTTTCAAGTCCATTTTTGCAGTTCACAATGGCGTAACAGTTGTTGAAATTAATCTGTCGTCGCTTGCAGTTGGATCCTATACAATTGACAATGCAACCAATGTACTAACTTATCTTAAACCCGGATCCAATGCGATGTGGTTGGGGACTTCAGGAAGTGTTACCATTACGGCAAATGCAAACAACAAACTCTCGGGTTCTTTTTCAATTCCAACAGGTACAGGAATTACTGGAGTAAATTCGCTCACAGGAACCTTTACCAATATTCCGATTCAATAAAAAAAGTCCCGATTTTACTCGGGACTTTTTCATACTAAGCCAATTCTCGATTTAAACCTTCCCAGCCACCGCCGTTCATGACTTCAACACCTTGTGCTTTCAAGATTGAAGCGGCTTGTGCACTGCGCATACCACTGCGGCAACACACTATGACGGGTTGGTTTAGTTTTTTTATTTCAGCAACTTTACCGCTGATAATTTGCAACGGAATGTTTTTCGATCCTTTGATATGACCCGAAGCAAATTCTTCATAGGTGCGCACGTCAATGACCACGGCACCTTTTGCCATAAATTCTTTCACACTTTCAGATTTTCCACCAAATCCTAACATATTCAATAGTCCCATACTGTTCTTTTTTTTGACAAAGGTAAAACGTCAATTGCATGTGTAGCGTAACTCAAGTTACCAAACGCAAAATTGTGTACATTTGACTCCCATGAAACCCACCGATCGCAAAACGGAAATCATCAACGTCGCGGCCCGACTCTTTAAAGAGAAAGGATACAGCGCCGTAACTGTGCGCGATATCGCCCAAGCCATGAACATCAAGGCGGCGAGTTTGTACAACCACATTGCATCCAAACAAGAAATTCTCGTACTCATCGTGATCACAATCGCCGAAGAATTTACAAACGTAATGGAAGAAGTACAGCAAAGTGAAGCTTCCGCAATTGCCAAAATCGAACGCATTATCCAATTGCATATCGATATCACCCTGCGCAATCCCGATGCACTCGCTTGTTTGAATAACGATTGGATGCATTTGGAGCAAGAAGCCGA
>CAYNDK010000124.1:0-8623 GCA_964395965.1 uncultured Flavobacterium sp.
AATTACTTAATTTACAATTACTTTATTTACTTCCAACTCCATTACAAACAACGCTTAGGTTTTTTTGACGTAAGGCCTTAATTCCTTACTTTTGCGGTGTTATGGGAAATTTTAAAGAACGGTACAACATTACTTCCAATTGGCAATATTTTGTCATCGTTGTTGTATTTGCGTTAACAGGTTCTTCCTCGGCACTTGTCGCAAAACCGTTATTAGCATTCTTAGGAATTAGTAAAGCTACCTTACCCTATTGGGCCTATATTGCACTTTATATCCTAATACTTTTCCCCGTTTATCAAATCCTTTTGGTTACTATTGGATACCTTTTGGGCCAATTTAAATTCTTTTGGCAATTTGAAAAAAACATGCTACGCGCTTTAAAGTTGGGGTTCATCGCTGACTTTTTAGAAAAAAAATAAGGAACCGAAGTTCCTTACTCTCATTGTTTCTCTCCTAACAAACGGAAAAAATCATCTCTAAATTCTTTTTGTTCAAAAATACCACCGTATTGAAGGGTTGATGTAAAACTGGTTTCGTCTTTTATACCTCTACTCGACACACAGAGGTGTTTTGCTTCCATCACCACCATGACATCTTCGGTATCGAGAACTTCTTTGAGTTCGTTGAATACCTGCATTACCATGCGCTCTTGTACCTGAGGTCGTCGTGCGAAATAATCGACAATTCGATTTAACTTCGAGAGTCCGATTACCTTCCCATTGGAAACATAACCAATATGTGCTTTTCCAATGATCGGGAGGAAATGGTGCTCACATGTTGAATTGAAATTGATATTGGCTTCCACCAACATTTTATCGTAGTGGTACGAATTCTCAAATACCGATACTTTGGGTTTGTTATCAGGATGTAAACCTGAAAAAATTTCTTGCACAAACATTTTGGCTACTCTGTGGGGTGTGCCGCGGAGACTATCGTCTGTAAGATCGAGTCCGAGCGCTTCCATAATTTGCTCAAAATGATGTTCAATTACCGTCATCTTCTCCGCATCCGATTTGACAAAGGCATCCGGACGTAAGGGGGTGTCGGCAGCGGTCATTTGGTGGTCATCACCAAGGATTTCAAATAATTCTTTTTCTGTGACGGTGCTCATGAGTGTAAATTTTGTTTAACAAATATACGCAACAATTAAACAAATAGTTCTTTTTAACGAATATTTAATAGCTGTACAGCCGTGAAGTTTGAGGAAACGAACTTGCAACTTTCCCGTTTTTCTTTGTTTCTTTGTAAAAAATGTCATTCATGATCACGGCCAAAAATATCCAAAAACATTATGACCAACTGCATGTCTTAAAAGGTGTCGATTTAGTCATTCAAAAAGGAGAAATTGTATCCATTGTTGGCGCTTCTGGAGCGGGTAAAACAACCTTACTACAAATTTTGGGTACGCTAGATCATGCCGATAAAGGCACAACAGAATTGGCTATTGATGGCATAAATGTTTTAGAACTTAACGACAAAAAACTATCCCTCTTTCGCAATCAAAAACTGGGATTTATTTTTCAATTTCACCAACTCTTACCCGAGTTCACTGCGCTAGAAAATGTTTGTATTCCTGCATTTATTGCTGGCAAAACCAAAAAAGAAGCGGAAACAGCAGCCAAAAAACACTTGGAATACCTCGGCTTAGGAGAACGCTTACACCACAAACCTGCTGAATTATCTGGAGGTGAACAACAACGTGTAGCGGTAGCACGTGCCTTAATCAACAATCCGGCGGTGATTTTTGCGGATGAACCTTCAGGGAATCTCGATACGGCGACAGCAGAAAATTTACATCAATTGTTTTTCAAATTACGGAATGAATTGGGACAAACCTTTGTGATTGTCACCCATAATGAAGAATTAGCCAATCAAGCCGACCGTAAATTGGTAATGGTTGACGGTAAAATAGCGTAACCCATGGTACTTATCCTGATCTCTTGGTTGTATATAGCCCTCACAATTCATTTATGGGGTACTGCCGGAAATCAATGGCTACGCTTAAAAATTACACTTCCGATAGTTCAAACCATAACCGGATTGGCACTCCTCACCTTTTTTGCAGGTGTCTGGTCCTTATTTGGACGCTTGAATTGGGAGTTTCATAGCGTTCTTTTGGTGCTGAATCTTATTATCGCTTGGCGCTATTCATCGGAATGGATTACAAGCATTCACCAAACCATACACCGATTTACATCGCTAAATCTTTTTTTAAAAACTTATTTCATCGGAATCGCAGTCCTGATCCTAGCCCAATGTGCTTCAGCGCCTTATGTTATAGACAACGAATCCTATTACCTGCAAAACATTAAATGGCTGAACGAATACGGCATGGTAAAAGGACTCATCAATTTGCATTTTTTCCTAGGACAGTTGAGTGGTTGGCACATTGCACAAAGTGCTTTCAACTTTTCATTTCTCTATGACCGTTTTAACGATTTAAGTGGATTATTTTTACTTTACGGTCTTGGCTTTTCCGTGAATCAACTTCAGCAGTTTTTTGAATCAGGTAAACGCCATGCCTTGATTGTGGGCTTATTTCCATTGGGAAGTGTGCTATTGTTTCAATTTATCAGTGCGCCTTCACCCGATGTGGTGGTGTATGTACTCACCTTTGTCATCTTCTACCTCTTTGTCGATCAGTATGCAAATCCGACAAAGGAAGTCTTTGTCCAACTTACTCTTTTGGTGTTATTTACGTTATTCATCAAAAACACCGCCATGACCTTGGCGCTATTGCCCGCATTTTGGTTTGTGGTGCATTTCAAATCATTGAAGTCATCTTTCCCAAAAATCGCACTATTATGCTCGGCTACTTTGGGATTATTTGTTGCCAAAAACCTTATCATTTGTGGGGTTCCCGTTTTTCCTTCCAAGCTGTTTTCAGGAGCCTATTTCGACTATTCTTTACCGGTTGAAATCGAACATTTTTATTACGAAGAACTTAAAAAATACGGCTATTTTCTTACTACAGAAAATTACGATTCCTTTTCCAAATGGGAGTTGTTTCTTCGTTGGCTCCAACTCCCAAAAATGAATGGTTTGTTCAACAAATTGGGGATTGCGTTGCTGCTAATTGCACCATTATTCTTCTTAAAAATCAAAGAAAAAGCCTACCGGGTTTTATATTTTGTTTTACTAATTCAAATGGGACTATTGTTTGCCACTTCGCCCCAATACCGCTTTTTCTTGAATGGCATCTTATGGTTGGGTTGTTTGGGAGTGAGTTTATTTTTTTACAAAAGAAAAACAATTCACTCTTTGCTGCTTATTAGTGCCATTCCACTGCTGGTTTTCGTATTTGTGCCTGTGAATTTAAACCGGTTTTCCAACTATAAATTTATGTTGACACTGAGTCATTTCGAACCCGAATACATCTTTTTTCCGCATGCCAATTCGAAATACGACATGACATTCGAAAAAATTAGAGAAGGTAATTTGGAGTACTACAGTCCGACAAACCACGACTTTTTCTGGGGCACCTACGACGGACCGCTCCCCACAGTTAATAAAGATCAAGTGGAGTATTTCAAAACCTATTTTCGCTTAATCCCCCAACAACGCAGCACCGATTTGAAAGACGGTTTTTATTCCAAAAAACTTCCACATGACGCACAACGAACTCCGTGATTTTTTAAATGAAAAGGCGGAATTATACAACCGCCCTGATTTCATTGAATCTGACCCCATCCAAATACCTCACCTATTCACCCAAAAGGAAGACATTGAAATTGCGGGCTTTTTAGCCGCAACCATCGCTTGGGGCAATCGAAAAATGATTATTAATTCGGCCCATAAAATCATCGAGCGAATGGGGAACGCCCCGTATGACTTTGTCATGGAACACCGTGAGTCGGACTTGGAAAAATTGGACGACTTTGTACACCGTACGTTTAACGCAACCGATTTAAAAACCTTCATGAAAGGACTGCGACACATTTACAGTAATCACGGGGGAATGGAGGCCGTTTTTCAACACCATCAATCGGATGATTCTATGCAACCTGCAATCAGTGCTTTTAAAAAAATATTTTTTGAAATCGATCATCAAGAACGCAGCCACAAACATATTTCAGACCCACTGAACAACTCTGCTGCCAAACGCATCAATATGTATTTGCGTTGGATGGCACGACAAGATAACAAAGGGGTTGATTTAGGGATTTGGAAAAACATTCCTATGCATAAACTCTCCTGTCCGCTGGATGTCCACTCGGGGAATGTTGCCCGAAAACTCGGACTCCTTTCGCGCAAGCAAAATGATGCCAAAGCACTTCTCGAACTGGATACTGCATTGCGTGCTTTGGATCCACAAGACCCTGTAAAATATGATTTTGCCCTTTTTGGCTTGGGAGTATTTGAAAAATTCTAAAGGTAAGAACGATAGTAAATTTGCAACTTTTGTCCGTATGGGGTTCGTTACAATCGAACTAAAATTGCTACTTTTGTCCTAGAATTAAATAGAAAACAACACAAATGCTGATTATTGGAATTGCCGGAGGAACAGGATCCGGAAAAACTACGGTGGTACACCAAATTATGAACGAACTTCCACAGACGGAAGTGGGTATCATTTCACAAGACTCCTATTACAAACACAATCCACATTTAAGTTTTGAAGAACGCAGCATGATCAACTTCGATCATCCCCGTGCCATTGACTTTGATTTATTGGTACAGCATTTACAAGATCTAAAAGCGGGAAAAACCATTGAACAACCTGTTTATTCATTTGTAACACACAACCGCACAGACGATACGGTGATTACACACCCTCGTAAAGTAATGATTGTAGAAGGGATTTTAATTTTCAATAGTCCCGATTTACGCGACATGTTTGATGTAAAAGTCTTTGTACATGCCGATTCTGATGAACGTTTAATCCGTCGTTTAAAGCGTGATATCGCCGAACGTGGGCGTGATATGGAAGAAGTACTTAACCGTTACCAAACGACGTTAAAACCGATGCACCAGCAGTTTATCGAACCTACCAAAGCTTTTGCGGATATTATTATTCCTAATGACAAATACAATACCGTAGCCATTGATGTGGTGCGTGCTGTAATTAATCAACGTATTGCCTAACCCATGAAAAACTGGTATCAAAACCTTATTACCAACTTTCCCTTCCTGAAATTCTTAGGAAGTCGGTATACTTTGGTTTTGATTTTTTTCATCGTATGGATGTTATTTCTGGACAACTATTCGTATTTCGACCACCGAATTCTTGAAAAAGAAATCAATGAGTTGGAAGACAACAAAGAATATTACCAACAAGAAATTACCAAAGACGAGAAAAGCATAAAAGAAATGAATTACCCCGGACATATCGAACGGTATGCCCGCGAAAAATATTACATGAAACGCGACAGTGAAGATATCTACATTATTGATATCGAGGAAGAGCGTCAGAAAGACAGTATTGAAGGAGCGAAACTTTAGTACCTGATTCCTACGTCATTCCCGCTGTCCGCACTACATGCCTGTCGGCAGGGTAGTGAGCTCCCATCGGGGCTAAAAGGCCGACGCTAAACAAGACATCAACTTAAAAAAACAGGAATTCGTGAGTCAAAACAACCTCTTTTCCGACTTTGAAGCAGTAAGCTCAAAACAATGGAAACAACAGATTCAGTACGAACTCAAAGGCGCTGATTACAACGAAACCTTAGTTTGGGAAAGTCCCGAAGGTATTAAAGTTAAACCCTTTTACCACCGTGACGAATTTGAGCCAAAGCTACAATCGGCTACCAATTCCCATGGATTTCATATCACGCAAAACATCTTTGTTCACGATGTGGCCAAGTCCAATGCACGAGCGTTGGACACATTACAACGTGGTGCCGAAGCTATTCGTTTTACTATTGAAAACGACCAAGTTTCAATCGATGCTTTGATGGCTGGGTTACCGTTAGGAACTACCCCCTATTTTTTTTATTTGCCATTCTTCGCTATCGATTTCGTAAACCAACTCAATCAATTTGCAGAGAAACACCAAGCGCGTTTTATACTTCAAATTGACCCAATTGGTCAATTGGGTAAAGATGGAAATTGGTTTACAAATCTTGAGCAAGATGTGGAACAACTCAATACGTTAGCTCATGCTTCAGCGGTACCTTTCCTTTGTATTCAAAGTGGTTTATATCAAAATGCAGGGGCGAATATGGTGCAACAGTTGGCTTATACCCTTGCTCATGCTAACGAATATTTCAACCGCATTTCCGTACACAAACACCCCATTACGGTAGAAGTAGCTGTGGGCTCCAATTATTTCTTTGAAATTGCCAAGTTACGCGCATTGCGATTGTTATTTCAAACGTTGGCTAAAGAATACCATCACGAACACTATATCCACATCCTGGCAACACCCAGTCGTCGCAATAAAACCTTATACGATTACAATGTCAACATGCTACGTACTACAACTGAATGCATGAGTGCAGTTTTGGGAGGTGCTGATTTTGTGGCTAATCTTCCTTATGATGCATTGTACCATAAAGACAACGAGTTTGGCGATCGTATTGCCCGCAATCAATTGTTGATATTAAAACATGAAAGTTATCTAGACACGGTACACAATGCGGCAGAAGGCGCCTATTATATCGAGTCATTAACCGAACAATTGGCCGAAAAAGCATTGGCTTTATTCAAAGATATTGAAGCTAATGGTGGCTTGATTACCCAACTGATTGAAGGTACAATTCAACGCAAAATAGCAGAAAGTGCTCAAAAAGAACAAGAAGCTTTTGATACCGGTAAAGAAATATTATTGGGCACCAACAAATACCCCAATAAAAACGATCGCATGAAAGGAGACTTGGAATTGTATCCATTCGTGAAACAAAATCCACGAAAAACCTTGATCGTGCCCATTATTGAAAAACGCTTGGCTGAGAAAATGGAACAAGAACGTTTAGCTTCAGAAGAATAGTCATGAGAAAAAATATACAACATCTACAACTTGCTCCGCGTGATTCAAAAACAACTGTAACTGAAGTGCCCGCCACTTTCACTACAGCTGAGGGAATAGCGGTTAAACCCAACTATTCAGAAGCTGATTTGGAAGGATTGGACCACTTGGACTTTGGAGCAGGGTTTGCCCCCAATTTACGCGGACCTTATGCGACCATGTACGTACGTCGTCCATGGACGATTCGCCAATATGCAGGATTTTCTACAGCAGAAGAAAGTAATGCCTTCTACCGTCGTAATCTAGCCGCAGGACAAAAAGGACTTTCGGTTGCATTTGACTTGGCAACACACCGCGGTTATGATTCTGATCACGAGCGTGTGGTAGGCGATGTGGGGAAAGCCGGAGTGGCGATTGATTCTGTTGAAGACATGAAAATCTTGTTTGACCAGATTCCATTGGGAGAAATGTCGGTTTCCATGACCATGAATGGTGCCGTGTTGCCCATTATGGCGTTTTATATTGTGGCTGCAGAAGAACAAGGCGTTGCCCCGCATCTATTATCGGGAACGATTCAGAATGATATTTTGAAGGAGTTCATGGTACGTAACACGTATATTTATCCTCCTACCCCATCAATGAAAATTATAGCGGACATATTTGAATATACAAGTAAAAATATGCCGAAATTTAATTCGATTTCGATATCAGGCTACCACATGCAAGAAGCCGGAGCTACCGCCGATATTGAGTTGGCGTATACCCTTGCCGATGGTTTGGAATACATTCGCACTGGAATGGCGGCTGGGATGGACATCGACAGTTTTGCGCCTCGATTGTCGTTCTTTTGGGCCATTGGGATGAACCATTTTATGGAAATTGCCAAAATGCGTGCAGGACGAATGTTGTGGGCAAAATTATTAAAACAGTTTACTCCCAAAGACGAGAAATCATTGGCTTTACGTACACACTGCCAAACTTCAGGTTGGAGTTTGACCGAACAAGATCCGTTCAACAATGTGGCGCGTACAGCGATTGAAGCAGCGGCAGCAGCATTTGGGGGAACCCAATCCTTACATACCAATGCGCTGGATGAAGCCATTGCATTGCCCACTGATTTCTCAGCTCGAATAGCTCGCAATACCCAGATTTATTTACAAGAAGAAACGAAGATTTGCAAAACCGTTGATCCTTGGGCAGGAAGTTATTATGTAGAACAATTAACCGCTGAAATTGCAGCCAAAGCATGGGCATTAATTGAAGAAGTAGAAGAACTAGGTGGAATGACCAAAGCGATTGAAGCGGGTATTCCGAAATTGCGTATTGAAGAAGCTGCTGCAAGAAAACAAGCCCGCATCGACAGTGGTCAAGATGTTATTGTAGGCGTAAACAAATACCGTTTAGAAAAAGAAGATCCGTTACATATTTTAGAGGTGGACAACCAAACGGTGCGTCGCCAACAAATTGAACGTTTGGAACAAATCAAAGCGACACGTGATACTCAAGCGGTACAAGTTGCTTTAGCTCGTTTAACTGAGTCCGCTAAAAATGGAGGCGATAATTTATTATCTTTAGCCGTAGAAGCAGCACGTTTACGCGCTACTTTAGGTGAAATTAGTGATGCTTTAGAATCGGTTTTCGGACGGTATAAAGCCCAAATAAGAAGTTTTAGCGGCGTGTATAGTAAAGAAATTAAAAACGATGAAAGTTTTGCCA
>CAYNDK010000125.1:0-1294 GCA_964395965.1 uncultured Flavobacterium sp.
GTGGTTCCGCTGGCATCGATATAGAGTTCGTTGTAATCTTCGGGTTGTCCCATCACATTGACCACTTCATCCACATCCTGGGTATTGATGACATGTTTATCAGATTTTTGACGTTCTGCAAATAATTCTGCAACACGCATTTCAATATCTTTCATGATTTCATCTTTACCAGTCGCATCTGTCAACGAATTTTTAATCGCATCAAAATAGCGGGAAAGCTTTTGGTAAGCATCCTCATCGATGTGGAAGAATAAACCTCCTATATTGATATTTACTGTCTTGTTCATGATTATTGGTTTTGTTTAGTGATAATGTTTACGGCGTCTGAAAGTTCTGTCCATGTACCGTTTAATTCGTTTAAAAATGTTTTTCCTAACTCGGTCAGCTCGTAGTATTTACGCGGTGGCCCTGAAGTAGATTCCTCCCAACGGTAGTTGAGTAAGCCGTCATTTTTTAATCGGGTCAACAGCGGATACACTGTCCCCTCTACCACCAGCAATCTGGCTTCTTTTAGCGTGTCAAGAATTTCAGAGGTATAAGCTTCTTTATCTTTTAAAACCGATAAAATGCAGAACTCTAAAACTCCCTTACGCATTTGCGCTTTTGTGTTCTCGATATTCATAGTGAAAACTGTTTTTTTTAAGTACCCCTAAGGGCGTTCGTTTTTTGATTGATGATTGATGATTGAACGTATTTCTAATTATTTGCTAGCAAAGTTGTGGACTCATCTGGAGAATTAACTGTAGATTGTACCGTGGTTTTAAAAAATGGTAACGCCAAAGGATACGTATATACGATCCCGTTTGAAGCTTTAACCGCACCGTAAATGATCAGTACAATCTCGACAAATTTTAAAAAACACCCAAGTACAATAGCCGTTAAACCCACTACAAAACTTGTAGTAAACGGATGGTTTTCTAAACCGTCTATTTGAAAATGATTGTGATCTATGTTGATGTTGCCATGAACACCAAATAAAAAATTAAGTGTAAGTACTACTCCGATCAAAAAAAGAACAAGCACATACAACAAGAGACTTAGTTGAAAGTTCAATACACTTCTTCCATTTTGATCAATAAATTGAGAGGCTTCTTTTTTGGACGACCAAATAACAGCAGGTACAATAAAATTCCCAAATGGAAAAAAATATTGAGTTAATGCACCTAAATGCAAAAGAGTGGCTATGTTTTTTTCAGAAGTTGTCATAGAAAAATGATTTAAAATTAATCGAAAGCACCTATTACCTTCTATTGTCTATTATTTTCTTTAGCAAAGATACAACCAAAAACAAGTA
>CAYNDK010000125.1:1304-8409 GCA_964395965.1 uncultured Flavobacterium sp.
TTATGCATTACAAAGTACTAAGATTTAACATTTTTTTAACAACGTGAATTTTCAACAGTTTAGTACATGATTGCTTATATTTACCAAAAAACAAAGGCTTTATGGAGTTTACACCCCGAAAATTGAATCTATTTTTAGCAGTAAAACTTCCTTCTGCATTTCTATGTGGTGTTCGGGCAAAACGGGTTACCGAACAAGAATGTGAAGCAACCGTTCGCCATCGATGGATCTCACAAAACCCGTTTCAATCCATGTATTTTGCAGTTCAAGCCATGGCAGCCGAACTCACCACAGGGGTTTTAGTAATGTATCAAATCAAAAAAAGTGGCGCTCCCATTTCCATGTTAGTTCTAAATACAAAAGCGACTTTTTCAAAGAAAGCAACAGGTAAAATTACGTTTACATGTACGCAAGGAGCTACCGTAAAACAAGCCATAGCCAATGCAATTGATTCAGGTGAGGGTCAAACGATTTGGCTGCAATCAACAGGACGTGATTCGCAAGGCGCTATCGTTTCCATTATGGATTTTGAATGGACGCTTAAATTAAAATCCAAAAAATAAGTTCCTTTTTATACCTTTGAATTGTAAACCAAAACCAATGAAACGAATTCTAGTAGTGATCCTTATTGTGACTTCATTTTATAGTCAAGCCCAAAAAAAAGAAAAAGTTAAAGGATCAAAAATTGTTACTGTTGAACAAAAAAAGATAGAAAACTTTACTTCATTAGAAATCACAGATAATCTTGAAGTCTTCCTTGTCAAAGGAACAGAATGTGGATTAGAAATTGAAGCTGATGATAACTTACACGACGCAATAGGAATCTCTGTCGTAGGAAATCAATTGCGTTTGTCCACATTAAAGAGTGCTTTTGGCTATAAAAAATTAAGCATTCGTGTAACCTATACAGACGATTTTAAGGAGATAAACACAAAAGATGAATCAACAATCAGTGCGTTAGCTGAAATGAATTTAGAGGACATTACTATTAACAGTTTCGATGAATCTAAAGTCTTTGTTAATGCGAAATGTAAAAAATTTACGTTGTTAGCTAATGATCGTTCCCGTTCAGAACTCAATCTGAAATGTGAGAATACACGCGTGAACCTCAGTAAAAACGCTACTTCAAAAGCCTTAATCGTATCCAACGAATTGACCTTTGACATGTATCAAAAATCGAGTGCCGAAGTTGAAGGAGATGTCGAAGAAATGAAACTACGATTGGATAACAATGCTGAATTTACGGGTAAAAACTTAGAAACTAAAACGGCAATAGTCACTATTGAATCCTATTCACGGGCTGCCATTTACATCACTAAAGAGTTAACGCTGTCAGCGGCAGGAAAATCACATACTGACTTATATGGAGATCAAAAGGTTGATTTAAAAGTATTTACAGACAGCGCTGTATTATCCAAAAAGCCTTTAAAATAATTTCTGACATTTCCTGACGACAATCTCAAAAAAAAGTCTATATTTGCACCGCATTACACCATCGGGGTGTAGCGTAGCCCGGTTATCGCGCCTGCTTTGGGAGCAGGAGGCCGCAGGTTCGAATCCTGCCACCCCGACCGAAGAAAAACCGGACAATGTCCGGTTTTTTTTGTTTGTAGACTGAGCGCAAAGTTCACTTTGTTGCGAAGAATACAAACAAAAAAATTGCTACGAAGTAGCTGTTTTTCTTCGAGCAACAAACCCACTACAGGATATTCAATCCTGCCATCGCAGCCAAAAGTTTACTTTAAAAAAACATATCAAACAAATAACTTCCAAAAAGGAATCACAACACTAAAGAATGCTAGTAAGCGTGTGAAATTCAACCAAGAAACTGGCAATCGAAATTCAGAATGTAATCTGTAAATCCCAAATGAAGTTAGGATTAAAGGCAGCAGGAATAAATACCGATATTCATACCCCATTTCAATGAGTCCGAACAGCGCTCTTGACTTACCCGTGGATTCAATAAACTTGAAATACAAAACGAATTGAATACGAATACACTCCGTTAAAATTGCCAAATGTATAATTTGGATGCACCACAATATTGTTCGCAATTTCACTCCTATTCAAATTTAAATTTATTCAATTCGTGTTAAATGAACATATTCATAAAAGTAAGTATCCTCAGGAAATGTAAACGAGTGAAGTCCGACCATATTCAAACCTGTTGTAGTCCCATTTAAAAAGAAATAATACCCAAAAACTTTAGAATTTCCATTGGTAAATGTCAATTCCAAATTTTTACTACTAACATTGACAAACTTGTAGGTTCCGCCTGTGTATCCAGGTAATATAGCCGTTTCAAAAGTACCGTTTTCATGAAATGTAATTTCATAACCATCGGTAATGTAAATGGGATCAAACGCATCTGTAGTGGGATCAGCATCCACATCTGACCATGCTTCTGTTAATTTCCATTTTCCAACAAGCGTTTTCCATTCGGGATGATAACTGATGGGATCGTCAGAAGTACACCCAACAAATAATCCAACTAACAATAAGACTAGACAAAATTTAAATTTCATTTCGCGATTAATTAGGCATTTATAAAAAGTTCTTATCACTAAATTGTTAATTACAATTTCATTTCAGTGTAAATCAAAGATAGAAAAAAGTAACTTTGTGTCGCTTAAAATTAATTCAATCATGTCAGATACAATAGAAAAAGTAAAATGCCTTATTATTGGCTCCGGACCTGCGGGATATACCGCGGCTATTTACGCGTCTCGTGCCAATATGAATCCCGTTCTTTATCAAGGAACACAACCCGGTGGTCAGCTGACGACAACCAACGAAGTAGAGAATTTCCCCGGCTATCCTGAAGGAGTGACCGGACCCGAAATGATGGTACAATTGCAAGAACAAGCTAAACGTTTTGGTGCCGATATCCGTGACGGCTGGGTAACAAAAGTAGATTTCAGCGGACCCACACACAAAGTTTGGATCCACGATAACAAAGAAATTCATTGTGAAACGGTAATCATTTCAACCGGAGCATCAGCCAAATATTTAGGTTTACCTTCAGAACAACACTATTTGCAAATGGGTGGTGGTGTTTCCGCTTGCGCCGTGTGCGACGGATTCTTTTACCGCAACCAAGAAGTAGTGATTGTCGGAGCAGGTGACTCCGCTTGTGAAGAAGCGCACTACCTTTCTAAAATGTGTAAAAAAGTAACCATGTTGGTACGAAGCGAGAAATTCCGCGCCTCTCGTATCATGGAAGAGCGCGTTCGCAAAACCGAGAATATCGAAATTTTAATGCATACCGAAACCGTTGAAGTTTTAGGTGACGGTCAAGTGGTGCATGCCGTGAAAGTTGCCAACCGAACTACAGGGGAAGAACGCGAAATTCCGGCTACCGGATTCTTCGTTGCCATCGGTCACCAACCCAATACCGAAATTTTCAAAGACTATATCACCTTGGATGAAACGGGATATATCGTAAATACTCCAGGAACTTCAAAAACCAATGTACCCGGTGTATTCGTTGCTGGAGATGCTGCCGATCACGTGTATCGTCAAGCGATTACAGCTGCAGGAACGGGCTGTATGGCCGCCCTTGACGCAGAGCGCTACCTAGCCGCCATGGAATAATCAACTTAAAAATAAGAATGAGAGTCGCACCTGCGGCTCTTTTTTTTGCCACTGATCAGTGCCCACTGATCACTACATACTGAATACTGTATACTGAATACTGATTACTGTACACTGCCATAGCGATCCCCTCCGGGTCGGGCTTTCGGCCGTCGCTGCCTTCGTGCCTCCGGCGAGCTCCAACAAGGCCTCAATCCCTATCGCATCCCTTTAAACCTCAGGTAACTGCATAAAAAAACCTAACAAGTTTGAAAACTTGTTAGGTTTACCCCGATAATAACTCGGCATTTATCTTAATCGTTCATCGAAATCAAAAACTCATCATTCGAACGCGTTTTTTTAATTTTATCATTAATCGTATCCATCGCCTCCACCGGATTCATATCCGCTAAGAACTTGCGAAGGATCCACATGCGTTGTAACGTTTTCTCATCCAATAACAAGTCGTCACGACGCGTACTCGAAGACGTAAGGTCAATCGCTGGGAATATACGACGGTTGGCAATCTTACGATCCAACTGCAATTCCATGTTACCCGTTCCTTTAAATTCTTCAAAGATCACCTCATCCATTTTCGATCCAGTTTCTGTCAACGCTGTTGCAATGATACTCAACGATCCGCCATTTTCAACATTACGAGCCGCACCGAAGAAACGTTTTGGCTTTTGAAGCGCATTGGCATCCACCCCCCCACTCAAGACTTTTCCTGAAGCGGGTTGCACCGTATTGTAGGCACGCGCCAAACGTGTAATCGAATCCAATAGAATCACCACATCATGACCACATTCTACCAAACGCTTTGCTTTTTCCAAAACAATGTTGGCAATTTTTACGTGCTCTTGGGGTTCACGGTCAAACGTAGAAGCAATAACTTCCCCGCGCACACTGCGTTGCATATCGGTCACCTCTTCTGGACGCTCATCAATCAACAACACCAACAAATACACTTCAGGATGGTTGGCCGCAATGGCATTGGCAATGTCTTTCAACAACATCGTTTTACCTGTTTTCGGCTGAGCTACAATCATTCCGCGTTGTCCTTTTCCAATTGGAGAAAACAAATCGATAATGCGTGTAGAAACCGATGCTTGCTTCGCATCCATCTTGAATTTCTCTTGCGGGAAAATTGGAGTCAAATGGTCAAACGATACACGGTCACGCACCACTTGTGGATCATGTCCGTTTATTTTCAACACTTTCACCAACGGGAAGAATTTTTCACTCTCCTTCGGTGGACGCACCACTCCTTTTACGGTATCACCTGTTTTTAATCCAAACAAACGTATTTGCGAAGTCGATAAATAGATATCATCTGGAGAGGCTAAATAGTTATAATCCGAAGAGCGCAAAAAACCATAGCCATCGGGCATCATTTCCAACACGCCTTCACATTCAATGATCCCATCAAATTCATAATCGGCATCACGAACGTTCTGTGTTTTCTTAAACTTATTGTTTTGATTTTGGAAATTTGGATTGTTCCCATTACCATTTTGAGCCGCATTTCCATTTCCTTGCGGCATCGCCGACTCTTGAATTGGAGGCAAATCAGAAGTGGGTCCGGGAGGAACAAATTCAGGGCGACTTTTTTGAGGCATGTTACCTTGCGGTGCCTTGCGGTTATCATGTCGCGGATTTCTTGCTCCCTCATTAAAATCATTGGGTAACGATTCTGTTGTAATTTGAGGAGGCATAAAGGGCTCATATTCTACAGGAGCGCCTGATATTTTTGGGGTAATTTGATTGCGCTGTACACGAGGACGGTTGAACTCTTGACGCGAATTACGCTCTTCCTTAGATGGCTGAGGGGTTGGCGCTTGAGTAACTTCTGGTGCTTGGGTCTGAACCGGTGCTTCGGCAATTGGTGCCTCCGAATCAGCTGTTATCTTGGGTTTACGCCCACGCTTTTTAGAATCTGCAACAGGAGCAGCAGCCTCTTCATTTATGGGAGATGCCACAGGTGCATCGGTAAATAAATCAGATGTAGTTTCTGACGATTGCATTCTTGGTCGTCGCCCTCGTTTTTCAGCACCTGAAGAATTTGACTCTCCATTTTCACTTGCATTTTGATGGGCTATAATTCGTTCGATAAGTTCTTCTTTTTTTACTCCGGCGAATTTGATCGTTTGGGCCAATTTGGCAATCTCCTGAAGCTCAGATAGCTTCATGGTTTTTAACTTTGAAATGTCAAACATAAATAGTTACAAAGCATTTAAATTAGTGGATTATCTCGTGTTAGATAAAGGTGTGGAGTTTTTGTTAGAATAAATTCCGTGAGCTTGAAGTATTTACGGAATTGCATTGCAATAATACGAATAAAAATTAAGGATGCAATAGTTTTTTAAAAAAAGAAATACTATTTTTGGGCCTCTTAATTCAATAAAAATGTTCCAACGCATTCAAACAGTTTATATGTCATTATCCATAATCTTCACCGGATTTTTGGGTTATGCTTTCCCTATTTGGACGCTAGATAATGGCAAAACTTTCTACTTTGCTATGGATTTCAAATACTTAGCATTATCAGGAGCTATTACCGCTTTGGTAGCCATGAGTTTGATTAGTTTTAAAAACCGTAAACAACAGTTTGTTTTCAACAGACTGGCCATGATATTAAATTTAATTTTATTAGGATTATTGATTTACCGTTCGCTCAACTTATCCGGAGAAACGCCTGCCGTTTCAGAGAAGGGTATTGGGATGTTACTTCCAATTTTTTCTATCGTTATGCTGGTTTTAGCGAATAAAGCCATCAAAAAGGATGAAGATCTCGTAAAATCAGTGGACCGTATCCGATAAACCTGTAAACTTAGTTTATTAGTGCGTTAAAAATCCGTTTCCTAGTCGAAACGGATTTTTTTATTCCCATAATTAGTTTGGCACAATTATTTCTAGATAGCTTTCGTTTTAATTCCATAAACGAAACCTATGAAAAAAGTATTGATAATGCTCGTATTCGCTTTAGGAGGGAGTTCCTTACAAGCGCAAGTGATTAAATTCGGACTCAAAGCCGGTGTCAATTTTGCCAACTATACTGGAGGAAATGTACAAAACATCGACTTTACTACTTTAACTAGTTATCACGCTGGACTAGTTACCGAACTCAAAGTATTTGAAAATTTTGCTCTACAACCCGAACTTCTTTACTCTACCCAAGGAGCTGAAGTTAAAAGCTTGGGAACACAAATCAAAAATGAGTTAGGCTATCTTTCTGTTCCTGTTTTGGCTAAGTTTTACCTAACCAAAGACCGATTAAGTCTCGAACTCGGACCACAAGCTTCGGTACTTGTGAGCCAACGAAATAATGTAAGCCTTGGAAATTCAAATACCTTTGATTTTGCTGTGGCAGGTGGACTAAGTTTTAAAATCACCAAAGGACTTTTCGTCTCTGGACGCTACACCGCCGGACTCACCGAGCCCAAACGCGATGCCGATGTAAAAAATGCTGTAGTCCAATTTTCTCTGGGTTACTTATTTTAATCAAAACGCCTTTCTCAGGAAAGGCGTTTTT
>CAYNDK010000126.1:0-8401 GCA_964395965.1 uncultured Flavobacterium sp.
GTAAAATTACTGTTGCACCATAAGCTTCAGCCAACGTATGAATATGTTTCGCTCCCGCAACAGCGCCTAGAATTGCTGCTTTTTCGCCTGCATTAGACAATCCTTTTCCAGCGTTAAACTGAGCTCCACCATTGGAAAACTGAATAATAACAGGTGCATTTAATTTTGCAGCGGTTTCAATAGTTCCGTTAATTGTGCTGGAACCAACCACATTGACTGCAGGTAAAGCAAACCCTTTTTCTTTAGCGTAAGCGAAAATTTTTTGAACTTCATCTCCGGTGGCTACTCCGGGCTTAATGTTGTGTGCCATGATGTAGTTATATTTTTTAGTTAAGTCTACAAAAGTAAAAATAAAAAAAATTAGAACGGATAATTTATACCGATATTTAGAACCGATTTCGCTAAGTTGATCTCTCTCAGCCATTTATTTTCGATTTGTTCGGAGGGATTGTAGGTTTTAAATCCAATGTCGAATCGAACCACAAATAAACCTTGGTCATAGCGCAATCCCATTCCCGTTCCAACAGCTAATTCTTGTAATGATTTCCATCCCTTGAATTGGTAGGATTTTTGTTCGACCGCATCAAATACATTCCAAATATTTCCCGCGTCGACAAAGACAGCACCATTGAATTTGCCAAATAAGTTACAACGGTATTCCGCATTTAAAGCAATTTTCATATTGGCCTCGTTAAAGTCGTTGATACCACCACTACTTCCAGGTCCTAAACTGTAGGGTTGCCAAGCGCGGTTATCATTGGATCCGCCTGAAAAATAACTACGGGAAAAAGGAATCGTGTTGGAATTTCCGTAAGGAACAGCCATCCCTGCAAACGATCGAACAGCAATAGAACTTTTACCATGTAAGGTCCAATGTTTTATAAACTCAAACTCTCCTTTTAAGTATTGTGAAAATTGAACTTCAAAGAAAGTGTTAGCACCTGCTTGGTTTTCCAACTGTTTGGAAGCTCGAGCCAAAAGTGATAGTAAGTTTCCCGCCGATTCAAATTTGGTGCGAATAGAATAAAAATTATTATCATTAACTCCTCGACTTGTCGATTTTGAGTAGGAAATGTTAGAAGCAAAAATTAAATTGTTTTCAGTTAAACGTTTTCTGCGTTCTTCGATACTACGAATGGTCTTTAAATCATCTGCAGTTGGTGTAATTGTTGGACTTGAACCTAATACAGCATTTATAAATCCATTGGTACCCGCATCAATTTTTAATTGTCCATTTGCAAAAAGCTCCGGGAAATTCGTGTCGGCGTCATAATAAATGGCCAGATTATTCAAGGCATTGTAAGACGACTTGTAGACGTTAAAATAGTTGCTAATATTTAAGTTTTTTACAAATTGTATATTGAATAAGTCAAAACGAATATTTTGATTTTTTCTAGGAATCCAATTGTAGGTAAAAGCTCCCGTAAAGTTTTGTTTGTCTAAACCAATATTGCGTTGCTTAGCAAAACCAAAAGAAATGCTCGTTGTGGGCAACATGGTTTTTGGGATGATTTTTTCTGTATTGAAAGGGAAAAACAATCGTGGGAAATTCAACTTGGCATCCAAACCGATTTCAGAAATATTAAAGAAAGTGTTGTTGGGGTTGGCCAATTGACGCGAAGAACCCACGTTGCCACGAAATCCGATTTCAAATGTTTCAGCACCATTAAATACATTACCAATACGCAATGATGTATTACCAGAAATACCAAAATCTTGAATATTAGAATGGGTGAAATCTGCAGAAGCACCAAAGGTGTATTTTTTTCGGGGTGTGAGAAAGATATTGGCAATTAAACCGTCTTTGTCTTTTGGATCAGGAACATATTGAATCGTTGGATATTTGAACACCCGAAGATTACTCAAGTATTTGGTGGTAAGCGTTGTGTTGTTGTCTGAAAACAAACTTCCTTTAGTAATAAAAACAGCATCGGTAATCGCCTTGGGGCGGTATTTCAATTTTTTCTCACTATATAATACAAAATCATGATAGGTAACGCTGTCCTTCACTTTGATTTCGTTCTTGCTTGTGGTTTGGTCGGTGTAAATGGCTACTTTATTGATTTTATACAAACGAAAAGGCGCTGATTTGGTGGAGTCATTTTCGCGATAAGCGTAGTCTTTTATTACTAAATTAACATTGACTTTTTTTTGGGTGCCAATGGTGTCCAAACTATAGCGAATATAATTTTGTTGAAACAAATAGGCCCCATTGTTTCTAAAGGCAGCTGTTATGCGGTCACGTTCTGCATTTAACGTTTCTGTGTCGTATTGTTTACCCGATTTTATTTGGGAGCGATTGGAGTGGATACGGTACAAAGAGTCAAGCATCGGACTCGTAATGACTGTTTTTAAACTATCAATAATGTACGGTTGTTTTAATTGGATTGCGTATTTAATTCCGATACGCTTGGGTGAATTGGTGTCGCGTGTTGCTGTTGTAGCGACATCAAAATAGCCCTTGTTATAATAATAGGAATTTAAGCGTTTGATTGACTTTTGAACAGCCATGGAGTCAAAGACTGTAGGGGCTTCACCCGTTTTCATCAAAAAATTACTCAAACCTGTAACCACAAATGATTTGCCCAAACGCTCTACCTGCTTAGCCGACAACAATGCATTTAATCGAGCCCTGCGTTTTGATTTTCGATCAAGCCATTTGTTATATGCTGAATCCGCGTTTTGACGGGCCAAATTATACAGTTGGAGGCGAAGACGGTAGCCGAGTATTGAAGTGTTCGGTTTTTGATACAATTGAAAGTACACATTCTCATCATGAATGGGTTTGTCGTTCAATGTAATTTCATTGCGAATCAATAAACGCTTTTGGTCTGGGACACGTTTTGTGATGTCGCAGGCAGCAAAGAGCACTAAGATTCCGAGAAATAATGATATTTTTGTGAGGTGTTTTCGCAAAAGTTCAAAATTTAATTTCAAAAGTAACGTATTTTTATGGTTAGCAAAAACCAAATCAAGTTAATTGCTTCATTGCATCAAAAAAAATACCGGGACCAATACGGCTTATTTATTGCTGAGGGTTTTAAGGTAATTGATGAATTGTTGCAATCCCATTTTGAACTACAAGGATTGTACCAAACGGAATCGTTATTTAATGCAATTCAACCAGAAAAATGTTCAATTATTGCTGCAAATGAGTTAAAAAAAATGTCTGCCTTAGCTACTCCCAATAATTGCTTGGCTGTTTTTAAAAAGGCTCCAGAGTCCGAACCTGTTCCAGAAGGACTTATTGTGGCACTTGATGAAGTTCGCGACCCAGGAAATTTAGGTACCATAATCCGACTTTGTGATTGGTTTGGAGTTACTCAATTGGTCTGTAGTCATCAATCGGCCGATGTATATAATCCCAAAGTTGTACAAGCAACTATGGGTTCACTCAAACGGGTTAAGGTTGCTTATGTGGAGTTAGAACAGTTTCTTGAACAAACGTCATTACCTGTTTATGGTACATTTATGGATGGGGCAAATGTTTATCAAAGTACTTTACCAACACAAGGAATACTTGTAATGGGTAATGAAGCGAATGGTATTCGTCCAGCAATTGAAGCAAAAATTACGCAACGCCTTTCAATTCCACGATTTGGCACACTACAAGAAACAGAAAGTTTGAATGTGGCAACGGCTACTGCCATTTTTTTGAGCGAATTTCGTCGAGGGATTTAGTGAAAAGTAAAATTAACTACAAATCCGCGGGTCTTTAAACTAGAAATATTTCCTGTCCACGGACTATCGGGGTTGTTGTCGCGAATTAATTCATCATTCATCCCGAAAATTCCACGAATCGAAGGAGAGAATTTGAAATATTCCAAATAGATATCGATACCAAAACCCAATTCATAATTATTGGTCCACGGTTTTACACGAAAACGCTGCTGGTAATTGTCGTCTTGTGATTTGGAATTACTCGATAAATTGAGGGTCGCATCAATTCCTCCAACAAGGTATGGGCGCACATTACCTACGCGTTTTGACGAAAATTTTAATAGTAAAGGAAACGAAATATAGGTCGAACGCACTTCGCGTAACGCATCTGAAATTTTGGTAAATCCAGCATACGTCAAGTTTCTTTGCGTATAATACAATCCAGGTTCAAAGCGCAAGTCTAAATATTCATGAAGGCGAAGATTTCCCACTAAACCCACATTAAATCCAGTAGTTCCAGATACTGCAATGTCAGTTGTTGGCGGATTCAAGTAATCAATTTTGAAATCAAAACTGTTGAAGCCTAAGAAATAACCCCAATGGACGCGTTGTTTATCAAAATTTTCCAAATTGATAATCGGGTCTTTTGAGAAAACACCTTTGGTTTGGGCTTGTAGTCCCAAAGTCAGTAGTGAAAAAAACACGATGAATTTTTTCATAGTTTATTTAGATGCCGAATAAATAGTTGCCACCCCAAAAGTTTGAGGCATAGCTTTCACGTCTATAAACCCAATTTTACGCAAAATATTGTTTAGTTTTTCACCGTAAGGAAAAACAGAGGCCGATTCAGATAGATAGCCGTAGGCTACATTGTCTTTAGAAAAGAGTTTTCCAATTATCGGTAGAATGTTTTTTGTATAAAAACGATAGCCTTGTTTGAACGGAGTTTTTTCTGGAACCGAAGTTTCTAAAATAACAA
Organism: uncultured Flavobacterium sp.; assembly: GCA_964395965.1. Taxonomy (GTDB): domain Bacteria; phylum Bacteroidota; class Bacteroidia; order Flavobacteriales; family Flavobacteriaceae; genus Flavobacterium. The sequence goes on from CAYNDK010000126.1 coordinate 4,640, forward strand.
AGAGTCCGCCAGGTTTGAGTACACGAAGGATTTCTGCTAATCCTTTGTCTAAAGTTTCAAAATTTCGGATACCAAAGGAAACGGTAATGGCATCAAAATAATTGTCAGGAAACGGCATGTTTTCAGAATCACCTAAAACCATCTCGATGATGGACTCCAAGTTTCGAGCTTTTACTTTTTGTTTCCCCACTTCAAGCATTCCTGATGAAATGTCTAATCCCACTATCTTTGACGCTTGGGTTTGTGCCATTAGAATTGCCAAATCTCCCGTACCTGTCGCAATATCTAAAACAGTTTCTGGATGGGTTGCTTGGACCAATTGCAGTACTTTTTTTCGCCATTTTACATCAATTCCAAAAGAAATCACACGATTTAAACCGTCATAATTTCCAGAAATCGTATCAAACATTTGGGTAACTTGTTCTTTTTTGCCCAAATTGGAATCTTTGTAAGGAGTTACATTCTCTGCCATTTCTCTTGCAATTTTAGCGGCACAAAGGTAGCGATTAAATCTCCTTTGTGAGGTGGTTTCTTAGGATTATCTTTTGGTAAACGTTTGAAAAGTAAAAGCACAACTATGCTTTTCATCTGCGGGATGAAACTCTTCTGCCTCTATTTTCCAAACATTTTCATCAATTTCTGGGAAAAAGGCATCAGCTTCAAAAGTGCCATGTACTCGAGTTAGTTCAATTTTATCGGCAAAGGGTAAGGCCTGCTGGTAGATTTCAGCTCCGCCAATGATATAATTTTCTTCCGCTTCAGGACAAAGTGCAATTGCCGCTTCCAATGAGTGTACCACATGACATTGCTCATACTGGTAATCGGCTTGGCGTGTGATAATCACATGCGTTCTGTTTGGTAGTGGTTTTGGAAAACTTTCAAAAGTTTTTCTTCCCATTAGGATGTAATGACCTGTGGTTAAGGTTTTGAATCGTTTAAAATCATCGGGTAAATGCCAAACTAATTGGTTGTCTTTTCCCAAGGCATTGTTTTCAGCTGCAGCCGCAATTAAAGTGATCATAGGTTGCTTTTTTTGCGTTGTAAAAATACGGGGTTTCCTGCAATTGTTTGAAGTGAATTGTTTTTTGAAACGTATTTTAATACAATTTTGACGTTTGTTGGACGAAAAACAAGACTATTTTATAAAAGTTAAATTCACTATCTGAAAATAAGAAAACGTTTTCTTGATTTTATAATTTTTAAAAATCAACAAAAAATTGGGAATTTGATTTTAAAAAATGACAGTTTTTGTGAAAATAATAAATCGTTTTTGTGCAGATACAACCTAGTTATTTATTCTGTTACTTTGTTGCAGTAATCTATAAATGAAATAGTTATGGCTATTAAGAAACAGTTTATTAAAACGAAACCCGTGTGTAAAGTGACGTTTACTGTAGAGGCTAAAGAAGCGGCAACTGCATCTGTAGTAGGTGATTTCAACGATTGGAATCCAGAAGCCGGCTCACTATCGAAATTAAAGAACGGATCTTTCAAAGGTGCTTTTGATTTGCCAAAAGACAATTCCTTTGAATTCAGATATGTGGTGGATGGTGCATTTATTAATGATCCAGAAGCCGACAGCTACCGTTGGAATGCTTATGCCAACGCTGAAAATAGCGTTCTTGAAGTGTAAGTTTTAGTTGGTTTGTTTTAAAAATCCGCCCTTCAAGGCGGATTTTTTATTTGTATTACCAATTAATCATTGTAAATAGTATAACGATTTGGTTGATTGGATAAGTCACTCTTCAGCTTTTTTAACAAGGTATAATCCTTTATTTTAGAGCCGTTTTCAACCATGTAAATTAGCATTTTTAGATACGTAACTTCACTTCCATGGAATCCGTCAATAACTTCGCTATCATTGGATTTATACTTTGAAAGATTTGATAAGTCCCATAATTCATAATTGTTAGCTTTAAAAAGGGATTCAGTATTGGAGTAGATATCATTTATATATTTATAATTTCCACTATTCGTTATTTTTGAGTTTACTGCATCAGCAAAAGGTGGTAAAATTGCAATGAGATAAATATTGTTTTTTTTACAAAAAGAAATTATTTTTTTGACTTCAAGTATTGCTTTTGGATTAATAATTGTACCGTATTCAAATCTTTTATTCCCTGAATTTATTCTTTTGTAGGTGTCGTTAAATTGATAATCACTAGCCGAACTATCGTTTGCAATTAATTTTTTTATTTGAATTCCATAACGCATACTTCCATCTTTTCTAAAACCAGTATCGTTATTGTTAGCATTTAAACCAATTTTATTGTTTTCTTTATTATCAGAACCATGAGTGTAGTTTATTTTGCCTTTGAAAATATAAGACCAGGTTTCTTTAATTGATGCGATAGAGGGTGATGTGTTGAAAACGGGATATTGGTAGGCTTTCTGATTCTCTTTTTTATCAAGAGAATCCCAATTACCATTGAACATCCATTGGTCAAGATTTATTATTAAAACCTCTGGTTTTTCTGATTTAAGATTATTTTTCAAAAAAGGGACAAAATCGGAAATACTATATATGGTATACCCTGCATTATAAAAAGGCGAAGAAAACATTTGTTCTCTAAATTGTAATATTCTCGACGAACCCAAAGCCATAACTTTTGGAGTTGGATTGTTTTCAATTTCCTTAACTTTGAGATAACGATAGTTCTCTTCGTTAAAACTGTAACCTACTAAATAGGGTTGATTACTTTTAATCAAATTATCAATTGGTGTGAAAATTTCACCATTCAGGTACAAAATATATATGGGAACCAGAAAAAAAAGTCCAATTGGTATTCCGAAAAGTCCTCCTTTAATTATAAATTTTTTCATGTCTAGAATTGGAAATAAATAAATTGTTGTTCTTTTCCTCCATACCAAAATATCATGAATAAAAGCGAATAGTAAAATACGTAACGTAAGGGTTTACTCCATTTAAGTCCTGTTTTTTCAATTGCAAAGTCCTGTTCACGCCCAAGCCACTCCAGTGTAATGAAAAATAAAATCAGTAAAATAAGATAAAAGGGTAAGATGGAAGGGATACTAAATAAGGATTTGTTAAATATACCTGAAATGAAAATTATTGCTTTGTCAATACTTTCTGCTCTGAAGAATATCCAGGCAAAAACAGTAAGTGTAAAGGTCAGAGTTATAGCACCTAATTCTTTAAGAGTGGGCAATGACCTCCCATAAGCAACAATTTCCAAATTATTACGGTTTGATCTATTAATGATAGAGGGAAGAATGTACAATGCATTTAATCCACCCCAAATAATAAATGTCCAATTCGCACCATGCCAAAACCCACTAACAATAAAAATTATAAAAGTATTTCGAATTCGCATCCAATTTCCTCCTTTGCTTCCTCCTAATGGGATATATAAATAATCTTTGAACCATGAGGAAAGGGAAATGTGCCATCGACGCCAAAATTCAGCGATATCTCTTGAGAAATATGGAAAGGAAAAGTTCTTAAGAAGTTCTATTCCAAAAAGGCGAGCAGTTCCTAGAGCAATATCAGAATAGCCTGAAAAATCACCATAAATTTGAAATGTAAAGAAAAGTGCTCCAATTACTAGAGTACTTCCAGAGTGATGAGCAGGATCATTGAAAATCTGATTAGCATATTCTGCACACTGATCTGCGATTACAATTTTTTTGAACAATCCCCAAAGAATTTGTCTCAAACCATTAACTGCCTTTTCATAATTGAAAATTCGCTTGGTTTTTATTTGAGGAAGTAAATGAGTGGCACGTTCAATTGGTCCAGCT
>CAYNDK010000127.1:0-8308 GCA_964395965.1 uncultured Flavobacterium sp.
ATTGTGCCAAAGATCAGGAACTCCCTTTTTTATCTTTAGCTTCTCAAAAAAATTCAATAAATCTCTATCACATGGGAATTTATGCGGATGAAAATTTGCTAAACTGGTTTGTAGCCGAATATCCCAAACACTGCAAAACCAAGTTGGATATGGGCAAAAGTTGTATTCGTTTTAAAAAACCGGCTGATATCCCCTTGGCGTTAATCGCAGAATTATGTCAAAAGATGACTCCAGAACAATGGATTGCTATTTATGAAAAGAACTATAAACGATGATTGAATTATTACAACTTCATTATGGAACTATTTTCGAAGAGAAATTACTTCAAGAAATTGCCCATGTTTCTGTACTTCGTGAATTTCAAGAAGGTGATGTGTTAATTGATTTTGGAGATTATATCCGAAAAATGCCCTTATTGTTAAATGGCGCTATCAAAATACTTCGAGAAGATTTTGACGAAGGCGAGTTGTTACTTTATTTTATCGAAAAAGGGGATACCTGTGCAATGACTATGGCGTGTTGTTTGGGTAACACCAAAAGTGAAATTCGGGCTGTTGCAGAGACCAATGGGTTATTGATTATGGTGCCTGTTGAATACATGGAAGAGTGGCTAGGTAAATATAAATCGTGGCGTAATTTCGTTTTCAATAGTTATAACAGTCGTTTAAAAGAAATGCTCTCAACCATTGATAGCTTGGCGTTTATGAATATGGATGAACGAATAATCAGTTACTTAATTGATAAATCTAAAATCGCAAAATCCAAAGAAATTCAAGTCACGCACCAAGATATTGCCTATGATTTGCATACTTCTCGTGTGGTGGTTTCTCGTTTATTGAAAGCATTAGAAAATAAAGGACGCATCCGTTTGCATCGGGCCTCTATAGAATTATTATAATGTAACCAATGTAACCAATCCCCATATCAAATTCAATGAAATTTGCTCCATGGAAATGAACAACGGAATCGGATACGGTTTAGCCGTTTTAGTAGGAATCTCTCTCGGACTTATCGGCAGTGGCGGATCGATTTTATCGGTTCCCATTTTTGTGTATATCATGGGGATTCAACCTGTTTTGGCTGCCGCTTACTCATTGTTTGTGGTGGGTATATCCGCTTTAGTCAGTGGATTCCAAAAAGCTAAAGACGGATTGGTGGACTTTAAAAAAGTTTTGGCTTTCGGCATTCCGACACTAATGGCCGTTTTTTTTACCCGAAAACTTATTGTACCAGCAATTCCTGATTCCATGGTTATAACCGATCATTTTTCACTATCTAAACGCTTACTCATCATGGCTGTTTTTGCGGTTGTAATGATTCTGGCTTCCTGGAAAATGATTCGTCCCGTTCAGGAATCCACAGTTCATTCAAGTGTAAGTCCGCTGAAAATTAGTTTGGCCGGACTTGCCATCGGACTCGTAGCGGGTTTCGTAGGAGCGGGTGGCGGATTTCTCATAGTGCCTGCTTTGTTGTTTTTAGTGCAAACTCCCATAAAAAAAGCCATTGGTACATCATTGTTTATCGTCGCTCTTCAATCGTTAATAGGGTTTTTGGGCGATGTTGGACAACAAGATATCAATTATACAATGCTGCTCACTTTTACCGCTTGTTCACTTTTGGGTGTCTTCATCGGAAATCGTTTATCCAAAGTTATTTCGGGCGAAAAAATGAAATCCATTTTTGGCTACTTCGTTTTGTGCATGGGGATTTATATTTTAATCAAAGAAATTTGGTTTTCTGCCTAATCAACTGATATTTATCATTTTTTCGGGAATTGAGTGGCGCTAACTTTGGCCTAAATTCAAGAAGAATGAAATTAGAGCAAATCTATACGGGTTGTCTAGCCCATGCGGCGTATTATTTGGAAAGTAAAGGTGAAGCGGCCATATTCGACCCGTTGCGCGAAGTTTTTCCTTATATCGAGCGCGCAGAAAAATCGGGAGCAACCATCAAGTATGTTTTTGAAACTCATTTTCACGCCGATTTTGTGTCGGGTCATTTGGACTTGGCCGCAAAAGCAGGTGCAGAAATCGTATACGGTCCCACAGCTAAACCCGGATTTGAAGCACTAGTTGCCGAAGACGGTCAGTATTTTCAAGTTGGAGCTGTAAAAATAAAAGTGATCCACACCCCTGGGCACACACTCGAAAGTACCTGCTACCTTATCTTTGATGAAGAAGGTAAGGAGCACGGTATTATTTCAGGAGACACCCTGTTTATTGGCGATGTTGGTCGTCCCGATTTAGCACAACATGTCATCGCTGATTTGACAGAAGATAAATTAGCACGAATGTTGTACCATTCCTTACACGAAAAAATTATGCCGTTAGCGGATGATTTAATTGTGTATCCCAATCATGGTGCCGGAAGTGCCTGTGGTAAAAAAATGAGTAAAGAAACTACGGATACGCTAGGCAATCAAAAAGCGACCAATTATGCGCTCAATCCGCAATTGACAGAAGATGAATTTGTAGCTCAATTGTTAACCGGTTTGACTACACCGCCCAAATATTTCCCTGAAAATGTTTTAATGAATATCAAAGGGTATCAAAGCTTGGATACTATTTTGCATCAAGGTCAAAAAGCCTATGATGCTAAAACCTTTGAATTAATTGCCAATGAAACCAAAGCCGTAATCATCGATTCACGTTCAGCAGCTGAGTTTGCTAAAGGTTTTATTCCTAATAGTATTAACATCGGTTTGGATGGAAGTTTTGGAACTTGGGTGGGCGAACTCATTCCTACTATTAAACAACCCATTTTAATTGTGGCCGAAAATGAAGAGAAAGTGAAAGAAACGATTATTCGACTTTCACGTGTCGGTTTTGATCATAGCATTGGGTATTTACAAGGCGGTTTCAAAAGTTGGGTACTAGCAGGGAAAGATTTTGATCATGTTGAACGCATTGCAGGAGCAGACTTGGATTCGTATGTAATGAACCATCAGCCCATTCTAATCGATGTTCGACGTAAAAGCGAATACGATTCAGAACATCTTATGAATTCACTGAATATACCTTTGAATGAAATAGATTCACATCTCGCTGAATTTCCTAAAGAACTACCTTTTGTACTATTTTGTGCCGGTGGGTACCGAAGTATGATTGCTGCTTCTATTTTGAAAAAACGCGGATATGAAAATTTTGTCGATATCATCGAAGGGTTTGGAGGCTTGAAAAATAGCACCTTACCCAAGTCCGATTACAAGTGTCCTACCACTTTGTTGTAGGGAGTGTTTTTTTTGTTTTTAGTTTTAAGAAGCACCGTTTGTCCGACGGTGCTTCTTTATTTGTTAAATTTGTAACAAGGGTTACATCGCATTACCTTTTGAGTTATTAGATTTACAAAAAATAAAATACTCCGTATCATGAAAATCGAACAAATTTACACAGGATGTCTCGCTCAAGGAGCTTATTATATAGAAAGTAATGGTGAGGTTGCGATTATTGACCCACTACGCGAAGTGCAACCCTATATCGACCGTGCTTTTAATGATGGGGCAACCATCAAATACATTTTTGAAACCCATTTCCATGCGGATTTTGTGAGTGGACACGTGACACTTTCCGAAAAAACGGGAGCTCCAATTATTTATGGACCTAATGCAAATCCGACATTCAACGCGCACAGTGCACATGACGGTGAAGTTTTCCAATTGGGAAATATTACGTTAACGGCATTGCATACACCCGGACATACTATGGAAAGTACCTGTTATCTTTTAAAAGATGAAAACGGGAAAGATCATGCGCTTTTCAGTGGTGACACCTTGTTTTTAGGGGATGTGGGTCGACCCGATTTAGCGCAAAAAGCGGCGGATATGACCCAAGAACAATTGGCAGGAATACTTTTTGAAAGTCTACGAACCAAAATTATGACACTTGCTGATGACGTGATTGTCTATCCAGCGCATGGTGCAGGAAGTGCTTGCGGTAAAAATTTGAGTAAAGAAACCGTGGGTTCAATAGGTGAGCAAAAAGCAACCAATTATGCTTTGCGTGCCGATATGACCAAAGAGGAGTTCATTAAAGAAGTAACCGACGGCTTGTTACCGCCACCTGCTTACTTCCCGATGAATGTGAAGTTAAATAAAGAAGGTTACGAAAACGTTGAAAAAATTATTGCTGAAGCGCAAGCCTTGGATGCCAATGCTTTTGAAGCAGCAGCCAATGAAACCGATGCCTTAATTTTGGATGTGCGTCACCAAGATGATTTTTCTAAAGGACATATTCCGGGCGCTATTTCAATCGGAATCGACGGACAATTTGCCCCATGGGTAGGTGCGTTGATATTGGATTATAAGCAACCGATTTTGTTGGTTACTCCTGAAGGTCGCGAACAAGAAAGCATTACCCGCCTTGCTCGTGTGGGTTATGATCAAACGATAGGCTATTTAAACGGAGGTTTTGATACTTGGAAAAATGCTGGAAAAGAATACGATACTTTAAATTCAGTTACGGCAGTTCAATTAGAAACCTTGATTGCTGAAGGTGTGCCTGTTTTTGATGTGCGTAAACCAGGGGAATATTCTTCGGAACATATCGAGAATGTATCTTCAACGCCTTTGGATTTTTTAAACGAACATTTGGCTGAATTTCCAAAACACGATTCGTTTTACATCCATTGTGCGGGGGGCTATCGTTCTGTAATTGCAGCCTCCATTTTGAAAGCGCGTGGCTATCACAACGTAATTGATGTTAAAGGTGGTTTTGCAGCGATTCGTCAAACAGGAATTAAAACGACGGCCTATGTTTGTCCGTCAACTTTGAAATAATGAAAACGAGATTGTTAACAAATTGGCATGTAATGCGTTGGGTGCGTTTGGCTTTTGCCGGATTTTTATTCGCCAATGCGTATGAAACACGCCAATGGATTTTTGTACCCATGGGACTATTTTTCCTTCTTCAAGCCGTGTTCAATTGGGGATGCGGATTACAAGGGAATTGTTCCGTAAATTATAAAAAAGAATCCCATGAATAGTAGTTTTGCCGAACTGATTAACTCAGAAAAGCCCGTTTTAATTGACTTTTATGCGACTTGGTGCGGACCCTGTCAAATGTTGGCTCCTATTTTAAAAGAAGTAAAAGACAGCTTGGGGGATTCCGTATCGATTCTAAAAGTGGACGTCGATAAAAACCAAGAATTGGCAGCCATGCAGCAAGTTCGAGGCGTACCCACGATGGTGTTGTACCAAAAAGGACAATTGTTGTGGAGACAATCGGGTGTGGTTTCAAAAGAGGAAATTATACAAACCATTCAATCCAAAAAATTGTAATGAAAAAGTGGATCATCGGACCCATCGCCATTGCCCTCATTGGAGGAATTGCAGGCTATACCTATTATTACTATGTGGGTTGTGCTTCGGGAACGTGTATGATTACATCCAAACCATTCAATAGTACACTGTACGGTGTTGTTATGGGAGGATTATTGGGTTCTCTATTTTTTCCAAAACCAAAAGTATAATTATGGATGCTAATTTTTGGAATAATCGATATAATGAAGAAGGCTTCACTTATGGGAATTCACCCAACGCGTGGTTTGAATCCAATATTTCGTATCTGAAACCCAATTCCAAACTATTGTTTCCAGCAGAAGGTGAGGGGCGAAATGCCGTATTTGCCGCCCAACAAGGATTTGAATGTTGTGCATTTGACGTCAGTGCTGCCGGTAAAGAGAAAGCTTTACTTTGGGCCAAAGAATTAAATGTTCAATTGGATTATCAAGTTGGCGCACTGGAAGAATTGGAATTTGAATTAGATAGTTTTGATGGTATTGTACTTTCGTATGCGCATTTACCGTATCCCGATAGAATCGTTTTTCATAAAAAGCTTTTATCACTTTTAAAAATTGATGGAATTGTCATTTTCGAAGCTTTTGCAAAAGAACAACTTGACTACCATTCGGGTGGCCCCAAAGTCGAAACTATGTTGTTCTCATTGGAGGAAGTAATGGAGGAATTTGAAGGATTGCAATTCACTTTTATCCAACATGCTATTGTAAAATTGGAAGAAGGAAAATACCATCAAGGCGAAGGAGCCGTTATTCGGTTTGTAGGTCAAAAATTAAGGAACTATTAAGACAAAAACATTGTTTATCCAAAGGGTAAACCGTAAATTTGAAATAAATAACCATTAAAAAACATCACTCATGAAAAAAATTGTTTCCGCTTTAGCTATCGCAGTATTGTTTTCTGTAAACGGGATGGCTCAAGAACAAGCTAAAAAAGATAAAAAGAAAGCAAAAACTGAAAAATCATGTTCTTCAGAAGAGAAAAAATCGTGTGGTTCTGGAGAGAAAAAAGGCGGTTGTTGCGCAGGTAAAAAAGAAGAAAAGAAATCATAATTTTTTGTTTTTCATTGTCAGAAAGCGTTCCTTCGGGAGCGCTTTTTTTTTTTGAAACACAGCTGCGTAACAAGGGTTACATTTTAGTTTGTTGAGCAACCGTAAATTTGGCAAAAACAAACCTTATCATGCGATTTAAAATTTTATTTTTCACCCTACTTTCAAGTTTAACTTCAGTATTTTCTCAATCGGATTTTAATTATCAAATTCAACTCACACCCATTACTATTCCTGGGTTTGGCGGAATTCAATCGTATGCCCGAGCGCAATATCAAGGCAAATGGATTTTCGTAGGTGGTCGTTTGGACGGACTCCATGCGCGCCAACCGTTTAATGCTTTTCCCTCGAGTGCAAATAATACTGCTATACGTGTGGTGGATCCTGTAACTTTGCAGCAATGGACTGCTCCTTTGTCATCTTTGGCAACCGATTTACAAGAGCAATTACAAGCTACGAATCTTAATTTTTACCAAGACGGCGATTACTTAATCGTTATTGGTGGTTATGCCTTTTCGGCTACTGCAAATGACCATATCACGTTTAATAAAATCACCATCATAAATATTCCACTGTTGGTTCAATATGTGCAAGCGGGAGCGTTACAGTCGGATGCCTTTTATCAAATTACAGACAACCGTTTTACAGTAACTGGAGGACAATTGGCTAAAATTGACGATACCTATTATCTTGTTGGTGGACAGCGATTTGATGGTCGCTATAATCCAATGAACAATCCCACCTTTACGCAAACCTACACAGATAGTTATAAGAAATTTAAATTGGTCAACACCAATAATCAATGGCAAATTACCGATTATGAAGAGGTAATTGACGCTGTGCATTTGCACCGTAGGGATTACAATTTAGTACCCCAAATTTTTCCTGATGGAAGCCAAGGCTACATGATTTCTTCGGGTGTTTTTCAAATCAATGTAAATCTTCCATTTTTATATCCTGTGGACATTAAAAGTTCGGGCTATGAACCGCAAACCAATTTTAACCAACTTTTGAGTAATTACCACGGTGCACATGCAGAAATGTACAGTGCAACGGATCAAAAAATGCATGCGTTATTCTTTGGTGGAATGAGCCAATATTATTATACAGGCGCTACCTTAATTCAAGATACCAATGTCCCCTTTGTGAAAACCATCAGTCGGGTCACACGCAATGCTGCCAACGAGTTAGTAGAAACTCGCCAACCTGAAGAAATGCCCATTTATGTTGGGGCAGGGTCGGAGTTTATTCCCAATCACGCGTTACCTCATTTTGATAACGAAGTAATTAAGTTGGACGAAATAACTACCAATGAGTTTGTTATCGGACATATTGTGGGCGGAATTGCTAGTTCGTCCCAAAACCCTTTTACCAATAACCAAACCGCACAAACCAGTCCGTCTTCTGTAATTTATGAAGTAAAACTGATTAACCAACCGGTTTTAAATGCACAAACCGTAATTCAACATAATCCGTTTTCCTTTAAAGTATTCCCCAATCCAACCCACAACCAAAAAGTCAAATTGAGTTATGAGTTTCCGTATGAAGCTCCCTTGGAATATTTAGTAACCGATGCATCTGGTAAGATGCTGATGGAAGGCGATATTCTAAAATCTAAAATTGGAGCCAATACAATGGATTTTGAGTTGGATCCCACCGAATCACAAGTGCTTCAAATCACTTTGATTTTTGATCGCAAATTTTATCAAACCCAAAAAATTATAATGAAGTAGTAATTTTCAACGCCTTTCGGGGCGTTTTTTTATGCTTTTTAGTTTCGGAAGTAGATTTGAAAATATTAAGTTAACCGAAAGCAATAGTATTTTGAATTAATGTATTGAAAAACAAACTTGTAAGTCGTGTTTGTTTGTCTTTTGTAACACATGTTACACAGTAACAATTGTAACTGTACACCCCAAATCCCCGTTCTATTTTTGCTTCATCATAACCGATATACGATGAAAAA
>CAYNDK010000128.1:0-8289 GCA_964395965.1 uncultured Flavobacterium sp.
TAAAAGAATAGCGGCCTTTGGCCGACTTAAAAATCTTAATTTAAGCGGTAATGATGAAATTTCTTAATCCCTTAATGTTTTAAAATTCGGAGTTTTCAGTCGCAGTCGCAGTGAGCAGACATTAGTCTTTAGTCGTTAGCCATTAGAAGGTGTTCAATCACCTCTGTCTTTTCAATCCGTCGATTGCTCAGCAGCTTAGGAGCTCAGCCTCTCAGAAGCTCCATATAAAGAAGTGGAATAGTGGAATGGGTTTAAAAGTGTATTGTGTACCTTGATGTTGCACCTATTTCTTTTCTCTTGCTTCTTTTCTCTTGCTTCTTTTCTCTTTCTTCTTTTCTCTTGCTTCTCAACAGCTTCTTTTTTACTGCAAAGGAGCAAAGTTTGCGCAAAGTTCGCAACGATTAAGTTATAAAAGAATAGCGGCCTTTGGCCGACTTAAAAATCTTAATTTAAGCGGTAATGATGAAATTTCTTAATCCCTTAATGTTTTAAAATTCGGAGTTTTCAGTCGCAGTCGCAGTGAGCAGACATTAGTCTTTAGTCGTTAGCCATTAGAAGACATTCGATCACATCTGTCTTTTCAATCTGTCGATTGCTCAGCAGCATAGGAGCTCAGCAGCTCAGCAGCTAAAAAATATAAAAGTTGAACAATGGAAAGGTCTAAGAGTATATTGCTTACCTTGTGGTTGCACCTATTTCTTTTCTCTTTCTTCTTTCTTCTTTCTTCTTTCTTCTTTCTTCTCAGAGTAGCTCAAAATTAAATATCTTTGATACGTTATCACATTTTAAAAGCCACAAAAATTATGAAGTTAGCTTTAGTATCACAAGAACGCCTAATTGGAATTTTTTACTTAGCATTCAGTCTATTTTTCTTAGCGATACAAGTATATGCTACAATTCAACTATCGCATCACTATGTTTCTATGGGTTTTTATCAAGTAAATTCAGCTTCTGAAGTTCGTTTTTATATTCATGAATTGTTAAAAGGGTTGGTTTACCTCGGAATTTGTGTGGGTAGTTTAGGATTGCTTTTCAAAAAGCGTTGGGGGTGGCAATTACTTGTTGGGGCTGGAATTTATATGTGTTTTAATAGTGGATTCCATTTCGTGAAAACGGTATTTTTAGAGACTAAACCATTTCAATTCATTCAATTATTTGTGGCCATTTTGTTATTCATTCATTTATTGTTGTTGTTTCGACTTATACAATCGGATTTTCAGGAGCGCTATGCTTTGTCAAAGCGACATCTGCTTGGTCCGGTATTCGTAATTGTATTCATCTATCTTTTTCCGCTTGGAATAGAATGGATGCTATAGCAGTGGGCTGAGGATAGACATTGGTCTTTAGTCGTTAGACATTAGATGGCGTTCAATCAAAACTGTCTTTTCAATCCCTTGATTGCTCAGCAGCTTAGGAGCTCAGCTTCTCAGAAGCTCCATTTAAAGAAGTTGAATAGTGGAATGGGTTTAAAAGTGTATTGTGTACCTTGAGGTTGCACCTATTTCTTTTCTCTTTCTTCTTTTCTCTTTCTTCTTTTTACTGCAAAGGAGCAAAGTTTGCGCAAAGTTCGCAACGTTTTAAGTTTTAAAAGAATAGCGGCCTTTGGCCTTTGGCCGACTTAAAAATCTTAATTAAGCGGTAATGATGAAATTTCTTAATTCCTTAATGTTTTTAAAATACTGTAGTGAGCAGACATTAGTCTTTAGTCGTTAGCCATTAGATGGCGTTCAATCAAAACTGTCTTTTCAATCCGTCGATTGCTCAGCAGCTTAGGAGCTCAGCCTCTCAGAAGCTTAATTTATATTGGTGTAAAAGTGGAATGGGTGTAAAAGTGTATTGCGTGCCGTGATGGTAACCCGTATTTCTTTTCTCTTGCTTCTTTCTTCTTGTCTCTTTCCTCTCAACAGCTTCTTTCCTTCGTGGTTAACTAATGGGACTCCCTTGGTTTAGGTTGGTTTTCTTTTTGATGCGTGCGGAATGTGTTCGAAATCACTCCGTAGTGTGTCCGAGAAAAGGGCCTTTTTCACGGACTCACCACGGACTCACCACGGACTCACCACGGACACACCCAAAAGTAAATAGTAGGTAACTTAAAGAATGATACGCCTTTATGACGAAGTAACGATGACGTTAACGTTACGTAGGGTAGCAGTAAGAGTGAAGTAGACGGCCTATTATATATTCATTTGTTTCAACACAACAATTAGTTATCTTTAAATCAGATTTCCGCTAAATAAATTGCTAGGGTAAACGAATCGAGTACGATAGATCAAATAGTTTTATGAATATATATTATGAGATTTTAAACGCTACTGGAAATAGTAGTAATAAGAGCGTTGAAAAAAAGCTCTGTTTGTATTTCAATGAATTAAAGCAATATGGATTTGACATCTCTTTATTCGATGTACCTTTTAGAGTACTCTATTTTCTAGAGATAAAAACTGTACTTAGCAATTATCTTTTTTCAAAAGAAATGAAAGCCAAAAAAAGTTTTGGATGGCAAAAGGGTAATATTTTTTTTGAAAATGAAGAAGAAATAGTTTTTTGGATTAAACAATTAAAAGAATATGTAGCCTCAATTCAACTCACAACGAATAACGATTTGGAGCTACTAGCAAAACTAAAAGTGATGTGTGCTATATACATTGAAGCCTGTAAAACTGGATATGAGTCGTACACGCTGGATGCAGAATACGGGCTTCTATTTGATTCAAGTACTAAACGGTTAAATCTAGCATATCAATTAGTTCATTTTGAATATGAAGTTAATAAAGGGCCGTTTATTAAATTATATGCGAATTGTCAATTCAAGGTAAAGAAAGATTATACCCTTGATAAAATAATTCCTTTTAAAGTTTTGATCGCTTCTCCCGAACAATTGCTTCATGAGTATAAGGTCGATAAGAAAAACTATCTTACAATGATAGTATGTACCCATATCGACGAATCCTCATTTGAAGCCTATTTAAAGCATACATTTTCATCATTCAAAGCAGGAAGTTTAGAGGAATTGTATTTAAAAATTGCAACGTTTGCGCATGAGTTTACACAACCATCTATAATGGAAAAGAGGGATGAGTTTAAAGAGGGCATACCCTTGAAGCTGGTACCTTTGACAGGAAGATAGCGCGGTACGCCAAAAATAAAGCGTTAATTGATTGTGTTTTAATAATTTTAATGCATTAATTAGCGCAGTTTTGTTACCCGCTGTTTAAAATCATCCGACTTTGAGCAAGACAAAAATATACTTTAGGGTTGATTAATGGCTAATTGCCGAAAGCTGAAGGCTCAATCCTATCTTTATGAAACAATGGAAAAGTAGCTCTAAGTTGGGCAACATTTTGCAGTGGAGTAATATTGAAATGGGTCTAAGTATGTATTCCTCACCTTGAAGTTGCAACTATTTCTTTTCTCTTGCTTCTTTTCTCTTTCTTCTCAACAGCTTCTTTTTTACCGCAAAGGAGCAAAGTTTACGCAAAGTTCGCGATGTTTAAGTTTTAAAAGAATAGCGGCCTTTGGCCGACTTAAAAATCTTAATTTAAGCGGTAATGATGAAATTTCTTAATTCCTTAATGTTTTTAAAATACTGTAGTGAGCAGACATTAGTCTTTAGTCGTTAGCCATTAGAAGACATTCGATCACTTCTGTCTTTTCAATCCGTCGATTGCTCAGCAGCTTAGGAGCTCAGAATCTCAGAAGCTAAAAATATAAAAGTTGAACAATGGAAAGGTCTAAGAGTGTATTCCTCACATTGAGGTTGCACCTATTTCTTTTCTCTTGCTTCTTGCTTCTTTTCTCTCGCAAATCACAGCAGCTCAGCCTCTCAGCAGCTTCTTAAACCAACACCAGCCTCCCATACGCCTCAGCCGCTTTGTGCACTTGTTCGGTCAAGTCGGAGGCGGCATTATCGTCAGCGCCATCAGAGATGTATTTTAGGCATAAAAACGGGATATTTTCTTGTTGGGCAATATAGGCAAGGGCATAGGCCTCCATGTCGACAACGGTATATAGCGATTCGGCATGCTCCATTTCAAAGCTATCTCCTGTACCACACACTGCATGCGGGAGTCCGGCAAAAGGTTGGCCATATTCCAAAACCACAGGCACCCCCGCCAACGGCGTTTCATATAAGGCAAACCCGAGTCCGCGCACATCCATGTCTCTTTGTACAAATTGGGTACAATGCACCACCGTTCCTTTTGGGAAATGGGTACTGCCTACGGTTCCTAAATTGATAATGAGCTTCGGTCGTTGAGTCGCCAAGGCTTTGGTCAGCGCATAGGCTGCTTGCACTTTACCGATACCCGTAAACAATACGTTCTGACCCTCAAAGACATCTGCCGCTTCAGATTCTAACGCAAAACAAAAAAGGATTTCCTGGGGGGAGAGGGAGCGAATTAGATTCATTGGTTAAAGTTTAAAGTTTCAGGTTTCAGGTTTAAAGTTATTCTTGTGTAAAATCAAATTCATCAATAAATCAGATGGTGTAATTTTCCGTTTGAATTCCTGTGATTATATAGTATTTCAATTTGAATCAATTTTTAAAGACACATTTTTTTAAACGGTTCTAACTTGAAACCTGAAACTTGAAACTTCTACATAGTTGCTGAGATTCTGAGCCGCTAAGCTTCTGAGTATTTCCTAACATGTGTTTTTTAAGAATCCAACCCGATCTATGAATTTCTTTTTTAACGGTACAAACCTGAAACCTGATCCCGAAATTTCGGGAGAAACCTGAAACTTTCTTACACCGCTACATCATACTCGCGCAACGCATCATTCAACGACGTTTTTAAGTCGGTTGAAGGTTTGCGCTTGCCGATGATTAAAGCACAAGGAACTTGGTAACTTCCCGCACCAAATTCTTTGGTATAGCTGCCGGGAATAACCACCGAGCGCGCTGGAACAACACCTTTGTATTCTACAGGTTCGGTTCCCGTAACGTCAATAATTTTTGTAGAAGCGGTCAAACAAACATTGGCACCCAAAACAGCTTCTTTTTCTACACGCACACCTTCAACTACGATACAACGCGATCCGATAAACGCACCGTCTTCGATGATAACGGGAGCGGCTTGCAAGGGTTCTAAAACCCCACCGATACCCACGCCACCACTCAAGTGAACGTCTTTACCGATTTGTGCACAACTCCCTACGGTAGCCCACGTATCGACCATCGTACCTTCATCCACGTAGGCACCGATGTTGACATAACTCGGCATTAAAATCACACCTTTCGAAATATAAGCTCCGTGACGGGCTACAGCATGCGGTACCACACGAATTCCTTTTTCAGCATAACCACGTTTCAACGGCATTTTGTCGTGGTATTCAAAAATACCCACTTCAAAGGTTTCCATCTTTTGAATCGGGAAATAGAGCACTACGGCTTTTTTCACCCATTCGTTCACTTGCCAACCGCCATCAACGGGTTGCGCTACACGTAAGGTACCTGCATCCACTAAGTTGATTACTTCGCGAATGGCGTTTTGCGTTGCTTCCTCTTTTAATAATTCGCGGTTTTCCCACGCGTTTTCTATGGTTTGTTGTAATGCTGTCATGTCTATAAAATTGAATCGCAAAGATAACGGTTTGTTTGTTTTTTAAGGAAGGAAGACCGGATTTTTCCAGCGGTAACCGTACCGAATTTTTTGGTAGGTCCGACACCAAAACCCTTTTAGTTTGTACTGTCGTTTGCCAACCGACAATACCCAAGGGTCCCAGGAATGCAGATGCTGCAAACGGACTTCCCAAGTTGGATAATGTTTTAAATAATCGCGAATTACCGGACGAAACTCCTTAAAGTACCAGTAATGGTGCAAATAGGATTGCGTTTCATGCAGACTGCTGGATTGCAAAGCTTCGGTTACGGCAATTTGTTCCATACTAAATAACGGATAGGCAGAATAAAGCACATCCATCAACGCCTCAGCCTTTTGCAATTGGGGTAATTGCCGGTTGGTGAGTCCGATGCAACCCGAATTCCACACTTCAAATTGGGTATTCAAATGCACGATTTCGCCACTGGGTAATCGAAACTGTTTTTGGTTGCGCAGTAGTTTTTTCATTTTACGGGCAATGCCGCCTTTGTTGGCATAGAGCGGCCCCTCATTGGCATCCATATAAACGCTGCCTTGGGCTATGGAAGCAAACAAAGGGGAAAGCGATTGCCGCACAATAACATCGGTGTCGAGGTAAAGAAAATTTCCGGTATGGGTTTCCAGCATCTGTTGGAGTACCTTAATCTTGACACGGTAGGGATAATTTTGCGGACCTTTCCATAATTGAATTTGGTCAGCGGTGAGTTCGTGAAACACCACCGAATGGGGCAACTGCGCTTTCATTTCCGTAACGGCATCGGTAAAAACATGGATATTGAAATCGGGTTCGGGATGCTGCAGGTAAAGCGAAAGCAGGGACCACAGGACCTCGTTTCGATAGTCACTACCGCCAAAAGCGACATAAATCAGGTGATTTTGATGCGTCATGTCACAAAGATAGGATTTCGATCTTGGAAAACAATTGTTAAATTTTTAGTCTTTCGTTAAGGAATATTTTAGAGAGTTCCGTGTATTTTTGGAACAAAATCAACCGTATGAAAACCACCTTTGTTTCTATTGTCTTGTATGGATTACTGCTTGTTTCTTGTGGTCATAAAGAAGAACATCCCGCAGCTGAAGCGGCCAAAAGCACTCCTGATGTTTCCCATTCACCCAAACGAACGTTGGATTACCAAGGTTATTACAAAGGCGTTTTGCCCTGTGCCGATTGTGAAGGGATTGAAACCGAATTGGCGTTGAACGATACGGTGCACTATGTGTTGACCACCCGGTATTTAGGGAAGTCAGATGCGCCTTTTGTTACGAAAGGGACTTATGTGTGGAATGCAGATGAAACGCACGTTCGCCTTAACAATAATGGTGACGGACCCAATGAATATGTGGTTTCTGAAAATCAGCTGACCCAGTTGGATCGTGAGGGAAAACCCATTACGGGGCAATTGGCGACGCGTTATATTTTACAAAAAATGAAAGTCGATGAAGCCACGGGCGAAAAGTTGGTGCAATCCACTTCCCACGTGATTGAGTCGGAAGCCCCCGTAAAAGCAGTTACGTACAGCTTGGCGGGTACCACTTGGGTATTGGAATCCTTACAAGGCAAAACCGTAGGGAAAACAGCCAAGCCCTATACCTTGCAACTCAATTCCAAAGACGGACGTTTTAGTGCCTATGCGGGATGCAACCGAATTGGGGGCAATTATGTCATGCCTTCAGCGATGGGATTGGCTTTTGTGAATATAATGGCGACCAAAATGGCGTGTCCGAATAGGAATTTCGAGCAGCAATTTCTTCAAATGTTGGAAACAGCGGAGGCCTATGAAATCCAAAAAAACAAGTTAGTTGTAATTGACCAATCAAAAAATAAGATAGCGGTCTTTTACGGACAATAATTTGTATTTTTGGCACATGCCACGACTTTTAGCCATCGACTACGGAATAAAACGCACGGGAATTGCCGTGACGGACGAACTGCAAATTATCGCATCGGGATTGACCACGGTGGATTCGAAAGAATTGCTTTCGTTTCTCAAGAATTATTTTGCGAAAGAACAGGTGGCAAAAGTGTTGGTGGGCGAACCCAAGCAAATGAATGGGCAACCTTCAGAGAGTGCGCCTTTGGTGGATGCTTTTGTGGCACGCTTTGAAAAGGAGTTTCCACTGATTCCGGTAGAGCGTGTTGACGAGCGCTTTACATCCAAAATGGCCTTTCAAACCATGATTGATAGTGGATTAAAAAAGAAACAACGCCAAAACAAAGGCTTGATTGACGAGATTGCCGCCACGATATTGTTGCAGGACTACCTTTCCCGCAAAATGATATAAATCCTTCCAAAAAGGAGAAAAAAGTACTACTTTTGCCCCGTAAATAAAAAACAAACGCATGATTTTACCCATTGTAGGTTATGGCGATCCGGTATTACGTAAAGTAGGTGAGAACATCACTCCGGAGTATCCCCAGTTAAAGGAATTGATTGACAACATGTACGATACCATGTACAATGCGTACGGGGTAGGATTGGCTGCACCACAAATTGGCTTGGCGATACGTTTGTTTGTCATCGATACCGAACCGTTTTCAGATAGTGAAGATTTGACTGCTGAAGAACAACAGCAATTAAAGGGGTTTAAGAAAACCTTTATCAATGCGCAAATTTTAAAAGAAGAAGGCGAGGAGTGGGGTTTTAACGAAGGTTGTTTAAGTATTCCAGATGTACGAGAAGATGTGTAC
>CAYNDK010000129.1:0-8184 GCA_964395965.1 uncultured Flavobacterium sp.
GGATAAAGTTTGAATTCAAATCACTTTGATCATTATCATAACTAATTTTAGGACCTAAGTTTTGAAAGTTAAAACCTAAACGGTACTTTCCATTAAAATCCTCCAATGCAAATTCTTCCGATTGAAAATAACCTGCCACATCAAATGCAAAGGTATTTGCAGATTTAGCATCGGTATTTGCATCTGCAATTTTCAGATTAGAACGGATATAGCGACCTGCCACAGCCATACTAAAATGATCACTTAAATGTAATGAATAAGAACCATCCAATGCCAATTCATTTGGCTTAACCACATTGGCTGGATCATCAAAACTTTGACGCAATTCAATTTCTCCTAAACTAAAAAAACGTAATGTTCCCGCAAATGCACTTCGATCGTTTATGCGATTATAATACGTTAATTGTCCTAAGGAAATGTCATTTACTAGTTGCGTAAGGTAGGGAGTATAACTCAATGAAAGTCCCTGCGGATCAGATGAAAAAGCAAATTTCGCTGGATTCCATTGTTGTGAATAAGCATCTGGAGTAGTTGCCACACCTTGATCACCCATACTTGCAGAGCGTGCATCAGCGGCAATCATTAAAAAAGGAACTCCAGTCGTAATAACTCTTTGTTGTGCATTAATCGTCGAACCAACACATAGTAGACTTAATACCCAAAAAATCTTCTTCATTTTTGCAATTTAAAAAGTTAACAAATATAGTACTTTATTATAGTATAACCAATTTTTCAATTTTTTCTGCTTTGTTCCCATTCACTGTAGAACGTACAGTCAATTTATAAACATAAACTCCTTTCCCTATTTTGGACCCAAAATCATCCAAACCATCCCATTTTAATTCCCGTGACAAAAACCCTTCGGTTGTTACCGTTTGATTAATGGTTTTTACAATTTTACCTGTAACTGTAAAAATTTGAACTTGCACTTCCAATGGCTCATAAGGGCGATTATGATTAAACCAAAACTCTGTGTAATTCACGAATGGATTTGGATAATTTAAGACATTGCTTAAAACAATACCATTCCCATCCGCAACAATAAAATGAATATCCGCAGTAACTGGATTATTGTAAACATCCCAAGCTTTAAAAGTTATTGTATGCATTCCTTTTGCTAAATCACGAAAAGGAAATCGAATTTTACCTTTGGTGTAATTGTTTAATTCAGTTTCATAATAATCATTCAACACATACGGATTTGTTTCATCACCATCTAAAATCGCAACAATATCATGACCAATACCACTTGCCGTATTAATACCGTGCTCATCTTCTAAAAAAGCAAGTAAATAGGGAGACGCATTTGTTATCCCTCCATCAACAAAACTCTCGTCATTCATATACAACCGAACCCGCGGTCCAATATCATCTACGACAGCTGCAGTATTTACACCCCCAACTCGAATATCAAAATTATGCCCTGTTTTATCAGTATTGGCCTGATTTTCTTGAGCATAAAAACTCACACGACCATTACCCACAGGAATTCGAATATCCCTTGGCACTACAAAAGTCACCTCAAACAATCCATTTACTACACTAACATTTCCTCTAAAAATAGTTTCACCCAAATTAGAGAAAGTTAGCGGTGTACTGTATCCATCATTATTTAAAGCATTTTTGGTATAAGGTTTATCAAAAACATTGATCGCTAAAGTTCCATTGTAACCCGACAATAGCGTACCACTTTCATTTTGAACTTCACCACTAAACTTTATCACACTCAACGCCTTTAAATCATCTGTTGATTGACTAAGTGGAACATCATTGATTTTAGTAAGCACCACTTTAGGTTGTGGAATTGCCAATTTTAAAGCAGGGTCGCCAAGGTAAAACACAACTCGTGTGGCCGAATTATTATTTGACATTGCTTTGGCAATTCGCATAGATTCAGCAATTGACTCATAAGTATTGGTCCCATAAGCAAATAATTTGGAGGACAAATTATCATTAAAATTTTCAGCTTGAAATTGACCTATTGACCGAACTGTTGTAATCATTGACACTGCACCTCCTTTGGGATTCCAATAGGTATATTCTCCTGCAGTTGGCCGCTGTGGATTATCAAAACGCGAAAACTCACAGGTAATCGTTACAAATAAAGGATAACGGTATTGATTTTGAAAATTATAACCATCAAACTTATCCCAAAGTCGCTCACCGGTTAATCCGTCCTCACCCCCATGTCCTAAATAATTGAAAACTAACGCTCCTTTTTCAAATGCATTTTTCAAATCTGTTTTTGCCTGCGGATAACGATCACCACCCGAAGACGTTTGTTGCACATAAGAATCTAAAAATATTTTTTTATAATTCAAAAATGGCTTTTGGGTGTAGATTTCATCCGTTAATTCGTTTTGACGAACTTGCAAAGAGGCATCAGGATCTTTATCGGCATCATCTGAAATAGACACATAATTATTTCGCCAACTTCCAAACGACTTTTGGTCGTGATATTCAATGACTTTATTCACCATTTCTGAAGCCTGCTGTGCAGAGGAGACTAACATACGTCCCACTGCAATATCCGCCGCAAATCCATACAATGGATCACCTTCTGTAGGATCCATTAAAGCAAAAAAATCATCCGATGCAAACGAATTTTCACCTGAATAGTAACTATTTAATGCATGATAAATGGGAACTATATTGGTATTATTGGATATTCTATTTTTAAAATCATAGGAGGCATCTCCAAACAAATTAAGGTATTTCACCCGTTTTGAAGCAGCTGATGCATTGTAATAAATATAGCGCATCATATTTCGTATTGCCCCTATATCTTGCTTTCCTCCACCAAATTCGTTGTAAATCATTGGCAACGTTACTACCTTAACATTGTAATTACTGTAAGAACGGTGAAAATCTGCCAACTGATCGGCTTGACTCTTTAAGTTTTCAGGCGTTACTATTACGTAATCAATGTCTCTAAAATTACCTGCATCATCCAAAAACAAGGTTCCTTTTAAATCTTGATTGGCAACATTAGTAGAACTTTCTTTTAAAGGAGTAAAATAATCCGCATCAACTACAGTGACAAACCGTCGTTCAGCACCAAGATTCATTTTTAAAGAGAATGAATTTGAACCCGCATTGACAACATTCGTTACATTATAAATATCCGTGATATCCCAAACTTGTTGAATAGATCCCGCATTGGAAAACTGAAACTCTCCTATCCCATTTTGTGAAGCTGCTAATGCATCATAAAACCGGAATTGTTTCCCAGTTCCCACAAGATTTGAGCGTGTTTTTAAAATGATGTAATCCAAATACCCCTTTGCGGTTGGAACACCTTCATTATCAAACTTTAATTTTACTTTATAATTTTGAGTTGTAGCAACAGTAGTGTTGAGATAATTATGAGATGCTTCCGTTCCTGTATTGGGAGTTACTGCAACCAAACCAATAGTTCCTAAATTTTGCCCATTCACAGCTACATCAAAATGTGATGTTGAAAAGGAATTTCCTCCCGCATGAACCAATAAACGAGTTGTAGCCGATGATGCGATCGAAGGAAATGAAAATGAAAATTCTTGCTCTGTTTCTGTGCTAAAATTTTCACCAAACCATATCCTACCTAACTTCCCAATATTGGTCAAGTCGACTTCATGAAACTGATAATCATCAAACGAGGTGTAAATTTGTGTAGAAAGTCCGGTCGGCTGATTCATGGTTTGAATACGCTTTCCCGCATCATTTCCAACAGTAATATAATAATAGGAGCGGTTGGCATATAAATTAAGGTGTGTTTCATTTTCTTCACTCCAATTATCCATTCCCTCACAATACATCAGAATATAGTCGGTATCATTAAATGTCCCATCATCTTCACCAATAACTTGAATCGCATTTTCTTCCAAATCAAAAGGGTAATCAGCTTGATTTGACAAAGGAACCATACGCCCACCATTACCAAATATTTTTATTTTACGCGGATCTATACTGCTACTATTAAAACCTAATGAGTTTATAAAACTTCGCGTAAGCTTGTAAACGCCTGATTTTTCAACATAAAACCTTTTAAATGTTCCTGTGGCTAAAATAGAATTTGTAAGAGTAGGAACTGCATTGAGCTGTTGAACTTGGCGATTATAAGTAGTAATTTGATAGGTAAAAGAAGTAATCTTTTGGTAACCAGTACCCGTTTTTATTATCGGATTAATAGTTAGTTGAGCCAATGCTACATCGCGACTATTGTATGAAATTACATCAGATAATACGGTAGAACTAATTAAACTACGATTTAGTAAACCCAATTCTGAATCAGATATAGGTACAGTTTGAATGTTAGTTATAGTAACATCATTTTTGGCAATAAGAGCTGAAACCTGTATTTTAAAAACAAAGGAAACTGTACGATTGGAGATATCATAATGGTAACCCGGATTTTTAAAAACAGGTACTGCATAATTCACCAAACCCTCAGTGTATACGTTTTTTGACAACCATTCAAACGTTACTTCTCCTGTATTTTGGGCATGAGAACTATAAACTAATAGTAAAATGAAAAGTATAGCAATTTTTTTCATGTAGGTAATAAACGCTTGATTCTAGATAATATTTTAGGAATGTAAAATTAATTTTTTTTAGATGAATACAATAAGATTAGAAATGACTCGTTTTGGTTATAAGGAACAAAATTTTATGATTATTAAAAAAGTTGTTGCAATGTCAAGGTTAATTCTTATATTGCGCCACTAAAATTAATTACCTACTAACGAGTATGAAAGTAAACAAATTTATGGCAATGCGGTTGTTTTTTGCGGTAATTTTGCTGGCCGGATTCTCTAGTTGTAGCAAAAAATCGAGCTCAAACACTGGGTCTAAAGCTACCGGCTGGAAAATTAACGACAAAAAAGGAGGATTTCAATATGCCTCAAAATTCAAAAAACAAGAAACCGGTCCTGGATTGGTTTTAGTTGAAGGTGGTACCTTTACCATGGGTAAAGTTGCTGATGATCCTATGCACGACTGGAACAACTCCCCCAATCAACAGCACGTGCAATCCTTTTACATGGATGAAACAGAAGTGACTAATTTGATGTACATGGAGTACTTGGATTGGTTAAAACGCGTTTTCCCTCCAGAAGAAGAAAACTACAAAAACATTTATGAAGGCGCTATTCCTGATACTCTTGTTTGGAGAGATCGTTTAGGATATAACGAAACAATGACCAACAACTATTTGCGTCACCCTGCCTATGCAGAGTATCCAGTGGTTGGTGTTAATTGGATTCAAGCAACTGAATTTGCAAAATGGAGAACAAATCGTGTGAACGAAGCTATTTTGGAAAGAGAAGGGTACTTGAAAAAAGACGCTAAAGTTACTGAAGCTAAAGCTGATGCTACTTTTGATACAGAAACGTATCTTGCTGCTCCAACCAAAACATTTGGTGGTAATGAAGAGGTTGTATTAAAAGGACGCAGAGGTTCAAAAGCGAAAGCAACAACCAAAAATGCAAAAGGTGAAACACAAGAAGCTAAAAATGTGTATGCGCAACGTACTTCTGGTTTAATTTTACCTGAATACCGTCTTCCTACTGAAGCTGAATGGGAATATGCAGCAGCTGCAGATATAGGTCAACGTGAATATAACATTTACAAAGGGCAAAAGAAATATCCATGGTCTGGCGGGTACACACGTTCTAACAAACGTCAAATTCGCGGAGATCAATTGGCTAACTTCAAGCAAGGAAAAGGAGATTACGGTGGATTAGCTGGATGGTCAGACGATGGTGCTGATATCACTAACAAAGTAAAATCGTATCCTCCAAATGATTTCGGTTTATATGATATGGCTGGTAACGTTGCTGAATGGGTTGCCGATGTTTATCGTCCTATTGTTGATGATGAAGCTAATGATTTCAACTACTATCGTGGTAACGTGTACACTAAAAATAAAATTGGTGAAGATGGTAAAGTGGAATTAGTAACTGCTGAAACACAAAAGTTTGATACACTTCCTAATGGCAAAGTAATCTCTAGAAACTTTATCGGCCAAATTGCTCAAGTTCCTGTTGACGAAAAAGAAACCTATTTACGTCAAAACTTTGACAAGAGCGACCATAAAAACTACCGTGATGGTGATAAACAATCAACACGTTACTTTGATTTTGGATCAGAAGGTGGTGCTGAAGCAAAACTAAAAGACGATCAAAGAATGTATGATTCACCAAAACACAATGTTAGTGTGGATTCAATTGGAAATATGATTAGAAAATATGACCGCTCCAACAAGCGTACTACATTAATCAATGATGATGTACGTGTATATAAAGGAGGTTCTTGGAGAGATAGAGCTTATTGGTTAGACCCAGCACAAAGACGCTACTTCCCTCAAGATATGGCAACTGACTATATCGGTTTCCGATGCGCAATGTCTCGTGTAGGTCCTAAATCTGATCACAAAAAGACAGCACGTAATAAAAGATAATTTATTATTTTCATATCAAGAAAGCCCTAATTTTTAGGGCTTTTTTTTATATCTTGTCGTTATGAATATCACTACCATTTACGAAGCATTTTTAAGCTGTGATTCTGTGAGCACAGACACCAGAAATATTGGAAAAAACAGTCTTTTTGTAGCCTTAAAAGGAGAACGATTTGACGCAAATACATTTGCAGAAGAAGCACTTAACAAAGGAGCTTCCTTTGTAATCATCGATAATCCAGAGTATTTTTTAGATGCTCGCACCATCGTCGTAAATGATAGTTTAGAAACATTACAATTACTGGCGCAACACCACAGACGTCAATTAGGTTTACCTATTATTGCTTTAACTGGTAGCAATGGTAAAACAACAACTAAAGAATTGATAAATGTAGTACTTGCAAAAAAGTTTAAAACCGTTGCTACAAAAGGGAATTTAAACAACCATATCGGTGTTCCCTTGACACTTTTAAGTTTTACCAAGGAAACTGAAATGGGAATTGTAGAAATGGGAGCTAATCATCAAAAAGAAATAGAATTCTTGTGTACCATTGCCGAACCTGATTACGGATACATTACCAACTTTGGCAAAGCACACCTTGAAGGTTTTGGTGGTATTGAAGGAGTTATTAAAGGTAAAAGTGAAATGTACAACTATTTATTCTCCAATAGTAAAATGGCATTTATCAATAATGACGATACCATACAAGCTGAGAAGGCTGCTGGTTTTAATCAATACAGTTTTAGTTTGCAAAACAAAGAGGCTTCTGTACTATTTACAGAAATATCAGCAAACCCCTTTGTTGAACTCACATTCCTGGGATCAAAAATACAATCGCATTTAATTGGGCTTTACAATGCGACCAATATTTGTGCGGCATTAACCATTGGAAATTATTTTAACATAAATATAGACGATTTAAAAGATGCTATAGAAAATTACATACCCAATAATAACCGCTCTCAAATAATGTCTAAAAATGGACATGAAATTATTTTAGACGCCTATAATGCAAATCCAAGTAGCATGAAACTCGCTTTAGAAAACTTCATTCACTTAGATAAAAATCCAAAAGTTATACTTCTAGGGGATATGTTTGAATTAGGAGAATCAAGCAAAGAAGAACATCAATCTATTGTAGAGCTTATTCCAGAATCATCTTCATTAACTTGCTATTGTATTGGTAAATGGTTTCATTCAGTCGCTAATAAGCAATCAAATATTTTGTTTTTTCCCGATTTTGAATCTTTTAAAGAAGAGTTTACACTTCCTAAAAATGCATTCCTTCTTATTAAAGGAAGTAGAGGCATGGCTTTAGAAAAAGCCTTGGATTTAATATAAGCACAATCACATCCTTAGGAATTGATAATCATTAGTCTACTCAAAACGTTCATTGAAGCGAGTGTTAAATATTGCCTAAAGCAAGCAAATCAGTATTTAATCCTTTCAAACTACAACGATATTTCTTTATCAACCAACTTCCACAGTAGACAGGTTAAAATTCATCATTCATAATTTAAAATTCATAATTTTTTTAGCGTGTCCCTCCGGGTCGGGCTATTCGTTGCAAGTCCTCGCTCCGTTGCACTGCGCTGTGGGCTTTCCACTCGTACCTGCCTGTCGGTAGGAAGGTTTATCATTCACAATTTATAATAAAAAAAAATGAGGCCCTTCAAATTGAAGGGCCTCACTAAAAGAAGGCGGCGACATACTCTCCCACAGTTATGCAGTACCATCTGCGCAGTCG
>CAYNDK010000130.1:0-8169 GCA_964395965.1 uncultured Flavobacterium sp.
CCTGAAAGTCCGACCCCAAAAGATGTTAAGCCGTATTTGGATGAATTTTTAATGGATAAATACGTTATTGACGTACCCTATTTATTACGCGCTTTGTTGGTACGCGGGATTATTCTACAAACACGTCCCAAAAAATCAGCCGAAGCCTACAGTCAAATCTGGACGGATGAAGGTTCGCCCCTCATTGTGATTTCAAAAAAAATGCACAATAAGGTTGAAAAACTCGTTGATGTTCCTGTAGCGTTAGCCATGCGCTATGGCACCATGACCATTCAAAAAGGTTTGCAAGAGTTGAAAGATAAAGGCGTAACCGATGTGATGTTATTGGCGTTGTATCCTCAGTATGCTATGGCTTCCACTACCACTATTTGGGCATTGGCGGATGAATTGCAACAAAAGCATTTTCCAGAAATGTCGATTACCAAAGTACCCGCTTTTTATAATAAACCTGATTTCATCCAAGTGTTAGCCCATTCGATTAAAAAACATTTGGAAGGTTTTGAATACGATCATTTATTGTTTTCGTACCACGGCATTCCGAAACGTCATATTCGCAAAACGGACGTTACCAAATCGCATTGTACGATAGACAACAAATGCTGTGTCACGGCCTCTCCGGCTCATGAGTTTTGCTATCGTCACCAATGTTATGAAACGACACGTCAAGTCGTGGAATTGTTGGGAATCCCTGAAGGGAAATACAGTCAGACCTTCCAATCGCGTTTAGCAGGTGACAAATGGTTAACGCCGTATACCGATGTAGAAATCAACAAAATGCCGGCTAAAGGCATCAAGAAATTAGCGGTTGTTACTCCAGCTTTCGTTTCGGATTGTTTGGAGACATTGGAAGAAATTGCGATGCGTGCCAACGAAGAGTTTATCGAAAACGGAGGGGAAGAATTTTTTGCCGTGCCTTGTTTAAACGATGAAGACGAATGGTGTCAAGTGGTGGCCAATTGGGTTAACGATTGGAGTAAATAATAAAGGTTCATTTTACAACCTGAAACTATAACCTGAAACGCATTCATGGAACTCTACAACAACATCAAAGCCTTGCACTTGATTTTTGTGATCACCTGGTTTGCCGGACTCTTTTACATTGTACGGTTGTTTGTGTATCAAATTGAAGCGCAATCCAAACCTTCGCCTGAAAAGGAAATTCTGGGAGCACAATACAAAATTATGACCTATCGGTTATGGTACATCATCACGTGGCCCAGTGCGGTGTTGGCAACATTATTTGCTTTAACCTTATTGCATTTGAATCCGGGTTGGATTTACATGCCGTGGATGCAAGTGAAATTGGGATTTGTGGTGCTTTTGTTTGCCTATCATTTCAAATGCCACCAAATCTACAAGCAATTGCAAAACGATGACACCCGATACAGTTCCAATTTCATGCGCTTATGGAACGAAGGCGCCACAATCATCTTATTTGCAGTCGTCTTTTTGGTCATTCTAAAAAATGCCATTGACTGGATTTATGGCGTTGTGGGAATTATCGGATTCTCAATTCTCATCATGCTCGGTTTCAAGTTTTACAAGAATATTAGAAAGAAAAATAATTCATAATTCATAATTCCTAACTCAACTCAGTGCTTTCCAACTTCAAAATATCCATGCTTTCCCTTCGAATACGGATTTTCCTATCGATGATTGTATTGATATTAATTGCATCGATTTTGATGGCGTCGATTTCGTTGTTTCAGTTCAAAAGTGAGGCGCGTAATTTCCATCAAGAACGTTTGGAACGCAAAGAAGATGCGGTTCGGGAGCACATTAATTACATTTTAGCGAATACGACTTATCCCCTTACGGAGAAAAATTTGCCCTTAATTTTCAAGGATAAAATTCACGAACTCTCCGACATTCACAGTGTTGAAATCAATATTTATAGTTTGAAAGGGAATTTGTTGAAATCGTCCAAAGCTTCTTTTGCCGTAGACAGTATTTCTCCGCCTATTCCGCAGTATATTTTAAAATTGGTGCAATCGTCGATTGAAAAAAGGTATGTGGATATTAAAAATGTGGACGGACTCAAGATTCGTTCTTCCTTTACCCAAATCAAAGACGACCGATTCAAACCACTTGGGATTTTGAATTTACCCTATGTGGAAGACGATAGTATCTATGAAAATGAAATTCAGGATTTCTTGGTACGCTTGGGACAGGTGTACTTTTTCATGCTGTTGATTGCTTTTGCTTTGGCTTATTTTTTATCTACTTACATCACCCAATCGCTTAAAACAATTTCGGACAAAATCAACGAAACCAGTTTGAACCAAAAGAATGAGAAAATCGTGATTGAGGACAACAGTCGCGAAATCAATTCGTTGATTAAAGCTTATAATGCGATGGTGGATAAGTTGGAAGAAAGTGCCACCATGCTTGCTCAATCCGAACGGGAACAAGCGTGGCGCGAAATGGCGAAACAAGTGGCGCACGAGATTAAAAATCCGTTGACGCCGATGCGACTTACAGTACAAAGCTTCCAACGTAAGTTTGATGAAAACGACCCGAATTTACGTCAGAAACTCAACGATTATACCAAAACCATCATTCAACAAATCGACACGATGACTGCGGTGGCTTCGGCGTTTTCTAACTTTGCCTCGATGCCAGCACAGCAAAATGAAACCTTAAATGTAGTGGAAGTGGTCGAATTCTCGTTGGATATTTTTAACGAAGAATACATATCGTTTACGAGTGCTGAGGCGGAAATTATTACGGTAATGGACCGCACGCAATTGATTCGTATCATCACCAATTTGGTGAAAAATGCGATACAAGCCTTGCCTGAAGAACAAGAAGAAAAATCCATTGAAGTTAGCGTTCAACGCGATGAAGAAGGTGTGACCATTTTGGTAAAAGACAACGGTATCGGAATTGAACCCGACAACCAAGAACATATTTTCGAACCCAAATTTACTACGAAAACAAGTGGTATGGGTCTCGGACTCGGGATTATCAAAAATATTATTGAAAATTATAAAGGAACGATTACTTTTGAATCCGAATATGGAAAAGGAACTACATTCAAAGTGACCTTACCTTTCACAAACCACTAAAACACTACGTATGACATTCGAAAATATCCTTGTGGACATCGACGGAAATTTGGCGCAAGTAACCATCAACCGTCCAAGTAAATTGAATGCTTTGAACAAAGCTACTATTCAAGAGTTGCATGATGCCTTAGCCCAATTGGATGCTGATGCAACGGTAAAAGCAATTGTATTAACCGGTTCAGGAGAAAAAGCTTTTGTAGCCGGTGCCGACATTTCTGAATTTGCGCATTTTTCAATTGAAGAAGGCGCGCAATTGGCGGCTTTAGGTCAGGAGTTATTATTTGACTTTGTCGAAAATATGAAAACGCCTGTCATTGCAGCAGTGAATGGTTTTGCCTTAGGCGGCGGATTGGAATTGGCCATGTCGTGTCATTTCCGAGTTGCTTCGGACAATGCAAAAATGGGCTTACCAGAAGTGACATTGGGTGTGATTCCAGGATATGGTGGCACACAGCGTTTACCCCAATTGGTTGGAAAAGGACGCGCCATGGAAATGATCATGACCGCGGGAATGATTGATGCCGAAACGGCAAAAAGTTATGGTTTAGTGAATCATGTTGTTCCCCAAGCCGAATTGCTAGAATTCACCAAAGGCATTGCGAGCAAAATCTTGAAAAACTCACCCGTGGCCATTAGTTATGCCATCAAAGCGGTTAATGCCGGATTTGTAGATGCCAACGAAGGATTCAAAACCGAAATTAAATCCTTTGGAAAGTGTTTTGGCACTGAAGATTTCAAAGAAGGTACAACGGCGTTCTTGGAAAAACGTAAAGCGGAATTCCCAGGAAAATAAAATCTTTACCTGATAAAAAAAGAGAACCTCAACGGTTCTCTTTTTTTATTTTGCGCCTTCCCACTCGGCATAAAATTGGGCTAAAAAAACTTCCATAAATCGGTGGCGTTCTTCGGCTAATTTTCTTCCTGTTGGGGTATTCATTCGATCTTTAAGCAATAACAATTTCTCATAAAAATGATTAATTGTAGGTGCATTGCTTGCTTTGTATTCTTCCTTGGTCATGTGCATATTGGGTGCAATGGCTGGATCGTACATCGGTCTGTTTTTAAAACCCCCATAATTAAATGTTCGGGCAATACCTATAGCACCTATGGCATCTAAACGATCGGCATCTTGCACAATATCCAATTCTAACGAAGAAAACGTTCGTTCCGTTTTCCCACCTTTGAAAGAAATATTTTCAATAATTTTTACCACATGTTCTATTGTAGCTGCATCGGCGTGCTGACTTTCTAAAAAAGTCCGCGCTGTTTTAGGTCCGATACTTTCATCGCCTCCATGGAACTTACTATCGGCAATATCGTGCAATAAAGCAGCCAACTGCACCACTTCCCGGTTGCAATGTTCTTGATCAGCAATATGAAGTGCGTTGCGATAAACCCGTTCAATGTGAAACCAATCGTGACCGGCTTCTGCACCTTCCAATTGTTGTTTTACATAAATAATAGTAGCATCAACGATTCCCATATTAGAGGGTTAAAGCGGGTTGAACCCATTTGAATTTTTTAGTTTCTTCAGGCAATACCAAACGTTCTGAAATACGAGCCATACGATCGGGTAATTTCATCAAATAATCGCGAGCGCGTTCGGCCTCATCGGTTAAACTCGAAATTTTATCAATTTCCCAGGTAGCGATTAATTTGCGAAGAATATCCACGTAATCGTTGGCGGTATATACTCCTATTTTTTGGGCCGAATTAGAAAATTCTTCAAAAGCTGTGCTAATTTTCTCTCCCGATTCGCGTAAGAAGTGTGCCGGCATCGTGATTTTTTGTTTCATCATGTATTGAAACGCCAACATCATTTCGCTTGGATCGACTTTGAAAATACGGTTCACAAATTCGCTGTATGCCAAATGGTGACGCATTTCATCGCCAGCAACCATTTTACACAAACGCGATAACTTTTTATCTCCAAAATCTTTAGCCAATTGTGACACACGGTTGTGAGAAATATACGTTGCCAATTCTTGAAAACTGGTGTAGACGAAGTTCTTGTACGGGTCTTTTCCCGTTCCGATATCAAAACCGTCATTGATTAAATGTTGGGTAGTTACTTCCACTTCACGCATATTGACGCGCCCAGACAAGTACAAATATTTATTTAAAGCATCGCCGTGGCGGTTTTCTTCCCCAGTCCAATGGCGCACCCATTTTGACCAACCATTTCGACCTTCATTATCCACACCTTCTACTTCCATCAACCAAGATTCATAGGTGGGTAAAGCTTCTTCGGTAATGGTATCACCTACCATTACAACCCAAAAATCATAGGGTAAATCGTTGGCTATTTCGCGTAATTCGCGAACTTCTTCAATAAAATTCTCTTTTTGAGAATCGGGCAACAAATCAGTAGGTTGCCAAATTTTTTCGACAGGAACGAGGTATTCGTCAACAAAGCTATCGATGCTTTTTTCGAGGAATTGCATCACTTCCAATCGGATGTTTTTAATAGACATTATATGTAATTATAAATTATGAATTGTGAATGGCACTGTTGACCGCTTGTTCTGTCTTTTCAAACAATGTGGCAAAGTCGTAATCTTTTACCGCCAAGGGTTCGTGTATTGTATATTTAATATGTTTTCCTAATCCCATGGGAAACATGCCAAATTGGGTCATTTTCCAAGAATTATTAATGGTAATCGGCACTACCAAGGCGTTGGGTGCAAACTTGCACAAAATTTTCAAACCGTTTTCAGAGAATTTTTTAGTGGCACCTGTTTTACTACGGGTTCCTTCTGGAAAGATAACTGCTGTTCGGTTGTGTTTTTCAATGTATTCACTGAGTCCCTTGATGGTCGGTAAGGCTTGTTTGGGGTCTTTTCGGTCAATTAAAACGGAGCCTCCATGGCGTAAATTGTAAGAGACAGAAGGAATTCCTTTTCCTAATTCTTTTTTACTGACGAACTTGGCATGATGTCTTCGCAAAAACCAAATAATACCGATAATATCATAGAGACTTTGGTGATTGGCAACAAAAATCAAAGGAACATTTTGTGGTATACGTTCACGGTTGGAAAAAGACCAACGGGTTCCGAGAATTCTCGTACAACCCACTAAAAAAAGATTGAGATAATCGACACTTTTTTTATGTGCTTGATAACCAAAAACGTTAAAACAAATCCATTGTATCGGGTGGAAAATGACCAACGTAAGTCCGAAACAAAGGTAATAGACAACGGAAATGGGATACGAAATAAGTTTTTCCATGTGAAAAAAAATTGGCTGTAAAAGTACGGCTTCTCATTGTTTAAAACTACTTTTGGGAAAACTAATTTAGTCCTAAAAAAATAAGTACATTTACGGCTTTAACAGCCTTTAATTTTAATGTAAAATGAGTTCAGAAAAAGAAGCAAAATTGAAAGCGTTACAGCTGACGTTAGACAAGCTGGACAAGACCTACGGTAAAGGTACCGTAATGAAGATGGGAGACAAAGCGGTGGAAGAGGTAGAAATCATTCCATCCGGGTCGTTGGGATTGGACCTTGCCTTGGGCGTAAATGGGTATCCAAAAGGTCGTATTATTGAAATCTATGGACCGGAGTCATCGGGTAAAACCACCTTGACTTTACATGCTATTGCCGAAGCTCAAAAAGCGGGTGGTATTGCTGCGTTCATTGATGCAGAACATGCATTTGACCGTCACTATGCGGCCAAATTGGGTGTAGACATTGAAAATTTAATTATTTCACAACCAGATAACGGGGAACAAGCGTTAGAAATCGCCGAAAACTTGATTCGTTCTGGGGCTATCGACATTGTAGTTATCGACTCGGTAGCTGCATTGACACCGAAGAGTGAAATTGAAGGAGAAATGGGTGATTCCAAAATGGGATTACATGCCCGTTTGATGTCGCAAGCCTTGCGAAAATTGACAGCAACCATCAGCAAAACCCATTGTACGGTATTTTTCATCAACCAGTTGCGTGAAAAAATCGGGGTGATGTTTGGAAATCCTGAAACCACAACGGGTGGTAATGCCTTGAAGTTCTATGCTTCCGTGCGTTTGGACATTCGTCGTTCTTCACAAATCAAGGATGGTGAAAATGTATTGGGGAACCGTACCAAAGTTAAAGTGGTAAAAAATAAAGTTGCGCCACCTTTCAAAACGGCAGAATTTGACATCATGTATGGCGAAGGTGTATCGAAAACAGGAGAAATCTTAGACCTAGCCGTTGAATTTGAAATCATCAAAAAATCGGGATCGTGGTTTAGTTATGGCGACACCAAATTGGGACAAGGTCGAGATGCGGTTAAACTATTGATCAAAGACAACCCTGAATTGGCTGACGAATTGGAACAAAAAATCAAGGATGTCATCAAGGAACAAGTTGACTAAAACGTATAAATTTCCCGGTTTTGAAAAAAATCGGGATTTTTTTATTTTTAGACGCAACCTTTTTTAGAAAGAAGCATCCTAATTATAAAATGAATAACACAAATGAACCGAATTGTTTTTACAGCATTAGTGCTTTTAGGAATTAGCGTTTCCTCCTGCGATGTTGGTGAAGAAGAGCCGTATTACATTCAAATCAGTGCCGTTTCTGAAGTTACTAACCCAGCAAAATATGCCAAAGACAGCATCACCAATATTCCAATTATGTACTCGTTACCCAGTAAATGTAATATGTACAATGGTTTGTATTATGATGCCAATGATCTACAACGTGTGGTAGCCATTGAAAGTATTCGAAAAGGAAATAAACCTTGTGATCCAGATGACCAAGTGTATTCTGAAACACTTCGTTTCAAACCTGCTCAATTAGGAACCTATCATTTTAAATTTTATTTAGGTAAAAATGATCAAGGGGTAGAACAATTTTACGAATTCGACGCTATTGTAGACCATTAATAAAATGAATGTAATTGAATTTAGAGCAAATCATACAGGGTTGTCAAAAAAACGACATTCAAGCCCAAGAACAACTGTACCGGCTTTACGCTGGTAAAATGTTGGGATTGTGCTTGAAATACATCCCTAATCGTGATGATGCTCAAGATATATTACAAGATGCTTTTTTATTGGTATTTGACAAAATCAAACAATTTGTTGATGCCCGGTATGTGTCTGCTTCTGAAGCAA
>CAYNDK010000131.1:0-8144 GCA_964395965.1 uncultured Flavobacterium sp.
TTGGGACGAGATGAAAAGCTTTTCCGATTCATTTCGGAATAGCTTTTTTGTTTTTTTGGAACTTTCATTTTGATTTGGGATGGTAAATCCAGATAATCTTTTCATTATATCATTCGCTTCATTTTTTTCTTTAGCCGACATCCATATTTAAATGCCATTAAATCCCATAAAATACTCAAAGGGTCGTGATAGCCGTATTGGTTATGAAGGATGTTTAAAACGCTAATGAGATGCTCCCAAAAATGAACAAGCCGTTTCCTCTTACATTTCCATTTAATTTACTATTTTTGGATTCCTTCAATGGTTGAGCTATGCAAAAGTTACTATGTTTTTTTGTCTTGTGGATGGGAATGGTTTTCACAGCACCATCTGTACTCGCTCAAAATTCATCTGATCCCGATTTAGCGATGAAGCACGCTTTGTATACCAAGTACCGCAAAGAGGTTTTGGCCTATGACAAAAAGCATTACGACGAATTGTTTTTTTCTTTTTTTGAAAAGCAAAACGATCCTAATATTACCTTGACCAAAGAGGAATATTACACTTACACCATAAAAATCGCGATTTATTCGGAAAAGTTGGGGATGTTATATAAAGATCAAAAAGAGACGGCAGAACAAACCAAACGGGAGTGGTTTGATAAACGTTATGAAGCCTATTTGCAATCCAAAAAATAAGCAGTGAAACAAGTTCTAGTCTTTTTGGCGTTCGCCCTAACTTCTTGTAGTTATTTTGAAAAGCAAGTTCCCAATGAACAAGAATTGCTGCAAAAAGAACTTAAGGCCATTAATTGGAATCAAGTGGATGAATATCCTTCTATCGCAGAATGTGAAAAATTAACGGATCCCACGCAGCGTAAACAGTGTTTTTTCGAATTTTTATCGAGTACAATCCAACAAAAATTGGATACCGATACGTTGTCGGTTTTGTATCCTGAATTGGACACCATTGAAGTTAGAGTGACAGTAAATCCGGACGCCTCTTTGGTTTTCGAACCTCAATTTCCACAAGATTCAACGGCTTACGATAAAAAGAAAATTGATAGCATATTGCAAGTTCGTTTAACCGATTTACCTAAAATAAATCCAGCCATTAAACGCGGAATTCCGGTGAAAACGCAGTTTATCTTACCCGTAATTATTCGCAGTGAAAATTAACGGCGGAATGTACGCCCTTTCCATTGAAAGCCGCCGAACAGCGCGCAAATTCCGGTTACACTACTAAAAAACGGATAAATCACACTACTCGCCAAGGGCAAGAAGAACTTTCCGTGTCGTAAAAAAGCATTCGTTCGATACATTACCGCAAAATCCACCGCATATTTTACAGCCCACATGCTCCAAACGATGGTCCATTGCAGTTGCTGATAGAAGGCGAGAATGACGGCAGTAACCCAACTGAGATTCATCAACAAAACGACAACGGCGAGCATTTTTGCATAATTGTTGGAATAGCCGGTTGATTTGGCGGCCCAACGAATACGCTGTTGGACAACTGCAAAAGCATCATCGATAGGTCGGGTTTTTACAATAGCATCGCTACTTTTCAAATAACCTACTTTTTGCGGTTGTTGTTTTAATGCTTTTTGTAACAACAGCACATCATCGCCGCCTGCGTATTGATTTAGTCCGTCAAAGCCTCCCAATTCATGGAAAAAAGAGGTGGTATAAGCAAAGTTGGCACCGTTACACATGAAACCTTGCGCATTCCCAAAACTGCCCATAGTAGTGCCTTGTAAGGCTAAGGTTTCAAATTGTTGAAAATCGTGAAACCAGTTGTTTTTCGTTTTTAAAATAACGGGTCCGGCCACCATTGCACACTTCGTTTCTTGAATAAAATCGTGATAGGATTGTAACCAATTTTGAGGTAAGATACAATCACCATCGGTGGTGATGACCCATGAATGTTTAAGGATGGGTAAGGCACGAGAAATGGCGTCTTTTTTGGGCGAACCTGTGCGGCGAACGTTTTCTAAATAGGTGGTGTCAAACTGACTATGGGATAATCGCCAATTCAAATAGATTCGTTCACTATGGTCTTCAGAAAAATCGTCGATGATGATGACTTCAAAATGTTCGGGGGGATAATTGAGATTTGCAATGGATTTCAACAGTGCCGGTAGGTTCTTCGCTTCATTACGAATGGGAATGACGATTGAAAATCCGGTTGTTGGTGTTGATTTTTTGGAAACAAAAACGGGGAGTTTTGCTATTCCCGTATAAATTTTCAAAAGATATCCAGTATAGATAGCCGTAATTAG
The DNA here is from genome assembly GCA_964395965.1 of uncultured Flavobacterium sp. Classification (GTDB taxonomy): domain Bacteria; phylum Bacteroidota; class Bacteroidia; order Flavobacteriales; family Flavobacteriaceae; genus Flavobacterium. The sequence goes on from CAYNDK010000131.1 coordinate 2,261, forward strand.
TCCGAAGCCGATGTAGATGCCCATTGAGGTTTAAAAATTAAGATGAAATAACTTCCGAGTAGTACAGGAACCACTACATTCATGAGCCACATCAGTGTGCTGATGAAAACGACGGTCCAATCGTCTACTCCCAATTTTCCGAAGAAAAATAATGCAACACTGCCTTTTACCGCAAAATCCAAAAACTGAAAACTCGGTAAGGACGATGCCATAAAATAAACTGCTGCAATAGCGCCCATCAAAGTTGCATAAGGTAAATGTACCTCAAAAGCCCGAAATAAAAAATAGTATTGGTGCGAAAAGATGAGGTAACGGCCTAAGGCTAAGAGGTTGTTTTTTTGGTGAACCGACTTTGGTAGCGCTTGAATTTTGGTATATAGGAAATGAAATGAATACCCTTTGATGGTAATTTTTTGGGTAAAATAAAAAAGCATTCCCATCGCGGAAGCCAATACGATAACGCCCCAAGCCCATTGGGAATAGCCTAAAATGAATAGTCCGATAGTGCCAAAAACTATCGTGAGCACCATTTGAATACCGTTACAAATCAAATTTAAAAAGACGACTTGTCCCGCCTCTTTTTTGGGAAAATAAAAAGCTTTCCCCGCGTATTCTCCGATGCCGTTGGGGGTGAAAAGTCCGGCGGTTAAGGCGGCTAATACTTGTTGGGTAGATTCCCAAAGCGAAAGTGGGCGTAGGGTCGAACCCAAATTTTGCCATTTTAAAATTTCTAAAAAACGATTGCTAAAGGTCAAAGCAAACAATACGAAAATCATCCCGGGATGGGCAATTTTTTGAAGTGCTTCAAGAAAAGAAGTCCATGACAACTGGGGATCTGCACTCAATTTGTGGTAAATCACATAAAACGCACCCGATACAATCACAATTTTAAGGAGAACTGTGAGGAATTGTGTAGCTTTGTCTGACCTTGGATTCATGGTGCAAAGAAACTGCTTTTTAGCGACAACTCCCGAATTATTTGACATTGGCAAACGAACGTATCATATTAGGTATTGACCCTGGAACCACGATTATGGGCTTCGGACTCATTCGTGTGGTGAATAAAAAGATGGAATTTATTCAGTTGAATGAATTGTTGTTGAGTAAATACGACGATCATTATATGAAGTTGAAAAAAATCTTTGAACGCACAATTGAGTTAATCGATACGTATCATCCCGATGAGATTGCAATTGAAGCGCCTTTTTTCGGTAAAAACGTTCAATCGATGTTGAAATTGGGTCGGGCGCAAGGTGTTGCTATGGCCGCAGGTTTGTCTCGTCAAATTCCGATTACCGAATACGAACCCAAGAAAATCAAAATGGCGATAACCGGTAACGGAAATGCCAGCAAAGAGCAAGTCGCTAAAATGCTACAACAATTATTGGGGTTAAAAGAATTACCAAAAAATCTCGACTCCACAGATGGTTTAGCCGCTGCGGTTTGTCATTTTTTCAACACAGGCAAAGTGGTCGCTGGGAAAAGTTATTCGGGTTGGGATGCCTTTGTGAAACAGAATGAACATAGAATTAAATAATTTGAAAATTTGAAGATTACTGTCATTTTCAAATTTTCAAATGAATTAATTTTCAAATGAATTAATTTTCAAATCAATGAGTGGCATCTACCTCCATATTCCTTTTTGCAAACAAGCCTGTCATTATTGTGATTTCCATTTTTCGACTTCTTTGAAAAAAAAGGAAGCGCTGGTGGCCATGATGGCGCGCGAAATAGCGTTGCGGAACACTTGGATGGGTGACCATACCGTAATTGAAACCATTTATTTTGGAGGGGGAACGCCAAGTCTATTGACGATTCCTGAACTTCTTTTTCTTATCGAGACCATTTACCAGCATTTCAAAGTGGTAGAGCACCCCGAAATCACACTGGAAGCCAATCCCGATGATTTAACTCCGGACTATTTACATGCTTTGGCACAAACACCGGTGAATCGTTTATCCATTGGGGTACAGTCGTTTTTTGAAGAAGATTTGCGCTTGATGAACCGCGCACACAATGCCCAAGAAGCGTTGGCTAGTTTGCAATTGGCGACTACACTATTTGATAACATAACCTTGGACTTGATTTATGGGATTCCCGGACTCACGAATGAAAAATGGTTGGCTAATATCCAAACGGCTTTGGATTTGGGGGTGCCGCACATTTCGAGTTATGCGTTGACGGTCGAACCCAAAACGGCCTTGCATTCGTTTGTCCAAAAAGGGATTATTCCCAATCCTGATGATGGCCAAGCCCAAGAGCAATTTTTATTGTTGATTGACCAACTCGAAGCAGCGGGTTTTGTGCACTATGAGTTGTCCAATTTTGGGAAAGAAGGTTATTTTTCCAAAAACAATTCAGCCTATTGGTTGGGTAAATCCTATTTAGGAATTGGGCCTGCAGCACATAGTTTTAACGGTACCCAACGCGGTTGGAATATTTCTAACAACACCAAATACATCCAAGCCCTAGAAGCCCATGAATTGCCATTGGAATTGGAAACCTTGTCCCTGACCGATCGCTATAATGAATATGTGATGACGGGTTTACGCACCATTTGGGGTGTCGATTTGAATCGTTTGGAAACGGAATTTGGATCCCGATTCAAGACGTATTTTCTGCAACAAGCCGAGGTGCATTTGGAAGACCATTTGCTCTTCATAGACAGTGATATCGTTCGCACTACCCGTAAAGGAAAGTTTCTAAGTGATGGGATTGCGAGTGATTTGTTTTTATTGAATTTGTAATTTTTAACCGCAAAGTGCGCTAAGTTTACGCCAAGCGCGCCAATTTTTTTAAGCCATTTAGAATATGAAAAATGAAAATGAATTATCAAAAATCATTGTTGATTGTGCTTTTAAAGTACATAAGAATTTAGGTCCAGGACTATTGGAAAACACCTATGAAGTTTGTCTTTACCATGAGTTGTCTAAGCGGGGTTTGAAGGTAGAAAAGCAAAAAGGATTACCACTACTATATGATGATATTAAATTAGAGGTTGGTTATCGTTTGGATATATTAGTAGAAGGAAAAGTGATAATTGAAGTAAAATCAGTTGCAGCCTTTGATGATGTTCATTTTGCACAGATTTTAACCTATCTTAAACTTACCCAATGCAAGTTGGGTTTATTGATTAATTTTAATGTTCCATTGATAAAGAACGGAATTAAGAGAGTGGTCAATAAATTATAATTTTTTGTTTACTTTGCGCTACCCTAGCGTACTTTGCGGTTAAATCATAGCATACAAAGTTTTGAAATATGCACAAATTTTACCTACCTAAACCTTGAAAAATCTAAGTTTGGATTATTGATTTATTTTAATATTCCTTAGATAAAAGACGAAAATTAAAGAGCGCTTAATAAGTTATAAATCTTTGTTTATTTTGCGCTACCTTAGCGTACTTAGCGGTTAAATCTCAGCTTATGATTCTACAATTTGATACCTATACCTTTGATACTTCGCAACCTATTGATATTTCGATTCCCTTATCCAATACCGATGCGAATCCAATTGCGTGGTATTTGGAACAACCCGTGATCGAACCCGTTCGTTTTGGTGATTGGGTTGGAAAAGTGGCAGAAGGGAGTTCGACCAACTTCAATAACATCCATTTCAATCCCCACGGACACGGAACGCATACAGAATGTTTGGGACATATTACACGTGATTTTTACAGTATAAATCAATGTTTGCAAACCTTTTTTTTCCGTGCCGAATTGATTTCGATAACACCTGAAGTTCATGCAAGTGATGGAATCATTACCCAAAATCAACTGGAAAAAGCCTTGGCAGGAAATACGCCCGAAGCCTTAGTGATTCGCACATTACCTAATTTAGAATCGAAAAAGCACCAAAACTATTCCCATACCAATCCGCCGTATTTGGCAGCGGAAGCGGCGCATTTTCTTCGCGAAATTGGGGTCAACCATTTGTTGATTGATTTGCCAAGTGTCGATCGTGAAGAAGACGGTGGTGCCTTGGCGGCGCATAAAGCCTTTTGGAATGTAACTGATGTCAACCAACTCAATGCCGATGCGCGTTTGGATTGCACCATTACGGAATTAATTTTTGTGCCGGATATAGTACTTGACGGGAGTTATATACTGAATTTGCAAATTGCCTCGTTTGAAAATGATGCATCGCCCAGTAAACCCGTTTTGTATGCTTTAAATGAAAAGTAAAATGATTGAAGTTAGTACCGATAAATCCCGTTTGGATGTTCCTTTTGTCCAAAATTTCTTGAAAGATATCTATTGGGCGGCAGGACGAACAAGGGAAGAAGTGCAAACCACTATTGACGCCTCGGTGTGTTTCGGACTTTATTTGGATCAACAGCAAATCGGTTTTGCTCGTGTAATTACCGATTATGTGGTGTTTGCTTATGTGATGGATGTCTTTGTGGATGCCGATTATCGCGGAAATGGTTATGCTTCAGTGTTGATTGATGCGATGATGAACGAACCCCAATTGCAAGAAGTGAAAATTTGGCGTTTAGCAACCTCGGACGCTCACTTTTTATATGAGAAATTTGGATTCAAAGCGTTGGCACATCCCGAAAAGATGATGGAATACATTCGATAATTGGATACTAATAAATAAAGAATCATGAATATTCAGCAACTGTATGATTATTGCTTATCAAAAAAAGGAGTGACCGAACATTTCCCGTTCGATGAAGATACGTTGGTCTTTAAAGTTATGGGGAAAATGTTTTGTTTGGCATCTCTACAAGAATGGGAAAAAGGAAATCCAGCAGTCAATGTAAAATGCGATCCCGATTATGCGGAGGAGTTGCGGGCCGAATTTGAAAGTGTGCAACCGGGCTACCATTCGAATAAAAAGCACTGGAATACCGTGTATGTCAATCGCGAAATTCCCGACAAGAAAATCATTCATTTTATTCACCATTCCTATGAATTGGTCGTCTCTAAGTTGCCCAAAAAAGAACGGGAAGCGCTGTATGCGATGGAGTAGTTCCTGCTTATAAAAGTGAAATACCAGTTGGCGCAGATTTACAATTCGTGCCAGCATTAATAAAAAGCAAAAACTACATTTTTTAAGTGTAGTTTTTTTATTTTTGAGAAATACGTTATGTGCCAATTTGAATATATTCTTTCGGATCACACTCGAGGCTTTAGCTTAAAAGATGAAGTAAATCAATATTGTTGGGTTGAATTAATTTGAGAAGTTCCCAACTCCATTAAATATTAAAAAATGAAAAAATATATCTATTTAATAATTCTTATACACATTGTCTGTTCTTGTTCTCTTGAACAGCGGGGGTTTGAATTTGAAAATTTTGAAGACACACCACTTTGGGAATTAGCAAAAGCGGTGAAAGATAAAGATGTAGAAGAAATTAGAGAAATTGCCTCTCAATCTAAAGTTGAAATTAATTTTAAAGATCCAAAATGTGAGTATACTTTATTAACACAGGCAATTGCAAATGATAAAAAAGAAGCCTTTTTAGAATTATTAAAAATTGGCGCAGATCCAAATTTCATCTGTGGAAAAACAAAAAGTAGAATTAGTCCGTTAATAATTGCTATTAAATATCAAAAAGATAATGATTTGTTCTTTATAGAAAATTTATTGAAAATGGGAGCTAATCCTAATTTAAAAACAACAAATCAATATGAGTATTCTTCAACGTATACTACGCCTTTAGCAAAAGCAATTTCTTACGGTAATAGTTCTAAAGATGTGTTAGAATTATTAATAAAATACGGTGCGAATATAAATAAATGTATTTATGGAGAAAGTAATGAGCAGTATTGTGAAGGCGTAATAGATTTTTGTTTCATGTATAGTAGAATGGACTTATTGCGATTTTTTATTATTGAAAAAAAAATAAAAATACCAAAAGAACCCTTCATTGAAT
>CAYNDK010000132.1:0-8144 GCA_964395965.1 uncultured Flavobacterium sp.
GGTTATAGTTTGTTAAGTATTTTTAAATATTTAAACATTTCAGTTGTGAATTCGGCATGATTCTCTGCTGAAGTATTGATTATTAAATCATTGGCTTTTTTATCCACCGATGCAAATCCGACTTTAAATCCTGATTTAGACAATTGTGAAGTCAATAATAAAGCTGCTTTATCAATCTCATAATAGTTGATAAGTAAATCGTAATATTTCCCTAGAAAAGTGCGGATTGATTCACTATCAAAAGATCCAGTCCACTTAAAGTCTTTGTATGAAAACACAGGATAATCAAACTGTTCGTTCTTCTTAACATGGTTTCGAAAAACAAGAATTTCAATATTCTCTTTTTTAATACCTTGTTTTACTAGGTCCCGAATCAAATCGTCTTTTTCATGAAAATAAGACTCATCCAAAATAATTCCAACTTTCTGAATTAAATCATTGGAGGTCAAATGTTTCATTTCACCCCATTTTTTCTTAACGATTTTTTTAATTGATATGTCCTTTATTCTACGGAAAAACATAGTACTTTTACTTGTTCACAAATTTAATTAAAATTGAACGGTAATCCGATGGTAAATCTAAAAAAGTATCCTTTGCAACGGAAGTATTTTGTTTTATTCTTAACATTTTCAGTTCTTGTTGGTTGCCATACCCACTACACACCCAAGCGAATTGAAGGCAAAAAAATAGCCATCACAGCAAATCAAGTTGGCGATCCTGAAATCGAAAAAATCATACAACCGTATCATGATCATATTGAAAAAGAGCTGAGTGCTGTTTTGGCATACAATCCTGAAACACTGGATAAATCGAAAGGAAAATGGCAAACAAACATCGGTAATTTTATAGCTGATGTGACATTGGAACGAACGAATTTGGTCCTTAAAAAAAGAAATCAGCCGTTGGCTCAAGTTTGCATTTTAAACCATGGTGGAATTCGGTCAATCTTACCTAAAGGCAATGTAACAGCGCGATCTGCTTATGAAATAATGCCCTTCGAAAACAGTTCGGTTGTGATTGCTTTGAAAGGCACACAATTGGTTGAAATGGCAAATTATATCATTTCTGAAAAAAAACCACATCCATTGTCTGGCCTCACATTTTCAATACAAAACAATACCGCAACCGCTGTAAAAGTTCAAGGTCAACCTTTGGACGAGAAAATGACATACTTCGTAGCTACTTCTGATTATTTATCAAATGGTGGAGACAATATGTCTTTTTTTAAAAAAGGTATTGAAACCATCGATATCGATTATAAAATTCGAAATATACTTATCGACTATTTCAAAGAAACCGATACAGTACGTGTAAAAAATGACATTCGAATCAACCAAGAATAATTCAGATGAAACGTAGAGATTTTATAAAAAAAACATCGGCAAGCACCGCATTAATTGGAATTTCCGGATTGGGACTAAGTAGTTTTACCTCGGTCAAAACCAAACACATTACGATACTTCATACAAACGATGTTCATAGTTACATCGATCCCTTTCCAGCTGACCATCCTAAAAACCCAAATATGGGAGGAGTTGCACGGCGGGCGGCTTTAATCAGTATGATTCGAAAAGAAAATCCGAACGTTTTACTTTTGGATGCTGGTGATATTTTTCAAGGAACACCCTATTTTAATTACTATGGGGGCGAATTGGAATACAAACTCATGAATATGATGGGGTATGATGTGGCGACTATAGGTAATCATGATTTTGACAACGGAATTGAAGGACTGTTGACGCAATTAAATACGGCGCAATTTGAAATGGTTTCAGCCAATTATGATGTTAAAAACACCCTTTTAGACGGGCATATAAAACCCTACACTATTAAAAAAGTTGACGGTGTAAAAATTGGAATTTTTGGTCTTGGTGTTGCTTTAGAGGGACTCGTAGACAAAAAGAATTGCAAAGAAACTGTTTACTTAGACCCTGTAGAAATAGCAACGGATATGGCACGTATTTTACGCCATGAACAAAAATGTGATTTAGTAATTTGCTTATCGCATCTTGGCTTTAGCTATAAAGAGGAGAAAGAGAAAATTTGTGACATCCTTTTAGCCCAAAAAACTAAAGATATTGATTTGATTATTGGAGGTCACACCCACACATTCCTTGATAAGCCGGTAATTGAAACAAATTTAGCCGGCAAAAAAGTGGTGATTAACCAAGTGGGATGTTACGGTTTAAATTTAGGAAGAATTGACTTTTACTTAACCGACGAATCACTAAGTGTTGATGGAGCTGCGATTAGTGTTGGCTGATTCGGCGGCCAAAACAAATTTATAAAAGGTGTAAAAAGCGAGAATATTAATACTCATTGCTAACGGTCGCATGAGATCGGAGTGTACTTCAGATAAATAATACTTCTCAATGTAAATTACCAACTGAAGTCCTAGAAAAAGCAACGTACTAATCAATAATAACGAATTTACTTTATTGTCTTCCATTACGTAGTGTGAGATGGCTATTCCGCCTAATATGGATGCCAAAATATTGTGAAAAAGGATTAGATACATAGTGTTGTCGGGTAATTCATTAGCCGCAAACAAATAAAAAAATATAAACCCAAGCGGCAATGTTGCAACCACTAAGGGAATGTAGTGCCGAATACGAATACTTTTGACGATGAGCAGGAGTAAAAATATACGATGAAAACTGTAGGCTATTACCCCATAAAACAAAATCTTAGGATTATTGGGTATAAACAAAAGGTTGGTAATCATCGAAAATCCCATGATCAAATAGAATAATACTTTCTTTTGTTGTGAATGTAAAAAATATAATACCATTAAAAGTAATGGTATTAGGGGTTTTGTAACATAAATTAGGGGTTCATTGTGATAGTATTCTGCAAAAACTTCTATACCACCATTGAGGTAGTATAATCCAATAAGAAACTGGGATAAGTTATTTTGAAAAAACCGAATCATGCATTAAAAGTACCATTATTCTCAATACATCACAATATAATTGTTAATTTTTTATTTCATTATCAAAAACAACCATATATTTTACTAAGAAAAAATGCCCGATTATAAAAAATAGCATCGATAAGGGTTTCAGTATCAACAAATCGAGATAAAACATTTTTACCCCTAATACAAAAAGATTCAAGGCAAAATAAAGAGAACTCATAAAAAGCATTTTACTCGCTTTATCGCCCAACATAAAAAAAGATCCAAAGGCTATTCCACCATATAACGACATTAGAATACTTTGTAAAACAATCAAATATAAATCAGGCATCCCGATGGATTCGATAGCCAAATTAATGACACTCAAAAACAAAATAAAAAAGGGCGCCGAACCCAATAGAATAGTGATTCTTCCGCTACCCCGCTCGTATTCATTTTTACCAATTTGGTACACTATTAATGCACGGCTGATGATAAAAAAAATTAAAGCCCACTGCGCTGCTCTTTGACCTTCCATTATAAACGCAATGTTAGCCATCCAATTCATGACAAGGGCTATACTATAAAACCAACACAACTTTTTTGTGCGTAATAAATAATACCCAAAAAGTACGGGAAGTAGCAAGGGTTTAACAATCCAAATTACAAATTGATTTTGAAAATATTCGGCTCCAATTTCAATACTCGCAAGTATCAAATAAAAGTAAATCAACAACGAAATTTTATCGGTATAGCTTCGAATCATGCCTCTGTAATTTCCTTTTTCGCAGATGTATTTAAAACGTATAAAACCAAAAATAGATACGATAAATTTTGACAAATAAAGTGAATTGTATCTAAAACGATTAATCGAAATTCGAAGTTATAAATCACATAAAAAACCTGAGAAATTAAAATTGATACAGCTGTTAGCAGCAGAAATAAGTTTGACATTTGCATTCGCCATATACAATTGTAAGCTGTAATTGCATTCATAATCACCAAGGTTAATCCAAAAACACCTACATAGAGTTGCATATTTGAAGTCGTCGTATCAAAAAAGCTGACTACTGCCTTCCATAAATAAAACAAAAAAGAAAGGACCACAAAAATGGAAAAAACATTACTCCAATCTGATTTCCAAGGCTCCAATTTCTTCCATGCCATGACACAAATTATAATATTGGCACAGAAAAAAGGAACCATTAGATAGAGAATTTCACCTTCAAAATCCATTAGTGCCACTGCATCCCCAATAAAACAAAAAAATAAAAATAGCCCCGGAAGCAAATCAACTCGTTTGACATTTGCTAAATAGTAAAAGGACAAAGCCGGAATCACAAGTGGTTTGGCAAACAACTTTAAACCATTCCAATCCATAAAATTTGCTATTGTTGAAGCAACAGCAAAAACTATATAAAAAAATAAGGCAAGCTTAGTGATTTTCATTTAACAATTGAATGTAATCGTATTCTGAAATAATGGGAATTCCCAACTTATTTGCCTTTTCCAACTTGGCGGGTCCCATATTAGCCCCCGCTATTACATAGTCGGTTTTGGCCGAAATGGAACTTCCTACTTTCCCGCCGTTCTCCTCAATGGAAATTTTTAAATCGTCCCGATTGAACTTTTCAAATACACCAGAAACTACAAACGTCTTTCCTTGCAACTTGTTAGTAGCATTGGGATTAAACTTTTCTACAACTTCAAATTGAATTCCGAAAGACTTCAAACGCTCTATAATGCGATGATTATTTTCATTTTCAAAAAACTCAAGCACACTTTGAGCAATACGCTCACCGATTTCATCTACTAAAATCAAATCCATCAGAGAAGCAGCCTGTAAAGCCTCAATCGATTTATAATGGCGGGCTAATTTCTTGGCTACGGTTTCTCCAACATAGCGAATTCCTAACGCAAATAGAACACGCTCAAAAGGAACTTCTTTGGATTTTTCGATACCGTTGACTAGGTTCTCCGAACTCTTTTGCGCCATTCGATCCAATTGAATCACTTGATCCACAGTCAGTTCATACAAATCAGAATAATCATGAACCAAACCGTTGTGATACAGCAAAGCTACCGTCTCCCCGCCTAACCCTTCAATATCCATGGCTTTACGCGAAATATAGTGCTCGATTCGTCCTATAATTTGCGGCGGACAACCGTAATAATTGGGACAATAATGCTGGGCTTCACCTTCTTTCCGAATCAATTCCGTTTGACATTCCGGGCAATGCGTAATATACACAACCGGCTCCAAGGCAGGTCCGCGCTGTGCCACACCAATCACTTTGGGTATAATTTCTCCGCCTTTTTCCACATAAACAGAATCACCGATACGCAAATCCAACTTTTCAATTTGATCGGCGTTATGCAATGAGGCCCGTTTTACAATGGTTCCTGCCAATTGCACGGGTTCGAGATTGGCCACCGGCGTAATCGCACCGGTTCGTCCCACTTGATAAGTTATCGAATTGAGTGTGGTTGTGACCTGTTCCGCCTTAAACTTATAGGCAATGGCCCATCGCGGTGCTTTTGCAGTATACCCCAATTCTTGCTGTTGGTGAAAATCATTGACTTTAATTACAACTCCATCGGTTTCATACGGTAAATCATGACGGTGCACATCCCAATAATCGATAAACTCGAAAACTTCGTGCATGTTTTGCGCCAACTTCGACTGATTGGGAACTTTGAAACCCCAGTCGCGTGCGGCTTGCAAACCGTCAATTTGTGAAGGAAACGGAAGGTTATTTCCAGTTATTGAATATAAAAGGCAATCCAAGGGACGTCGAGCCACTTCACTACTGTCTTGCAACTTCAAACTGCCCGAAGCGGTATTTCTAGGATTGGAATAAGGTGTTTCCCCAATATCGATCAACTCCTGATTCATTTTTTCAAATCCGTCAAGAGGTAAAATTATTTCACCACGAATAGCAAACTTGGGTGGAAAATTTCCTTTTAACTGAAGAGGAACCGACTTAATCGTTTTGATATTTTGGGTAACGTCATCGCCTTGAAAACCATCACCACGGGTAACGGCACGAAGGAGTTTTCCGTTTTCATAGGTAATACTGATGGAAGCGCCGTCGTATTTTAATTCGCAGGTATATTGCACAGGAACATCACCTAACATTTTTTGAATACGATTTTCCCAATCCAAAAGATCTTCACGAGAATAGGAATTATCCAACGAATACATGCGGTATTCGTGTACTACCGTTTCAAAATTTTTGGTGATCATTCCGCCAACACGTTGGGTAGGCGAATTGGGATCAGCAAACTCAGGATACTGATTTTCCAAAGATTGCAATTCTTTCAATAATTGGTCAAAATCATAATCAGAAATGGTTGGATTGTCCAAAACATAATAGTTATAATTATGTTGATGCAACAATTCACGCAATTCCAGAATACGTTTTGGGAGTTCCATAAGTGATTATATTTATGGCACTAAAATAACCAATATTTGGGAATTCTATTCGGCTTGATTCAAGATTTCATTCATTTGAATATACAACTGACCATCACTCAAAATAGCCCCTTGGGAAATTAATTCAAATAAAGCCGTATTGCGCTCTTCAGTGTAATTTTTACGCCCGGTATGCACGTCTACTTCTGGAGTAAAAATATGTTCAGACAACCAGCGCAAACCGTCTTTGGTCATCAAATCAATTGTTGGATTATTGGATTTAATGATAATGGATTGCATAAATGCCTCTTGGCAATGAAACAAAAAAATATGTTGTTTCGAGAAGTGTTCTAGGAATTTAGCATTGGTCAAGACGCCTTCCCAAATAAGATCTGAGAACACATCGAGTTCTTGCTCAGCCACCTCAGGCTTGAGACTTTTAATTTCATCCCATTCCTGTTTATCGATGGATTGGGAGGCTAAAAAATTGGCAAATTCTTGATGCAAGGCTTCGAATTGCTCCTTGGTTAATCGTTTATATTTCATAAGTAGCTATCAAAAAAAATCCCGACCGGTGAAGGACGGGATTTTATAGTATGTTTTTTTTCAATTATTGCTCAGCTACAATTTCGTAAGCCAATTCAACGATAACTGAACGGTGTAAACGAACTGATGCAGTATATTTACCTGTACGTTTTACAGTTCCGCTAGTGATGAATTTACGATCAATTGAATGACCTGCTTTCTCTAGAGCTTCAGCGATATCGATGTTGGTTACAGAACCAAACAATTTATCACCACCTGCTTTTGCAGAAATTTTGATTTCTAACGCTTTTAAAGCTTCAGCCAATGATTGAGCATCTGCTACAATCTTAGCTTCTTTGTGCGCTTTTTGTTTTAAGTTCTCAGCCAATACTTTCTTTGCTGAAGGTGTTGCTAATGTAGCAAATCCTTGAGGAATTAGGAAGTTGCGACCGTAACCTGGTTTCACGCTTACGATATCATCTTTAAAACCTAAATTCTGAACGTCTTGTTTTAAAATAATTTCCATAATCTTTTCTCCTTATTATTTTAATAAATCAGCTACGTATGGCATTAATGCTAAATGACGTGCTCTTTTGATAGCTACAGAAACTTTTCTTTGGTATTTCAAAGAAGTTCCAGTTAAACGACGTGGTAAAATTTTACCTTGCTCGTTCACAAACTTTAATAAGAAGTCTGGATCTTTATAATCAACGTATTTGATACCTGATTTTTTGAAACGACAATACTTTTTAGTTTTGTTAGTTTCAATGTTTAAAGGCGTAAGATATCTGATATCTCCGTCTTTCTTTCCTTTTGCTGATTGTTCGATGTTCGACATGATTCCTTACGCTTTAGATTTTAATTTTTCTCTTCTTCTTTCTGCCCAAGATACCGCATGCTTGTCAAGTGCTACAGTTAAGAAACGCATCACTCGCTCATCACGACGGAATTCAGTTTCAAATTGAATCAAAACTTCTGGAGAAGCTTGGAATTCGAATAAATGGTAAAAACCACTTTTCTTGTGTTGGATTTCGTAAGCTAATTTTTTTAAGCCCCAATCCTCTTTTGATACCATTTTAGAACCCTTAGAAGTAAGAAAATCCTCGAACTTGCTTACTGTTTCCTTTACCTGAACCTCAGATAAAACGGGATTTAAAATGAAAACAGTTTCATAATGTTTCATAATACAAATGATTAAAAAATTCAAATTGGGCGCAAAAGTAGGGAAATAAATTTAATAAACAAGCAAAAAGTAAAAATATTCGCTTAAGTGCAAAAAAAGCCGATAAAAATTAGGTTTTTTGATTT